>JBLRXA010000135.1:0-9228 GCA_047920955.1 Methylobacter sp. | reverse complement strand
GCGCTTAAAGAATGGCTTAAAGAACATGCGGCCTAGTGCTGCATGATGCATCGTTCCCAAGTTCTTGGCTTGTGAATGCCTGCCCTCAAGCTCTGCTTGATGGTGTTACACCAAGCGGAGCTTGGTTGTAGTCGCTCCCAAACTGGAGAGGCTGTGAAAGTATTATCAAAATCATTAAAAAACAGCAAAAAATACGCTGTAAGTTATTGATTGTTGGTTGTCGAAATTGGCAATTCCGCCTAATTTCAGAATACTTTCACAGCCTCTGGAGTTTGGGAGCAAGAAATATGGATGGCTGGTGAAGTCGACGCTGGAGCGTGGGAACGATGAATATGAAAAAAGACACCGGGCGAAACGTTTTTTGCCCGGTGTTTTAAATCAATAATGCAGTAGTGAATGGATTTCGTAATGGCCCAATTTTTTCCGGCCTTCGAGAAAATCCAGCTCCACTACAAAGGCGCAGGCCTCGACTGTCGCGCCCAGTTGTTCGACCAATTCACAGCTGGCTTTTGCCGTTCCGCCGGTGGCTAAGAGGTCGTCAATCAATAAAACGCGATCATTCTCATCAAACGCATCAATATGCGCTTCCAGTGTGGCTGAGCCGTATTCAAGGTCGTACGATACGCTTTGCACATCGTAAGGCAGTTTTCCGGGTTTCCTTAACGGTACAAAAGGCAGGCCTAGTTCCCAGGCGACCAGCGAACCGAAAATAAAGCCACGCGCTTCCATGCCGGCGACAACGCTAATGTTTCTGCCCAAAAAGGGATGCAGTAATTGATGCACGGTCAGCCGGAGCATGGCGGGGTCTTTGACCAGCGGCGTAATATCCTTGAAGATAATGCCGGGTTTGGGGAAGTCGGGGATGTCGCGGATTTTGTCTCTTAATCGGTTCATTGTAAGATTACTCGAAAAAATAAACGGTCACAGGGTGTTAGGGAATAAATTTGTGGTGACAGTAACTTATTTGTAGGTCAACGGGAGAAAAGTGATGGGTGATGTGGTTCAATTTAAACGCCCCAAACTATCAGAACGGCATAAAGGTAATACTTTATGCCGCAGTGGTTTTCATAAATGGGAGGTTTTACAGGAAAAACAGTTTGATGTGCAACAGGGAAAGCTGATTACCGTCTATCGGTGTAAACGCTGTTTGATAACAAAAACTAAAGCGCTTTAGCGGTGTTAATCCGCTAAAGCACTGCAAAATTACCTTGGCAGTTCCGAGGTTCCCATCAGGAATTCATCGACTGCTCTGGCGGCTTGCCTGCCTTCGCGTATCGCCCACACCACCAGCGATTGCCCGCGCCGTCCATCACCGGCGGCAAACACTTTGTCGACCGATGTTTTATATTGTTTGTCGTTGGCTTTGATGTTGTTGCGTTCGAGTTCTACGCCCAGCTCTTTTAACAAGCCTTCGTGTACTGGATGCACAAAACCCATGGCTAAAAACACGATGTCGGCTTCCAGTGTGAACGCGCTGTCCGGTTTTTCGCTCATTTTCCACTGGCCGCCTTCTTGCTTCCATTCCACTTCGACCGCATTCAAATGGGTTATTTTGCCGTCTTTGCCGGTAACGCTTTGGGTATTGACGCTAAAGTAACGCTTTTTAATGCCTTCGTTATGTGACGAGGTGGTGCGCAATTTGTTCGGCCACAGTGGCCAGGTCAGTAGTTTATTTTCTTTTTCAGGCGGTTGCGGCAAAATTTCCAGCTGCACGACAGACGCTGCGCCTTGGCGTATTGAGGTGCCGATACAGTCGGAACCGGTGTCGCCGCCGCCGATAACGACAACGTGTTTGTCGGTTGCGCTAATGGTGTCATCTTCGGCGATGCTGTCGCCCGCGTTGCGCTTGTTTTGCTGGCGCAAAAAATCCATCGCAAAATAAACGCCTTGCATTTCATTGCGTCCCGGAACTTCCAGGTCACGCGGTTGTTCGGAGCCTACAGCCAAAACGACTGCGTCGTAGTCGGCGAGTATTTTTTGTGCAGGAATATCGCTGCCGATATGGCTGTTGGGTCTGAATCTGACGCCTTCGGCTTGCATTTGCGCAATGCGCCGGTCGATATGCGATTTTTCCATTTTGAAATCGGGGATGCCGTAACGCAATAAGCCGCCGATACGGTCATTCTTTTCATAGACCACGACTTCGTGTCCGGCGCGGGCGAGTTGTTGGGCGCAGGCCAGCCCTGAAGGGCCTGAGCCGATAACGGCAACACGCTTGCCGGTGCGTTTTTGCGGGATTTGCGGTTTTACCCAGCCCATGTCCCAGCCTTTGTCGATAATGGCGCATTCTATCGACTTAATAGTGACCGGCTGTTCTTGCAAGTTCAGCGTGCAAGCGGCCTCGCAGGGGGCGGGACAAATGCGTCCGGTAAACTCAGGAAAATTATTAGTGCTGTGTAGTATGTCCAGCGCTTGTTGCCAATCGCCCCGATAAACGCTGTCATTCCAGTCCGGGATGATGTTGTTGACCGGGCAGCCGTTATGGCAAAAAGGGATGCCGCAATCCATACAGCGGGAACCCTGTTCAGCCACTTCGGCATCGCTGGGGGCTAGTGTAAATTCGCGATAATGCTGGATACGGTCGCTCGGCGATGTTGTGTGTCGCTCAGTGCGCTCTAGTTCCATAAACCCGGTTGGTTTACCCATCTTTAATACCTTCTACTTAAATGTCACAATGATGTGTGATGTTATTTCGTCCGCGAAAAGCACGAAAGGCACGAAAAAATTTTCCCCGTTTCAACGCTAGCGTAGCGAGGTCATTAAATTAAGCAAAATTTTCGTGCTTTTCATGGACTGAGTTTATAGCGAGTAACTACGCCGTCGCGGCGGCTCGTTCGGCCTGAATTTGTTTCAGTGCCGCGCGGTAATCGACCGGCATGACTTTTACAAAGCGCGGCAGGAAGTCTTGCCAATTATCCAGAATGTGCTGCGCCCTGGCACTGTTGGTATAACGCTTATGGTTCTCAATCAAGTGCTTCAATCGCTGTGCATCATGGCGCGTCATATCGGACATGATGTGGACGCGGCCATGTGTTTCCAGGTCGCCGCCTTGATGTGCGATGGCTTCCAGCGTGTCATCTTCATCAAGGATGGGTTCGATGTCGACCATGGCCATATTGCAGCGCTTGTCGAAGTCATTTCCTTCATTCAGCACATAGGCGATACCGCCGGACATGCCTGCGGCAAAATTGCGTCCGGTTTGTCCGAGTACCACGACAACGCCGCCGGTCATATATTCACAGCCATGATCGCCGACGCCTTCGACAACGGCCAATGCGCCGGAATTACGCACGGCAAAACGCTCGCCAGCTACGCCGCTAAAATAGCACTCGCCGCTGATGGCACCGTACAACACGGTATTGCCAACGATAATGTTGTCTGCAGGTGTAATCGGGCAGTCTTTAGGTTGGTAAATGGCGATGCGTCCGCCGCTCATGCCTTTGCCGACATAATCGTTGCCTTCGCCTTCAAGCTCAATGCTGATGCCTTGCGCTAAAAAGGCGCCGAAACTTTGGCCGGCGGTACCTTTGACGTGAATCGCAATCGTGTCTTCAGGTAAGCCTTGATGGCCGTAACGCTTGGCAACTTCACCGGACAACATGGCGCCGAAAGTGCGGTTGATGTTGCGGATCGGTGTATTAATCACCACCGCTTGGCCGTGTTCCAGTGCCGGTTGTGCGGCGGCGATCAGTTGATGATCGAGCGCTTGAGCCAGGCCGTGATCTTGGGTTTCGTGGTGATAAAGAATGGTGCCATCGGCCACTTCGGGTTTATGGAACACGCGGCTGAAATCCAAACCTTCGGTTTTCCAATGGTTCAGCGAGCGCTGCATGTCCAGTAAGTCCGAGCGTCCGATCATGTCGTTAAGCGTGCGAAAACCCAGTTTTGCCATCCACTGACGCACGTCTTCCGCGACCATGAAGAAATAATTAACCACATGCTCAGGCTGACCGGTAAAGCGTTTGCGCAGTTCAGGGTCTTGTGTGGCGACGCCGACCGGGCAGGTGTTCAGGTGGCATTTGCGCATCATTAAACAGCCGGACACGATTAACGGCGCGGTGGCAAAGCCGAATTCGTCCGCGCCCAATAAGGCGCCGATGATAACATCGCGGCCGGTACGTAAACCGCCGTCGACTTGCACGGCGATGCGTCCGCGCAGTTTGTTCAACACCAGTGTTTGATGGGTTTCGGCAAGGCCTATTTCCCACGGTAAACCCGCGTGTTTGATTGAGGTCATCGGGCTTGCGCCGGTGCCGCCGTCAAAGCCGGAAATGGTGACATGATCGGCATGGGCTTTGGAAACGCCGGCCGCAACGGTGCCGACGCCAACTTCCGAGACCAGTTTGACGCTGATACGCGCTTCGGGATTGACGTTTTTCAAGTCATGAATCAACTGCGCCAAATCTTCAATCGAATAAATATCATGGTGCGGCGGCGGTGAAATTAAGCCGACGCCGCGTGTGGAATGGCGCACACGGGCGATAACCGCATCGACTTTATGGCCGGGCAGCTGTCCGCCTTCGCCAGGTTTTGCGCCCTGGCTGATTTTAATTTGAATGTCGTCGGCATTGACCAGATATTCAGTGGTGACGCCGAAACGGCCTGATGCCACTTGTTTAATCGCCGAACGCATGGAGTCGCCGTTGGGCAACGGTTGGAAGCGTTCGGGCAGTTCCCCGCCTTCGCCGGTATTGGATTTGCCGCCGATGCGGTTCATGGCAATGGCCAGGTTGGTGTGCGCTTCGTAAGAAATCGAACCGAACGACATTGCGCCAGTGGCAAAGCGTTTGACGATTTCGGCAGCCGATTCGACTTCGTCCGGCGGCACAGGCGTCGCCGCTTCCTTAAGTGACATCAGGCCGCGCAAAGTCAGCAATGATTCGCCCTGTTCATCAATCAGGCGGGCAAATTCGGCATATTTTTCATAGCTGTTGCTGCGTGTTGCATGTTGCAAGGTGCTGATGGTTTCCGGCGTCCAGGTATGCGCTTCGCCGCGTATGCGGTAGGCATATTCGCCGCCAATATCCAGCGAGTCGCGGTATAGCGGGGCATTGCCGAACGCAATGCGATGGCGGCGTGTGGTCTCTTCGCTGATTTCTGTTAAACCTGCGCCTTCAATGGTGCTGGTGGTGCCGGTGAAGTAGCGGTCAAGGAAGGGTTCCGACAAGCCGATTGCATTGAAAATTTGTGCGCCGCAATAAGACTGGTAGGTCGAAATGCCCATTTTGGACATGACTTTAAGTAGGCCTTTGGATACGGCTTTGATATAGCGTTTGTGCGCTTCGTATTCGCTAAGCCCCGGAATGTTTTGGCAAAGCCCGGACAGGGTGTCGAACGCCAGATAAGGGTTAACCGCTTCCGCGCCGTAGGCCGCCAGCAATGCAAAATGATGTACTTCGCGGGCTTCGCCGGTTTCGACTACCAAGCCGACTTTGGTGCGCAGGCCTTCGCCGGTCAAGTAATGATGCACGGCCGAAGTCGCGAGCAGGGCGGGTATGGCGATATGGGCAATATCCAGGTCGCGGTCGGACAGCGCCAGGATGTTATTGCCTTCGTCAACGGCCTGTTTTGCAGCTAGGCATAGTTTATCGAGCGCCGCTTCCATGCCGATTGCCCCCAAGTCAGACGGGTAGCACAGTGTCAGTGTTTTGGTTTTGAATACGCCACCGGTGCGCGTTTCAATGCGGCGAATTTTTTCCAGATCCTGATTGGTTAAAATCGGTTGCTCGACTTCCAGGCGCATGTGGGTGCCGCCTTCGTCCAGTCCCAACAAATTAGGGCGCGGGCCGATCAGCGAAACCAGCGACATGACTAATTCTTCACGAATCGGGTCGATAGCCGGGTTGGTGACCTGGGCAAAACCTTGTTTGAAATAGTCGTACAACAGGCGCGAGCGTTGCGACAATACAGCCAGTGCGGCATCAATGCCCATCGAGCTGATAGGCTCCTGTCCGGTTTGCGCAATCGGTTTCAGGATGAACTCAATATCTTCGCGGGTGTAGCCGAATGCTTGCTGTCTATCTAAAAGCGTATGCGCATCCGGTGCCATGGCCGAAATTTCAGCAGGCAGTTCAGAGAGCAGGATTTGCGTTTTGCTGAGCCATTCCGCATAAGGGTGGCGCGTTGCTAAATTGGTTTTCAATTCGGCATCGTCAATGATACGGCCTTGCTCGGTATCAATCAGCAGCATTTTGCCGGGTTGCAGGCGCCATTTTTTGATGATTTTGTGTTGCGGAACTTCCAGCACACCCATTTCCGACGCCATGATGACGAAGTCGTCGTCGGTGACCAGGTAGCGCGCAGGACGCAGGCCGTTGCGGTCGAGCGTCGCGCCAATTTGGCGGCCATCGGTGAAAGCCATGGCGGCAGGGCCGTCCCACGGTTCCATCAGGGCGGCGTTGTATTCATAAAACGCGCGCAGTTTTTCGTCCATTAACACGTTGCCGGCCCAGGCTTCTGGGATCAACAGCATCATGGCGTGCGCCATTGAATAGCCGCCAGCGACCAACAATTCCAGCGCGTTGTCGAAACAGGCGGAATCCGATTGTTCTTCGTCGATCAGCGGCCATAATTTGTGCATGTCATCGCCCAATACTTTGGATGCGATGGAATGGCGGCGTGCTGCCATGCCGTTAACATTGCCGCGCAAGGTATTGATTTCGCCGTTATGGGCGATTAGACGGAACGGGTGCGCCAAATCCCAGGTTGGGAAGGTGTTGGTGGAGAAACGCTGATGCACCAATGCCAAGGCGCTGTCCATGCGTTTATCGCTCAAATCTGCGTAGAATGAGCCGACTTGGTCTGCCAGCAACATGCCTTTATAAACGATAGTGCGTGACGATAACGACGGAATATAAAAGGCGTGGCCATGGTCGAGGTTCAGGTCACGGACGGCGTTTTCAACTTGTTTGCGCACCACGAACAACTTGCGCTCGAAAGCATCCTGGTCTATGCAGTCTGTGCCGCGTGCAATGAAAATCTGACGGATAAACGGTTCGACCAGTTTGACTGACTCGCCCAAAGTGCGGTTGTCAACGGGCACGTCGCGCCAGCCTAACAGCACGAGTTTTTCTTGGGCAATGAGGTCGGTCAGTAATTTTTCGCAAGTTGCCCGGTTGGCTGGATCGCGGGGTAAAAATACCATGCCTGCTGCATAGTCGCCTGCGTTGGGCAGGGTAATGTTTAATTTGCCGCATTCAGCACGCAAAAAAACATCGGGCATTTGAATCAAAATACCGGCACCATCGCCCGCATAAATGTCTGCGCCAACCGCGCCACGGTGGGTCAGGTTTTTAAGTAATTCCAAACCCTGACGTACGATTTCATGGCTTTTTTGACCTTTTATATGAACGATAAAACCCACGCCGCATGCGTCATGTTCATTGCGGGGATCATATAAACCTTGTCTGGTCGGTAGCGTACTTTGACTCATTGTCACCTCTAAAAAATATTACAAAAGGGTCGCTTTTACTAGCTGTTATAACCCTCGTTCCGTATTTGTCCTGATGTGTATATCAGAAGCCGCGATACGGCAAAACCACTCAATTATACGGATTGCAGGCCATTTTGTCACGCAGTCTTTGTTGTTTGCGCCTGTGATGGGCGGTTGGCGTGGCTCTTTTGGCTTGGTTTATGGGAGGTATTTTCTACTTAATTTTTAAATAGATGTGGTATCTTTTTACATGGCTTTGATATTTGTATGTGACTTGGTTAATTATGAAAGAAGATTTTGATGTGGTTGTTGTGGGTGGGGGGATGGTCGGCGCGGCTGTTGCCTGTAGTCTTGGCGGAAGTCCGTTAAAGGTGGCGGTGGTGGAAAGTGCTTTGCCTGTGGCGTTTTCTCCTGGCCAGCCGCATGATTTAAGGGTTTCTGCGCTCAGTATTGCGTCAAAAAATATACTGGAAACGGTAGGGGCTTGGGAGGGCGTGGTCAAGCGTAGGTTATGCCCGTTTCGTAGGATGCGGGTGTGGGAAACGGCGGGCGACACCGAGTTTTGTAGTGATGATATTGGTTATCCCGAACTGGGTTATATCGTTGAAAACAGGGTGACTCAGTTGGCATTGTTGGAGCGTTTACAGGCGTTCGCTAATGTCGAGCTGTTGTGTCCGGTCAGCATCAATAGCATCAGCTATAGGGCGGGAAAGCCGTCCGAAGTGCAGCTCAGTGATGGCCGCATTTTGTCGGCAAAGCTATTGGTGGCGGCTGATGGTGGGCAGTCCAGGGTCAGGCAGGCGGTTGGCTTGGGTGTCACCAGTTGGGATTATCGGCAACATGCGCTGGTGATTTATGTCGAAACTGATTACGGGCAGCAGGATATTACCTGGCAGCGTTTTGTGCCCAGTGGGCCGCAGGCGTTTTTGCCGCTAACCGGGCATTACGGTTCGATAGTTTGGTATAACTCGCCAGATGAGGTGTCCCGGCTAAAGGCGTTGTCCAATGATGAGTTGCTGCGCGAATTGATGGCTGTCTTTCCAGATTGCTTGGGTAAAGTTAATGCTATTTTGGGCACGGCAAGTTTTCCGTTAAAGCGCCAACATGCGCAAAGTTACGTTAAGCCGGGTGTGGTGCTGGTTGGCGATGCGGCGCACATGATTAATCCTTTGGCAGGGCAGGGTGTTAATATCGGTTTGCTGGATGCGGCGGCATTGGGTGAGGTGTTAATCGGTGCACACAGGCAGGGGCTTGAGTTGGGTGATCTGGCGGTCTTAAAGCGTTATGAGGCAATGCGGCGCAATGAAAATCTGAAAATGATGACGGTAATGGATGTTTTTTATCGGGTATTTAGCAATCAGGTATTGCCGGTTAAAATTTTGCGTAACTTGGGCTTGGGCTTGGCCGAGCGAATAGCGCCCGCTAAAAAGAAGGTGATGCGCAGTGCTATGGGTTTGGAAGGGCATTTACCTAAGCTTGCGAAAGGGGAGTCGATTATTTGAATGGGTAAATAATCGTCGATTGCTGCTGTTAAAATTTAATCGAGGGTTAAATGCAATCCGCCCCAAAAAAACATAGTTTTTTGGGGCGGATTTTTCGAGTTTGTTACTCTGGCGTTACATTCTCAGCTTGCGGACCTTTCTGGCCTTGAGTTACTTCCATAGTCACTTTCTGGCCTTCCCTTAAGGTCTTGCGACCGGCGCCGTTAATTGCACTATGGTGAACAAAAACATCTTTGCCACCTTCTTGTTCAATAAATCCAAAACCTTTTTCATCATTGAACCACTTAACGGTAC
>JBLRXA010000134.1:0-9306 GCA_047920955.1 Methylobacter sp. | reverse complement strand
GCCACATCCCTAAGATTGGGATAACGCTCCTCCAACTCGCTAAAGGCTTCGACAATGGCTTTAGAACGCGCTTTATCATCCGCCGCTTCGTTCAATTTTTCGTATAAATGTAAGGCGACAGCACTCATAAAATTACCTGCATTAGCTTAGTTCAAGTTTTGCGAAGTATAGCATTTAACAAGGCAATGCCTCTTGCCAGAACATTAATCATGTAGGGTGCGCGGTAAAAGGTACGCAAGCAGAGCTCTCGTCGTTATACACAAGTCTGTTCGAGAGTCGTCATACCGGCAAGGACATATATTTGCTCCTGCAATATCTGCATTCCCCACATCCCTGTGGATTATGCCGGTATCCAGTGCCATGGCCGGTAACGTCTGAACTTAGACGGGTGCCTGAGTCTCCAGGCTTTCACATCCTTGTGCCTGGATTCTGGCATCCCTGCCAGAATGACGGTGTCCTACAAACACTTGTGTATAACGATGAGTGACGGAGCGTGGGAACCATACAAATAAGCTGGGATAGTGCCAAACCGCTTAATCTTCCTCGGCTTTTACAATTTTTCCGCTTGCCGCATCCACCTCAACTTCCATTTTGCGCCCGTCTTCCAGCTTAATGTCAAACTCATAAGTCGGCGTACCGTCCGCTTCGATTTCATACTCAACCTTGGTAATCGTGCCGGGATGCGCTGCCAAAGCGATTTCACGCGCCCTGGCTTCATCGATTTTTTTCAGCGCGGCAAAAGCCGGATGGTCGGCACTGGGCCACTCCCGTTCTTGTTCGACTATTTTGCCGGTGGCTTTATCGCATTTGAACTCCCACTCACTGCCGTCGGCGTCTTTAATGTCGATTTCATAAACAGCCAACCCTTTTTTCTGTTCCAATTTTATTTTGACGGTTTCGCCTTTGGCAACCTCGCCGACCGCCTTGCGGCAAGCATCCAGAGCTGCATCATCGGCCATTGCCGCCGTGCTGATCAGTAGCATTAGACCGCTTAAACCAAACTGATATTTCATTTTCATAACTGTCTCCTCGTTGAAAAATCGACGCCCTCCCCGGCTAAAAAAAGGAAAAACGTCAGGCTAAAAATACATTATGGCTGAATTTTAAAAGTCTCGGTATAGGTATTGCCACCGGTACAAACGCTTCTGTCGGTTGGCGTTTCGCAGGAGGTATCGCTCACTTCGGCCTTTAACTCGCCCGCCTTTTCCGGCACAAAATAAAATCTGAAATTAGGGTCAGAGCTAATGGCAATGTCGGTTTTGGCGGTCAAAATAGGTTTGCCGTTAAACGACACTTTGATCTGTTTAACAAAATGCGACTTTTTGACAAAACGCGTCACTTGATCCATTTGCATACCGGTCACATTCGGATGGCTGATCATTAATTGCACCAAATTGGGCTCGCCGACTTTGACATCGCCCTCCGTTTTAAATTTCATCTTGCCCAAGCGGGTCATGGCTTCATCCAAATTAGCGCCGACTGGCGCCGAACAGCCGCCGCTGGCTTTGACAAAGGTTTTGGTCATGGTCGAGGTGCCGTCATTCATTTGCGCAATCGCACGGATATAGCTGTTGGTATTGACGCGGATACGCATGGCAATATCGGCTTTGCCGCTTTCCGGGGTGAACTCAAACTCGCCGACGTAGGGATAAGGGTTATTATCGACCAACACCATGATCTTCTTGATGTAATGATCCGGACTTTGTTTGATTTTGCTGGTCACTTTAATCGGCACTAAAGACGGGTCTTCGGCGCGCACCGGGGCTTCCAGCGTAATGACAGCGTCCGATTCCTCCAGCGTTTGCTGGGCAAAAAATTCGGCTTTCAATACCTTATTCCATCGCGTTTCGTCTTCAGCGGCGAGGGCGGCCATCGGCAATAGTGCGGTGATAAAAAGGGTCGGTAATAGTTGTGAACATTTCATAATCGTTTCCTTGCTAGTGAGTGGATAAATAAAGATACACGCTAATTTAATTTGGCTCTTCCGTATTTGGCGGGGTAGCCACTACATGTAGTATATGATATTTATTGCTCATCAGCGCCGAACCACCCTCAATTAACCAATAGATAGCCCCAACGACCACGCAAACATGCGCCTGGTATTCAATCTTGTAATTATGCTAATGTACCTTATACATACACTGTGTTTAGGACATGATGATGCACAAGAAAATGACAATTACTTTAGATGAAAGTGTCTATGAGGGTCTGCACCGAACAATTGGCAAACGTAAAATGAGTCAATTTATTGAAGATCTGGTTAGACCTCATGTTATGGATACCAATATGGACGACGGCTATAAAGCAATGGCTGCTGATAACGAGCGTGAAAGCGAAGCGATAGAATGGTGCAATGCTATCGCCGGAGATATGGCCAATGAAACGAGGTGAGGTCTGGTGGGTTGAATTTGACCCATCGATCGGTAGTGAAATTCGTAAAACCAGACCCGCTGTCATTATCAGTAATAATTCGGCTAACCGACATTTATTGCGTGTGGTCGTGATACCGATAACCAGTAGCGTCGATCGACAATACCCCGGTGAAGCCTTGGTTACACTTTTAGAAAAACCAGGAAAGGCAATGGCCGATCAAATTATGGCGGCTGATAAATCCCGTCTCAAGACCAAAATAGGCAGCTTATCTAAGGACGATATGTGCGCGGTCGAAGACGCTATTTTAGTCCATCTTGGGATGCCTAAATAATCTATCCCGATTACACCAAAGTCATCATTATGAGCTAAGTCGGTTAGGCCGGGCGGTTATCCTGGCTATTAAAAAAGCCGGTTAATCTTCCCATTCGAGTTCGGCAAAAGCCGTGCTGACGTTTTTGCGGTGATAGTCATCGAACAAAGCCCAATTATTTTTCTCGGCATAACCCACAGTTGTTAGCGCATCTTCCAAATGCTGGCCTTTTTTAATGGCGGCACGAATTTCGCTCTGCAACAAGGTCAAATAATGCTTTTGCGCCTGCATACTCTGCGGCCAGTCGGTCACCAAGTCGCCGTGTCCCGGCACCACATAACGGAACGACTGCTGTTCCAATTTGTCGATTTCTGCAAGCCAGCCTTTTAAACTGCCGTCCAGCGTGGGAATGTGCTCGGTAAACAATAAATCGCCCAGCCAGATGGTATGGGTTTTTTCGTCATAAACGCTCAAATCGTTGTCGGTATGCGCGGTAGCATGGGCTTTCAGCGTTAAACTGCGGCCGCCTAAATCCAGTTTTAACGTGTCTTTAACGCCGATGTCAGGCGTAATTAAATCGGCGGCAGACAAGGTAACGCCCCATTGGTCAGGCGCTTTGTCGCTATAGTAGGCGCCACGCGCCAGCATAGCGGCAGCCAATTTATGATGGCCGACAAATTTAACCCCAGCCGCTTTGAAAGCACTATTGCCGTAGATATGGTCGGGGTGGACATGAGTGTTGATCACATAACAAATCGGCGTCGGCGTGGCCTCGCTAACCGCTTGTTTTAACGCCAAACCTTGTTCTGGATTGCCGCCGCTATCGATAACCGCCACGCATTTTTGTCCGACGATAAAACCCAGATTGGCGATTTCGCCGTGATTTTTGTTGTCCGGGAACTGCTGCTTGCCGATATGCAAATACACGCCGTCGGCCACTTCTTTAACCGGCAATGCGCTAGCGGCCAGAGCTTGCAATGATGCCATCAATAAAGCGGGCAATAATAAAACTCTCATTGAATGTCCTCTCCTCAGGTTATTTTTGATTGCGCATACAAGGCGGCACCGACAATGCCTGCCTGGTTTAAAAAAGCAGCCGATTTTACCGGCGCTTCCAGCGTCAGCTGTGCTTTAAATTTATCCATTTTTTTACTGGCGCCGCCGCCAAGAATAATCAAATCCGGCCAAAATAGCTGTTCCATCAGTGTTAAATAAGCGTTAAATCGCTTACCCCAGGCCTTCCAACCCAGCTCTTCAATTTTCCGCACCGCATCCGAGGCATAATGCTCGGCTTCCATGCCATTATCCAAATACAAATGCCCCAATTCGGTATTGGGCAATAATTTCCTGTCGCTAAAAAGCGCAGTTCCCAGCCCAGTGCCAATAGTTACCAGCAAGACAACACCGGTGTGGCCTTTGCCCTCGCCAAAATACATTTCCGCCATACCGGCCGCATCGGCATCATTGACGCTATAACACGGGCAGTTGGTGGCCTCTGAAAATAGCTTATCAATATCAGTGCCGATAAAGGCTTTTGATACATTAGCCGCCGTGCGCGCTACGCCGTGTTGAATGGCGGCCGGGAAACCGCAGCCGACCAGCCCGTTCCAGTGGAAATGGAGGACAAGCTGGGCAATGACGGCGGCAACCGCTTCAGGCGTCGCCGGTTGCGGCGTTTCAATCCGGTGGCGTTCAGTCAGAAGTTCGCCTGTGAGCGTATCAACAATGGCACCTTTAATGCCTGTACCGCCTATATCTATACCGAGAATTTGCATATACCATCCTGAAAAGTTAATTATATTCGTCGTGCATTGTATAGGCGAAGCCGATGCAAATACCATAATATATACGCCTATTAGCGAATATTCAGCCATCTGCAAATCAGTCTATAATCCCTTCTAACAGTTAAAGTTTGCAGCTTGCCAAACAGTTTCTCAATCGGATGGACGTATGATTACCAAAAAGAAACAAAAAACAGATACGATGGCCTCTTCGGATAAAGCAATAAACAGTTTTTTTCGTTCCGACTGGCTCATACTGGCGCTGGCCTTGCTGGGCATCGGCATGATGGTAGCCGCCAATCTCTACATTGAACATGGCCGCACCGAAGCGCGTGAGTCGAACAAACTCGCCACCCAAGCCAACGTCATAGCCGAGAACATGGCGCTTCAGCTGGGCAGCATCAATTTGGCGCTGATGGATATTCGTGATGAATTCTCCGGTCAGCATACGCTATCCGAATCGGGAAATACCAAGCTTATGATGGGGACTATTGTCAATGCCATGCCCGGTGTTAGGACAATCAGTGTTTTTAATGCTGAAGGTGTCATTGTCGACTCGAACCGTCCGGAAATAATCGGCAAAAATTTAAGTTATCGGGATTATTTCAAGACTGTACAACAGAGCCCTAATACCGACACCCTTTATGTGTCCGCACCCTTTAAAACCTTATTAGGTACGTTTGGCATCAATATTAGCCTGATGCTACCGGGGGCGCAGGGCGAGTTTGCCGGGATTGTCAGCGGCACACTCGAACCGGACTATTTCAAGACTCTGCTGAGTTCGGTGTTGTATACGCCGGATATGTGGAGTGCCATTGCCCATGGCGATGGTTTGCAGTTCCTAATGGTGCCTGAGCGAAAAGACCTTGAAGGCATAAATCTGGCGCAGCCCGGTTCTTTTTTTACACGCCACCGCGACAGTGGGCAGGCTGTGAACACCTTGACAGGAACCGCGTATTCTACGGGCGAGCGGCGAATGATGGCGCTACACACGGTTAATCCTGCCCGGCTTAATATGGACAAGCCGCTGGTAGTCACGGTCAATCGTGATCTTGATGCGGTGTTTACGTTTTGGCGCCGTGATGTTTGGGCTCAGGTCGGCTTATATGGTGTGTTTATTGCCTTTTCCATTGCCGGACTTTGTCTTTACCATCGCTGGCAGTTTAAATTTAAACAACTGGAGGCGGAGGCTTTCGCCCGTGTTGAGCGGTTCAGGGTCGCACTGGATCATATCCCTTCCTATATCTACATGAAGGACACACAGAGCCATTATATTTACGCCAACCGGGCAACACTGGAATTGTTCGGCTGTACATTGGAAACCCTGCAAGGCAAAGAAGATACAGCCTTCTTTCCGCCTGACACGGTCGCCCACATACAATCGATTGACACCCGCGTACTGCAGCACGGGGAAGATACCTCAGAGGAGGTGTCCGTGCTGGGAGAAGACGGCATTAGGCGCGTTTATTTGGAAATCAAGACGCCAACCTTTGACGATGCTGAAAATACCCGCATTTCAGGCTTGTGCGGCATTTCCAGCGACATCACCGAACTTAAACAACGGGAACGCGCACTACAAGAATCGCAACAGCGTTTTCAAGCGACCTTTGATTTTGCCGCCGTTGGCATGACGCTAGTGGATTTGGACGGCTATTTTACCCAAGTGAACGCGGCCTTATGCAACATAGTCGGCTACTCGGAAGCGGAGCTGCTGCAAAAAACCTTTCAGTCGATTACCCATCCGGATGATTTAGATACCGATCTGGCCTTTGTGCAGGAATTGGCAAGCGGCAGCCGCGACAGCTACCAAATGGAAAAACGCTATTTCCACAAGCAAGGCCATATCATCTGGATATTGTTGAGTGGCTCAGCGGTACGCGATAGTGCAGGTAAAACGCTTTATTTTATTGCACAGATTCAAGACATTACCCAGTTCAAACAAGACCAAGCCATGCTGCTGGAAAACGAGCAGCGTTTGCAATTTGTGTTACGCGGCAGCCAAGTTGGTTTTTGGGATTGGAACATCAAAACCAATGAGGTTATGAGGGATCAACAGTGGGCAGAAATGCTGGGCTATCGGCTCGATGATATTGAATTTAGCATCAAGCAATGGCTTGATTTTGTCCACCCGGATGACAGGGACAGGGCTTGGCAGTCGATCCGCAACCATCTTGAAGGACTGACGCCCATGCACGAGGCCGAATACCGGATGCGCACCAAGGACGGCCACTATAAATGGATACTTGACCGTGCCCAAGTGGTGGCGTGGGATGCGGAAAAGAAACCTAGCCGGATGTGCGGCACCCATACCGACATCACCGGGCGCAAAGAAAATGAAGCGGCATTGATCGAATCTGAAACACGGATGCGCACCCTGTTTGAAAACACCAGCGATGCCGTGATGATGCTTGATGAAAATGGCTTTTTCGATTGCAACCAAGCCACCTTGCTTATGTTTGGTTGCGCGACCAAGGATATATTCGTCAGTAAACGCCCCGCCGATTTATCCCCGCCAAAACAAGCCGATGACATTGATTCCGGCGTGTTAGCTGAGCAATATATCAGGCAGGCCATGCAAGAAGGTAGCGCCCGTTTCGACTGGATACATCAACGTTTTGATAACGGCCAGGTATTTGATGCCGAGGTCTTGCTCAATGCCATCACCTTTGGCGGCAAAAATCTTTTGCAGGCGGTTGTCCGCGATATTACCGAACGTAAACGGCTGTTACTTGAGCTGGAACGTCAGGCTCATATCGATTTTTTAACCGGCGTCAGTGGTCGGGGCTATTTTATGCAGCAGGCTGAGCAAGAGCTTGCGCGTACCATGCGTTATGGCTGCGATTTGTCAATTTTTATGCTGGATATTGACCACTTTAAGCTCATTAACGACACTTACGGGCACAAAGGCGGCGACCTGGTGTTGAAAAAACTGGCCATAATATGCCAACAAGTGCTTCGGGAAGTGGATATTGTTGGCCGTGTCGGTGGCGAAGAATTTGCCGTGCTGTTGCCGGAAACCGATAAAGACCAAGCTATTGAAGTGGCCGAACGCTTAAGGGAGGCTATCGCCAGCACTGAAGTTGCCATTGAAAACGGCTTGCCTGTACGTTTTACCGTATCAATTGGCGTAACCTCTTTAAAAGGCGAAAACAAGAACCTGGATGTCCTGTTGAATAGTGCCGACAAGGCGCTTTACCAAGCCAAGAATAGTGGGCGTAACAAGGTTGTTGCCGGGTAATGGCCATTTCCTGAAACAAGGCGGGACGGGGTTTGCAACCCCGTCCCTAACGTTTCTACAATGCTTGAACTTCGTGGTTACATTTAATCCACGCTAAACGTTTCGGACGGGGCAACATGCCCCGTCCTGCGTTGAAGTTTATCGCAAAGTAACACCAAGAAAACTTTGCGAAACTTTGCGTAGAACTCTGCGGTTAAATATGACGACGAACAGGAAGCGACGCCTACACCGCAATTAAAGCCATCAGCCTAAAAACTCCACTTAACCCCGCCTATCATTTGGAAGCCCTGCCCCGGCTGAATGCCGTCAATACGGCTGGCGATATAGGTTTTGTTGCTCAGGTTGTAGCCGTTCATGAACACATTGACGTCCTTGTTGACCTTATAATTGGCCGAGACGTTGAAAACGGTATAGCCGGGAATGACGCCTTCCTGCCCCGATGCGTCTTCAACAAGGGTGTTTTCTTTATCGACGAATTGCTGGCTGACGCCTTGTACACCAAAACGGATATCCAGTCCCCACGGCGTTTCGACACCGATGTTGGCGTTAATTAAATGCTCGGGAGCATAAGGAAGGCGATTGTCTTTCACGATATCCGCGTCAGGCGCATTGCTGGAAAAATACGCATCAACATAAGTATAGGACGTCGTTAAATAATAATTATATTGGGTGCCGAACAACTGGTCGGAATCCAAACGGAAGCCGGTTTCGACCCCTTGGTGTACGCTTTCGCCGGCATTGATGTATCGTTCTTCACCGCGTGTTGCAACATCTAACACAATTTGGTTGTCAAAATCGATTCTGAAATAAGTCATTTCGGCGTTGATACCGGGTATTGGCGAGGTTCTAATGCCGGCTTCGTAATTCAGACTTAATTCGGGTTTTACTTGGCTCAGTATATTCTTTGTAGGGTCAACAAAATCGCCGATTCTGCCTGGAGCAAAACCTCGGTGAACGCCGGAAAATAGCGTAGTGTTGTTTATGCCATTATAGGTAACGCCGATGCCCGGCAGGGCTTCCGTCCGAATTAGATTTTCCGAAGCGCCGTCGATATTGTTGATATTGTCCTGATAATAATGCTCGATACGAATACCCGGCGTCACGGTAAAGTCACCCAGGAAAAAACGGTTTTGGCCAAAGAATGATAAGGCTTGGCTGTTTAATGAGTTGTCTTGGGAGCGATTACGGCCGTGATTATTAAGCCCGGCGCCCTGAGTTGTATCGGTAGGTCCGGCATTGCCGACGTACCGTTCCCTATCGGCCCACTCGAAATGGCCGCGAATACCGGTAGTGGCCTCGCTCTCGACGCCGAACAAATGATGGGTGAACACCAGCTTGGGTTCGATACCGAACACATTGTAGGTTCTGGGGCGCTGCTCGTTGCCGCAGGTTGCCGCAGCGTCGGCGGTGATTTCCTGGCGTCGGCTCGCACAGTTATTCATGCCCGACGAATCGTTGGCCTGACGGACGGATTCCCGGAACATGTGGTTGCCGTAGATATTGGTGCTAAAGTGCAGGGTGTCCGATACGTCGAATTCGTACAGCGCCTGCCCGGAATAACGCCTGACTTCAAAGGTGTCGTTGCGCAACAAATTGGTGCGGCG
>JBLRXA010000133.1:0-9375 GCA_047920955.1 Methylobacter sp. | reverse complement strand
CTATATGATGAACTTCCAAAAATGGTTCATTTGTTCCTTTCGTAATGAATGGAGCCAAATTTCCACAATCTCGACACATACCATTAGCAATGCGTTTTGCTTGTTCGACGACATACGGGTTACGAATATATACCGATGTAGTCGTTTCTGTTTTTCTTGGTTGAGAATTACGAGTTATTGCTAATTCATTCAACTTTTCATCTGAGATATTTTTTAGGCGCTTGAGAATTCTTTCCTCATTCTCTGATATTGCCTTGGATGCAAATGATGGATTATGAAGAGAAATACCTGTTATTTCAGATAAATATTCTACAGCGCCAACTGAGTGTGCGCCGATCATTTGAGGTAGGATGTGGGTGTTGTTTATTCCGTGCATTATGAATCTTGTATTACTTTCTGATATAGCCGAAATCCAACCATCAATATTTTTCTTAAATACCAAACCAATTGAATTGGGAACTTTAGCCAAACATTGAGGCGCTTCGTTGAAGGTTTTTGTGTTTATTACGCCAGTTCCTTTTGTGTAACCTCTAAAGAAAAAGTCCGTATGCGACTGCTTGCACTCTTGAGGCAACTCATCCTTTATGCATAAAACCAATACTTCGTGTTCATATATTTGAATGCAATATTCCTGCCCTACATTAAATCTAAGAAATTTTCCGTCTAACCCAAAGTTTAAATTCCAATTATGAGGGCTGGCTTTATTGGCAATCCTTAATTGGTTTGATAAAAAAACCGCTAGTTTGTTGCCTTTTCCATGAAAAGAAAGTAGCTTGCCGATGTATTTTCTGGCGTCAATAACGCTATTTCTATCAATATTTGCCATCAACCTTGCCTAGAACCTTTCACCGTATAACATTATGTAGACACCTAAGCAGGTGTATATCAAATTACGAGCCGGGCGGGGCATGTTGCCCCGTCCGAAACGTTTTAAGTTGGATAGCTTACCTCAAACACAATAAACCCCGTCCCGCTTGGGAGCGTTTTGATGGATGCAGATTTGCGTTATTTAGGTGGATTGGTTATTTGATGAGCTATAAATGCCCATGCTGAATCCCAAACTTTATCGATAACATAGCCACCAGCCACTAAGAGTAGAGCTAATATTGCCGCTGCTATAGCAAGCCTTGTGTTAACTTTCGACACTTCTTCTTCAACTGATTTTGTTCGGTTATCGAGTGTGTCAACTGATCTTCCAAGCTGATTAATAGCTTCTGTCAATTGACCTATCGAACGTTGCATTTCCATAACAGCTTGCAAAGTAAAGCTATGGTCAATCATTGGCGATGATGGTGGTACATTCGGGAAATCTCTAGGGACTTCTGCTGATCCACTGCTGGATGGATTACCCGTATCATCACGATTGCTAGTAGCCATCTGGGGATGCCTCCAAATTTGATTTCATCCAATCCCATATTGAATTTGGTGCGCGCCCATAATAAGAAGAAGTCGCTAAAACAACAGCATTACCATTAGATTTTTCTGGATTTTTGGCATCGTAAATACCTAACTGAGCAACAACATCGATAGCAGTTGAGTTGCTAGATACTAACCACTGAGTATCTGTGATTCTAAGATGATGTTTTGGGAAAACTGCTTCAATTGCCCGTTCTAGCTCAGGTTGCTGAGTAGGCATAAGAATAGCGAAAATAGTCATTGTCATACCCGTAAATAACTGATGAGACGGCACGGCTATGGAAAGGATAAACCATAACTTTACTTAAATAATTTGGGCAAAGTATAGCAGATGGAAAGTAGTAAAGGATACTAGGCCAAAAGCTATGCTGTGCGGAACGCATAGACTTTTTAAGCAACCCAAAAATACACCGTCAAAACGCCCATTCACGTTTAATAAAGTTATTCTAACCAGGAATATCCATAACCCCCTCAACCACCATAACCGCCGCACCACCAACCCGAATGGTCAACATACTCTCCCCCTTATGATCCATCTCCAGATTCAACACACTACGCCGATTACTCTGCTCGCCCCGATCCACGGTAAAGGTATAAGTGCCTTTTTGCATGAAATCAAATGAACACAGATACGAGGCGAACGCAGGCATCGCGCTGCCGACCGGCGGATCGTCTTGAATGCCGATTCTCGGCCCCAGCAAACGGGCGTTAAAATCGGCATCGGCATACGGCGTTTTCGGGGAAAACAGCAGGATTTCCTGGGCGGCGGTTTGCGGGGCTATCGATTGGCTCCAGGCCGCGTAATTGAATTTTGCAGTCCTGACGCTTTCATAACGCCAAACCGGGACGATCAGATACGGAACGCCGCAAGACACTAAACGTGCGTAATATTTTTTATGGTCGAATTCCGACGGCTGGAGCGACAGGAAACTCGCCAACTCTTCATCACTGGGGGTAAAGCGGTCAATAATAGAACTCACTTTGCGGGTGAACTGCACAAAACTGGGCTTGCCGTCTTCAGCGGAAATATTGACGTTGACCGGGCCGGTGTTTTGCTCGAAAACCATCGGCGTAACCGCGCCGTTCAACTGAATATCGCCGCAATGCGCCAACACATACGCAGTGGCGATAATCGGATGTCCGGCAAAATCGATTTCGCCTAGCGGCGAAAAAATCCGCATCACGCGGCTGGTGATTTGTTTATCGGGATGAAAGACAAATACCGTTTCCGATAGGTTCAATTCCCTGGCGACCAGCTGCATTTGCTGTTTGCTCAAACCTTCGGCATTCGGGAACACGGCGATTTGCGCACCGCTGAAAATCTGTTTGGTGAATACATCGGCGATGTAATAGTTGTATTTCATAACGCTGGCTCCCCGTCCTGCGGCAATGTGGAAAGATCGACTTGAACGCTGCCGTTGTCAATACGGATTGCATAAACGGGTATTTTCACGGTTTCATCTTCCAGGCAAATGCCGGTTTGCAGGTTGTAATGTTGTTTGTATAACGGCGACGCAACCACAGGTTGCCCGCCAATATCGCCGATCAAGCCACGTGACAGCACATTGGCATTGCCGAACGGGTCGTAATTGCCGACAGCATACACTTTCGCATCGGATTCCGGCCCTTCGGCTCCGCTTTTTTCGGCTTTGTTCAGGACAGGCATCCAGAAAATCGCCACCTGCTCGCCTTCAAGTAATGCGCAAACGCCGGAATTCGGCTGTAAATCGTCAACACTGCAAACGTCTATCCACTTAGCCATTTACGCGATCTCCATCAGTTTAAAATGTTTCCGCTCGTTGTCATCGGCCGGACGAATCTGGCCGCGTTCTTCGACAAAGACGATATTGTCATCGGGCTGGTCGCTGTTGATGAAATGCCTAAAGCGTTTGAGCTTGGCGTCATCTTCAATCGCGGTCTTCCATTCGCATTGATAGGTGTCGATCACATACTGCATTTGCTGCTCCAGTTGATCGCACAAGCCCAGCTTGTCTTCAATCACGACCGATTTTAAATAATCCAAGCCGCCTTCCATGTTTTCCATCCAGACCGAGGTGCGTTGCAGACGGTCGGCGGTGCGCACATAAAAGCTCAAGAAACGGTCGATGGTTTTGATCAGGGTAGGCTTATCCAAGCCGGTCGCGAATAAATCCGCATGGCGCGGTTTCATGCCGCCGTTGCCGCAGACATACAAATTCCAGCCGTTTTCGGTCGCGATAACGCCGACATCCTTGCCCTGCGCTTCGGCGCATTCGCGGGTGCAACCGGATACCGCGAATTTGATTTTATGCGGCGAGCGCAAGCCTTTGTAGCGGTTTTCCAATTCTATCGCCAGCCCGACGCTGTCATCGACGCCGTACCGGCACCACGTGCTGCCGACGCAGGATTTAACCGTGCGCAGGGATTTGCCGTAAGCATGGCCCGATTCGAAACCGGCAGCTATCAATTCTTTCCAGATATGCGGCAATTGATCGACCCTTGCACCAAATAAGTCCACGCGCTGGCCGCCGGTGATTTTGGTATAGAGTTTGTATTTTTTGCCGACCTGTCCCAACGCAATCAACATGTCCGGGCTGATTTCGCCGCCGGTGATGCGCGGCACGACCGAGTAAGTGCCGTCTTTTTGCATGTTGGCTAAATAGGTATCGTTGGTGTCCTGTAGGCCTAAATGATCTTTCTCCAGGATATGCTCATTCCACTGTGAAGCCAGGATATTGCCGACGGTCGGTTTGCAGACTTCGCAGCCTTGGCCTTTGCCGTGTTTGTGCAGCAAGTCGGCGAAGGTCTTGATTTGTTCGACCCGGATCAGGTTATGAAGATCCTGCCGGGTATAGGCAAAATGCTCGCAAATGTCGGTGTTAACCTCAAAACCCTGTTTCGCCAGTTCCGAATCCAACACCGACTTAAGTAACGCGGAACAACCGCCGCAGCCGGTTGCGGCTTTGGTTTCGGCTTTCAGCGCGCCCATCGTCATGCAGCCGCCTTCAATCGCCGAACAAATCGTGCCTTTGGTCACGTCGTAACAGGAACAGATTTGCGCCGAAGCGGGCAGGGCATCCGGCCCCAAGCCGACCGATTCATCGGAGCGGTGCGGCAAAATCAGCGCATCGGGATTCTCCGGCAGTTCGATACCGTTCAGGCAATATTGCAATAAGGTGCTGTAGCCCGACGCATCGCCGACCAGCACCGCGCCGAGCAGTTGTTTTTTATCCTGGCTGACCACCAGGCGCTTGTAGATTTCGCTGTCGCCGTTTTGGTAACTGTAAACCATCGCGCCCTGGGTTTTGGCGTGAGCATCGCCGATGCTCGCCACATCGACGCCCATCAGTTTCAGCTTAGTGCTCATGTCCGCACCGGTAAAGCTCGCGGCGTCGCCTGCCAAATCGGCGACGACGGTGCGCGCCATTGTGTAGCCCGGCGCGACCAGTCCGTAAATCATGCCGTTCCACAACGCACACTCGCCGATTGCATAAATATTTTCATCTGAAGTCCGGCATTGATTGTCGATAACGATGCCGCCGCGCTGACCGACTTCCAGTCCGCAAGCCCTGGCCAGTTCGTCACGCGGACGAATCCCGGCCGAAAACAGCACGATGTCGGTTTCCAGCTCTTCGCCGTCGGCAAAACACATCTTGTTCACGCAACGCTCGCCGTCGGTGATGACGCTGGTGTTTTTTCCGGTATGCACAGTGACGCCCAAGTTTTCAATTTTGAGCCGCAGCATCGCGCCGCCTGCGTCGTCGAGCTGCACCGCCATCAAGCGCGGCGCGAATTCGACGACATGAGTTTCTAAACCTAAATCCATTAACGCTTTGGCCGCTTCAAGACCTAACAAGCCGCCGCCGACTACGGTGCCGACCTTGCCCGTTTTAGCAGCGGCGGCAATGGCTTCGAGATCCTCAATGGTGCGGTAAACCAGACATTGCGCCCGGTCATGTCCGGGAACGGGCGGCACGAACGGATAAGAACCGGTCGCCAGCACCAGCTTGTCGTAAGCGATGGTCAAGCCTTTTGCCGAGGTGACGGTTTTGTCGGCCCTATTAATAGTGGCGGCTTTATCGCTTAGATGAAGGGTAATGCCGTGCTGCTCAAAAAAGCCGTCTTCGACTAACGATAGCTCCTTGGCCGTTGTGCCGGTAAAAAACGCCGACAAATGCACCCGGTCATAAGCCGCTCTGGGTTCTTCGCAAAAGGTAATAATTTGATATTGCCCTTTAATACTGCTGTCGACCAGACTCGCCAAAAAATGCTGTCCGACCATGCCGTTGCCAATGACAACTAATGTTTGTTTTTCGCTCATGTACAACCCCAATAACGTTGTTTATTGTTTGGGCTTGTAGAGCAATGCTTGTGCCAGAATTAACAAGTCATTGATTTTAAAGTTACGGTCAGTTGTTAAGATGAAAATCAAGCCTATTGACGAACCAAATTGGTGCGTAAGGATAATTAACGCTAGTTAACTGTGCGCCGGGCTTGGCATTTTTAGGTGGGCGCGAATTTATTCGCGCCCACGCTACTTTTTTTATGTAGATAACTATGCTTAATAACCGCACATCTTCAGCTTTGATGATTCTGGCGCTATAACGATAGTCCCACGATTTTTACAGTTTTTTTATAACAACCGCGATACATTAGTTGCTCGGAACATCCACAAAAAAGAGGTAACCATGACCTTTATCTACGGCTTGAGCGGCTTGCTCGCATTCGCTTTATTCATTTATCTGCTGGTGGCGTTATTTTGCCCGGAGAAATTTTGATGACTACGAACGGCTTATTGCAAATCACATTATATTTTGTCGCCCTGCTGCTGTTGGCCAAGCCTTTGGGCGTTTATATGGCGGCGGTGTATGAAAACCACCCGCTATTTCTTAAGCGCATCTTGGGGCCTTTGGAAGCTGGGTTTTATCGTTTGAGCGGCGTTAAGCCGGAACAGGAAATGCGTTGGACAGAATACGCAGCCGCCCTGCTCTGGTTTAACCTATTCGGCGGACTGGCGGTGTTTGCGTTGCAGATGCTGCAAGCCTATCTGCCGCTGAACCCGCAGCAGATGGCTAATGTGACTGTCGATTCGGCATTCAACACGGCGGTCAGTTTTGCGACTAATACCAATTGGCAAAATTACGGCGGCGAAACGACGATGAGCTATTTGACCCAGATGCTGGGGCTGAGCGTGCAAAACTTCGTCTCGGCGGCCACCGGCATGGCGGTTTTGGTGGCGATGATACGCGGCTTTCAGCGTACCCATGCGGACGGCATCGGCAACTTCTGGGCGGATCTGACCCGCAGCACTTTATATATCCTGCTGCCGCTGTCGTTGGTGCTGTCGTTGGTGTTGGTCGGGCAAGGCGTGGTGCAATCCTTCAAGCCTTACCAAACCGTTCCGTTGGTTGAGCAGGTCGGCGCAGCAACGGAAAATACCACGCAAACCCTGGCACTGGGGCCTGCCGCTTCGCAAATCGCGATCAAACAACTGGGCACCAACGGCGGCGGTTTCTTTAACGCCAATTCGTCCCATCCTTTCGAAAACCCGACGCCGCTGTCCAATTTTCTGGAAATGCTGGCTATCTTGCTGATCCCGGCGGCGCTGTGCCATACCTTCGGCACGATGGTCGGCGATCCGCGCCAGGGCTGGGCCATTTTGGCTGCGATGACGCTGGTGTTCGCCAGCCTGTTATTCGTCACCGTGGGTTCTGAGCAAGGCGGCAACCCGGAGCTGGCAGCGCTTGGGGTTGAGCAAAGCGTCAGCGTCGGCCAGTCCGGCGGCAACATGGAAGGCAAGGAAACGCGCTTCGGCATCGTCAATTCCGCGTTGTGGGCGACTGCGACGACTGCTGCATCCAACGGTTCAGTCAATTCGATGCACGATTCTTATACCCCGTTGGGCGGCATGATTCCGATGTGGCTGATTCAGCTCGGTGAAGTCATTTTCGGCGGCGTCGGTTCCGGCCTTTACGGCATGCTGGTTTTTGTGCTGATCGCGGTATTCGTCGCCGGCCTGATGATAGGCCGCACGCCCGAATATCTCGGCAAAAAAATTGAAGCCTTCGAGGTAAAAATGGCCGCTGTCGTTATTTTGATTCCGGCCTTCTTTATTTTGGGTGGAACCGCGTTGGCGGTCATGCTGGAAGCGGGGGAAACAGCGGTTGCCAATCCCGGCGCGCACGGCTTCAGCGAAATTCTTTATGCCTTTTCCTCCGCCGCAGGCAACAACGGCAGCGCTTTTGCAGGGCTAAGCGCCAATTCCCCGTTTTATAACATCGCTTTGGGTATCGCGATGCTGGTCGGGCGCTATGGAATCATTATTCCGGTGCTCGCTATTGCCGGTTCATTGGCGGCAAAAAAGACCGTGCCGACCACCGTCGGCACCTTGCCTACGCATACGCCGCTGTTCGTGATGCTGCTTATCGGCACCGTGATTTTGGTCGGTGCGTTGACTTTCGTTCCCGCGCTGGCTTTAGGGCCGATGGTCGAGCATTTGATTATGACTACGGCAACGAAATAGCCGTAGGGGGCGACCGGCCGGTCGCCCCTACATTGGTATTTTTCTCAACGAATACAAATTTAAGCAAAAGGCGACCTGTTAATGAACAAGAAAAAACAGACTCAACAGCTATTTAATAACCGGATTTTATCGGATGCGTTGGGCGATGCCTTACGCAAACTCGCGCCCCAGCAACAATGGAAAAACCCGGTGATGTTCGTGGTCTATATCGGCAGTTTGCTGACCACAGGACTCTGGCTATCGGAATTATTTTCAGGGGATAACTCAGAAACCGGCTTCATGCTGGCCGTGACCTTCTGGTTGTGGTTCACGGTATTGTTCGCCAATTTCGCGGAAAGCGTCGCCGAAGGCCGCAGCAAAGCGCAGGCGGCGTCATTGCGTAGCGCCAAGCGCGACATCATGGCGAAGAAACTGGATGCGCCGCATTACAGCACCGATTATGCCAAAGTCGCCAGCACCGCATTACGGCGCGGCGACATCGTGCTGATTGAAGCGGGCGATTTTGTCCCCGCCGACGGCGAAGTCATCGAAGGCGCGGCCAGTGTCGACGAAAGCGCAATCACCGGCGAAAGCGCGCCGGTGATCCGCGAATCGGGCGGAGATTTCTGCTCGGTAACCGGCGGTACGCGGGTATTGTCCGATTGGCTGGTGGCGCGGGTCGTGGTCAATCCCGGCGAAGCGTTTCTGGACCGCATGATCGCGATGGTCGAAAGCGCATCGCGGCAAAAAACGCCTAATGAAATCGCCTTGACTATCTTGCTGGTGGCATTGACGCTGATCTTTTTGCTGACCACCGTGACGCTGCTGCCGTTTTCGCTGTACAGCGTGGAAACCGCCAAAGCCGGTACGCCGGTTTCGATCACCGTATTAGTGGCGTTGCTGGTTTGCCTGATTCCGACCACCATCGGCGGTTTGCTGTCCGCCATCGGTGTTGCAGGCATTGGCCGTATGATGCAGAAAAACGTCATCGCCACCTCGGGCCGGGCCATAGAAGCGGCGGGCGATGTGGACGTATTGCTGCTGGATAAAACCGGCACGATTACCTTGGGCAACCGTCAAGCCTCGGCTTTTATACCGATAGGCGAGACCACCGAAAAAGAACTGGCCGACGCCGCGCAGCTGGCGACGTTGGCAGACGAAACGCCGGAAGGCCGCAGCATCATTATTCTTGCCAAGAAGAAATTTGCGATCAGGGAGCGCAAAATTCACGAACTGGGCGCAACCTTTGTCGCCTTCAGCGCGCAAACCCGGATGAGCGGCGTCAATATCGGCGAGCGCCAGATTCGCAAAGGCGCTGCCGATGCGATACGCGGCTATGTCGAAGACCGGCAGGCGAAATTTCCCGAGGAAGCGACACGCATCGCCGATATTGTCGCGCGGCGGGGCAGCACGCCGCTGCTGGTTGCCGACGGAGGGCAAGTGCTGGGTGTTATTGAGCTGAAAGACACGGTCAAAGG
>JBLRXA010000132.1:0-9426 GCA_047920955.1 Methylobacter sp. | reverse complement strand
TGAGTTGAATACGCTGTGTTCGCATATTAGTTTTAATTCCTGGCCGCAGTACCAGCGTTATGCCGATCAGGTCGAAACTTCGGTCGGCTTAAGGATTAACCCCAAGCTGTCGTTTTTGCAGGATGAGCGTTTTGATCCGTGCCGGCCGCAGTCAAAATTGGGGATGGCTATCGATGATTTGAGTTGTTTAGAGGGAATTCAGGGCTTGCATATTCATAACGTTTTTTCCGCAACCGATTTCAGTCCGTTAATTAAAACCATCGACAAACTTCGGCTGCATTTGGGTTTAGGCTTGGCTGAACTGGACTGGTTAAATATTGGCGGCGGCTATTTATTCGGGCAAATTAAAGACTATCGCCCGTTCATTAACGCGGTCAAACAACTGAAAAACGACTTCGGTGTCGAGGTTTATATTGAACCGGGTAAGGCAGTCGTAGGCCGTGCCGGTTATTTAATAGCGACGGTACTGGATTGTTTTGTCAGTGATGGCGAAGCAATCGCGGTGCTGGACACTTCGGTTAATCATAACCCGGAAGTCTTTGAATATCAGCGTCAGCCAACGTTGCACGAACATCAGCCCGACGGACGCTATAGCGCCATTTTGGCCGGTTGCACCTGTCTGGCCGGTGATGTGTTCGGTCAATACCGGTTTGCTAAGTCCTTGCAAGTCGGCGATAAAGTGGTGTTCAAGCAGGTCGGCGCCTACTCGCTGATTAAGGCGAACCGCTTTAATGGTTATAATTTGCCGGATATTTACCTGAGCAATTCCGTGCGGGTAAAAAGGATTAAGCATTACGATTATCAGGATTATCGGCAGCAATGGGCGTGAGGCTGTCATTGCTCTCTATAAAGGAAACGCGCAAAAAATAACACCCGCCGCCCTGTCGGAGTTCAAAGCTAGCTTTGAACAGCCAAAGCCAGCTTTGGACTCCAACTATTTAACACACTTAGTAAGGATAAAAATTATGCAAGCAATAATGATGACGGCTATCGGCAGCCACGATGTTTTACGGCTTCAGGATATTAATGAGCCGGAAATTTCCACGGCAACACAGGTGAAAGTCAGGCTTAAAGCCGCTGGCGTTAATCCGGTCGATACTAAAATCAGACAGCACGGCTTGCTCTACGATCAGCCGTTGCCAGCAGTATTAGGCTGTGACGGCGCTGGCGAAGTGCTTGAAGTCGGCAGCGTGGTCAGCCAGTTTAAACCCGGCGACAACGTCTGGTTTTGTCACGGTGGCTTGGGGAGAGAGCAAGGCAATTACGCCGAATACACCGTGCTTGACCAACGCTGGGTCAGTTTGATGCCGGAAACCGCGTCATTCACCGAAGCCGCCGCTTTGCCGCTGGTGTTGATTACCGCATGGGGCGCGTTATTTGACCGTGGCGGCCTGCAAGCTGGGCAAACCGTGTTGATTCATGCCGGTGCTGGCGGTGTCGGTCATGTCGCGATACAACTGGCTAAATTAAAAGGTGCCAGGGTTATAACCACGGTCAGTTCCGAACAAAAGGCCGAATTTGTCAAAGCATTGGGCGCAGACGAAGCGATACTGTATACGCAACAGGATGTTGCCGAGGCGGTCAACGAACTGACCGGCGGCAACGGCGCCGATGTGGTTTTTGATACGGTCGGCGCTGAGGTCTTTAAACAAAGCATTGCCGCGACCGCACATTTTGGCCGCTTGATCACCTTGCTCGACCCCGGCGAATTGAATCTGGCCGAAGCCCGAATGCGCAATTTATTAATTGGCTTTGAATTGATGCTGACACCGATGCTACGGGATTTGCCGGAGGCAAGGGACAAACATATAGCTATTTTAAGACAATGCGCGCAATGGTTTGACCAAGGCCGGTTAAAAACCCATATCAGCGCACAGTTACCGCTGGCTGAGGCCGCCAAGGCGCACCAATTGATTGAAGCCGGGCACAGCAGCGGAAAAATTGTCCTGACAATCTAACTAAAGACCAATATTGCCCCCCCCTTAATTTCAACCGGTGAAAGCCCACAGCCAAGGATTAACCACCATGTCAGACCTTAAGATTTATGACATAAAGCCTGAAATAGCCGCTCAGGCTCATATCACTGCGGCAAGCTATAAAAATCTGTATCAGCGTTCAATCAGTGATCCGGAGGCATTTTGGGCGGAACAGGCGGAATTGTTTTTGGACTGGAGCCAGCCTTGGGACACTGTCATGGACTGCGATTTTAATGGCGGCCATATCCGTTGGTTTGACGGCGGAAAGCTCAATGTCAGCGTCAATTGCGTAGACCGCCATCTGGCGACACGCGCCGATCAAGTCGCCATTATCTGGGAAGGCGACAACCCGGCGCAGGACAAAAAAATCACTTATCGAGAATTGCACGAACAAGTGTGCAAGTTCGCCAATGTGTTAAAAACACAAGGCGTTAACAAAGGCGACCGCGTGTGCATCTATTTGCCGATGATCAGCGAAGCGGCGGCGGTGATGTTGGCCTGCACCCGCATCGGCGCGGTGCATTCGATTGTCTTTGGCGGTTTTTCTGCCGAGGCGCTAAAAGACCGGATTTTGGATGCCGAGTGCCGATTTCTGGTGTGTGCCGATGAAGGTTACCGAGGCGGCAAAACCCTGCCGATTAAATTCAACGCCGACAAAGCCGCCGCCGCTTGTCCCTGTCTTGAAAAAGTCATTGTCATCAAAAACACCGGCAATGCAGTTGACTGGGATGAAAGCCGCGATGTCTGGTATCACGAGGCAATGGCAACGGCATCCGCCGAGTGCCCTGCTGAAGCGATGGCTGCCGAAGACCCGCTGTTTATCCTGTACACCTCAGGTTCCACCGGCAAGCCTAAAGGCGTTTTGCACACGACTGGCGGTTATTTGCTGTATGCGGCGATGACCCACAAATACGTTTTTGATTATCACGACGGCGACATTTATTGGTGTACCGCCGACATCGGCTGGATAACCGGCCATTCCTACATGATTTACGGGCCGCTATGCAACGGCGCCACCACGCTGATGTTTGAAGGCGTGCCGACCTATCCCGATGTCGGCCGATTTTGGCAGGTCATTGATAAACATCAGGTTACTATTTTTTACACCGCGCCGACTGCAATCCGTGCCTTGATGGCGCAGGGCGATGCCTTTGTCAGCCGCAGTTCGCGGCAAAGTTTGCGCATACTTGGCAGCGTCGGCGAGCCGATTAATCCGGAAGCCTGGGAATGGTATTACCATGTAGTTGGCGATAGCCGCTGCCCGGTTATGGACACTTGGTGGCAAACCGAAACCGGCGGCATTTTAATCACGCCGTTGCCGGGCGCGACAGCATTGAAACCGGGTTCCGCCACGCTGCCGTTTTTCGGCATCAAGCCGGAAATCATGGATAATTCCGGCCAACTCAGGGAAGGTGTTGCCGAAGGCATTTTAGTCGTCAGCCGCTCCTGGCCGGGGCAGGCGCGTTCGGTTTTTGGCGACCATCAGCGTTTTATCGACACCTATTTCAAAAACTACCCCGGTTATTATTTTACCGGCGACGGCGCACGGCGAGACAGCGACGGTTATTTCTGGATTACCGGACGGGTTGACGATGTGATTAATGTGTCCGGCCACCGCATGGGCACGGCGGAAATCGAAAGCGCACTGGTGTTACATGAGCATGTCGCCGAAGCGGCGGTGGTCGGTTATCCGCATGATATTAAAGGGCAGGGCATTTATGCTTATGTGACTTTGAATGTCGGCATCGAACCGACTGAGGAATTGCGCAAAGAACTGATTGATCTGGTCAGGCAGGAAATCGGCCCGATTGCCAACCCGGACATTATCCAGTGGGCGCCGGGCTTGCCAAAAACCCGTTCCGGTAAAATCATGCGCCGTATTTTGCGCAAAGTGGCGTCTAATGAGATTGGCAGTCTGGGCGACACCTCCACGCTGGCCGATCCCGCTGTGGTTGACGATATTATTGAACATCGTGCCAATAAATGAGCCGGTTACGTAGTTAAAAAAATCCCCTTTTAACGGGCTACGCGTTAAACCTTCCAGGTTTTTAAAACCTGGAAGGTTTTCCTGTTTCTTGCTTAACCCTCATTTCGGCTGTTCGCCACTGAGTTCAAGAGTCCCAGTAAAAATACTTAGGTATGCGTACTAATTTTGCCGAAAGTTTCTTTGTTATAAGATTTTAGCCGTAACAGTATTGGCAAATTTTGGGGCGTAATGTGGCTATTAATCAATCTTCCCGGCCTTCAGGCCGAAAGCCCCTCCACGAGCGAAGCGAAGTGGCTTTTTTGGGTGCGGATTGGGAAGGGGATGCAGGGCCCCCTAATCCGCTTTGGCCATGCCGACCAGCAGGCGGCTTATGATGGCTGTAACTGATAAAGCTATGGCTACACCGTTACAGTAAATGTTAAGCCTTACTGAATGTTGGGTGTTTCCATTATCCGAGGAGTAAAAATGCAATGTTTGAGAAATTTAAGGAAGACCTCGGCGCACTGGGCTCGTTTCTTTTTATGATACCGCAATCAATCCCCAGCAAGCTGGTCATTGAAACCTTGCAGCTTAGCGAGGCCCGATACCGCAATTTATTTGAGCATATCGACCAGGGCGTCATTTATTTGGATGCGGCAGGGCTTGTGGTCGCGGCTAATCAGGCCGCCGAACATATTCTCGGTACCTCCAGGGACATTATCGTTGGGCGCAATTTTGTCGATACCGGTTTTAAGGCGATCAAGGAAGACGGTTCGTTGTTTCAGGAACAGCAACAGCCGTCGGTGTTGGCGTTGCGTACCGGCAAACCGGTTGAGGGCGTGGTGATGGGCTTGTTTAATGTCGAGCGGCAAAGTTATGTTTGGGTGGTCGTTAATTCGGTGCCCGAATTCAGGAAGGGCGAGACCAAGCCGCATCAGTTATTGATAACTTTGACCGATATTACCCAGCAACGGTTGTCGGAAGGCAAGTTAAGCATGGCCTCGGTCATTTTTAACAATATCGGCGAAGGCATTTTTGTTACCGATAAGGACAAAAAAATCGTTTCGGTTAATGAGGCTTTTACCGCCATGACCGGTTTCACGCATCAGGATGTGTACGGCAAAAAAGCGCATTTTTTGCAGGCAAAGAAAAACCATCTGAAAGTCGACGAAGCGTTAACCGAACACAGCATGGGGATCAATAGCTGGCAGGGCGAGGTTTGGCGCCGCCATAAGCATCATCTCGATTTTCCTTCATGGACGACGGTTAGCGAAGTAAAGGATTCGGATGGCAGGGTGGCGCATTATGTCCATGTGTTTATGGATATCACGCATTTTAAAAAAGCCCAGGACCATTTGGGTTTTTTGGCTTACCACGATCCGTTGACTAAATTGCCTAACCGGCTGTTATTGAAAGACCGTATCGACCACTCTTTGCAAAATGCGGTACGCGAAGGCTCGCAAGCGGCAGTGCTGTTTCTGGATCTGGACCGTTTTAAAGGCATTAATGACACTTACGGGCATGATGTCGGCGACGGCCTGTTAATGGAAGTTTCACAGCGCATCAAGAATCTGGTTAGAAAAGAGGATACCTTTTCACGCTATGCCGGTGATGAGTTTGTGGTGTTTATGGAGAATATCCCTGATGCGAAAAATCCGGCCAAATTGGCGAAAAAGCTGATCGATACTTTCGATGCGCCGGTTTATATCAAAGGCCACCGGCTGAAAGTTTCGACCAGCGTCGGCATCAGCTTGTTCCCGCAAGATGGGCGAGATACTGAAACATTGATTAAAAACGCCGATGCCGCTATGTACCGTGCCAAAAAGGAGGGGCGCAATAATTTCCAATATTACAGCCCCGAATTGACCCATGAGGCGTCCGAGAAAATGTCGATGGAGAACGCTTTGCGCCAGTCTATAGAGCAACATGAGTTGATTTTGTATTACCAACCGCAGGTTTGCCTTAAAACCGGAAAGCTGGTCGGCGTCGAATCATTGGTGCGTTGGATGCACCCGATGCGGGGCTTGATGTCGCCCCAGCAGTTTATACCCATAGCAGAAGAAAGCGGGTTTATTGTGGCACTTGGCGAATGGGTCCTACAAAATGCCTGTATGCAGATGAGGCGCTGGCTGGATCAGGGTTTTCAGGTCAATAAAATGGTGGTTAATGTCTCTGCGGTGCAATTTTTACGTTCCGATTTTGTCGCGGCGGTTGAACGGATATTGGCGTTGAGCGGGCTTGAACCGTGTTATCTGGAGCTGGAGCTTGCCGGTGGTAATTTTATGGATAATTCAGAACAGACTATACACGCGCTCAATCAATTGGTTTCGGCGGGCATCGATTTGACCATTGACGATTTTGGCGTCGGTTGTTTTTCGTTTAATAACCTCAAGCGAATCCCGGTAAAAAAACTGAAAATCAATAGTTCGTTTGTCGTCGATGTATTGAATAACGCCGAGGACGAGGATATTGCCCGTGCGGTGATCGCCTTAGGCCATGGCTTGCATTTACAGGTTATTGCCATGGGCATTGAATCGAAAGCCCAGCAAAACCGATTGTCGGATTTAGGTTGCGATGAAGGGCAAGGCTATTTATACGGTTACCCTGTGCTGCCTTGGTCAGAGGTCTTTCAAAAAATGATGAAGGGGTGACGTTTAAGGTTCGGCATTTTTCGGCTAAGTAGTCGTACCAATTATGTAGGCTTATTTTTAATGTTAGAATCTGCTACGTATTTGTACGCATTGTTCCGCTTTCTTTCTGCCCATAGAATGAAAATCGGGGGGCATTCCTTCGATATGTGCAGTGGGGTGGGGTTGTGGCCGATTTTAATTCAGTGCAAAAGTTAAATGAACAAGGTATAGATCAAGAAAAGTTTCAAATGATGGTTGCAGAACGGGCGTACTATAAATTTGAAAAAAGGGGGTTTATAACAGGGCATGAAATAGAGGATTGGTTTGAAGCTGAATTGGAAATAAAAAACCAATACTTATATTGGTCGCTGGATATTGAGTAAATGTCCGCTTTATATTTTGTAAAACCGGAGATTATACGCCTTCGGTTTTTATGCTATGTCAAATGAGAAATAATGTTTCTTAGATCATGATGTTCGTAGATTTTAAAAGAAATGGTGCTTAAATATGAAAAGAAATAATATAACCGAAACTTCGGGTCAAGATAAATTAATAGAGCATAAACAGCGCGTGGCTTTTCATGAAGCGGGTCATGCTGCGGGCATTCATTTGAATAATAAACTCAGGCAGCTGCCGCCCATTTTTTTTAAGATTATTTTTAAAAATATGAGCGATGTGAGCGATGCCGATATTATGATGTACCAAATGACCCATGATGATTGTATTGCCCGGGTGGAGGGCGGGCGTTTAATTGAGTCGTTACCTGCCTCTACCGATGACTGGGCAGATGAGCTAACCGGGCTTGACGACGCCATGGCGAAATTAATAAGGGGTTATAGGAAGGCTTTTGACGCAGACATTATTAACTTGCTCATCGGGCCGATCGCTGAAGCCAAGCATGTCGCCGATGCCGATGACGAACTGTTTAATCATCAGTTGGTCAATTTGAAAGCATTAAAAAATTATGGCGGCAGTTCCGACCTTGCTCTGGCTAATGAATATTTACAAAGTTATTCGTCTGATAAAGAACAAAAGGATAAGAAGCTGGATGACTTATTTAATGTGGCTTTTGAATTTGTAAATACGGATGAAAACTGGGCGGCAATTACCCAGTTGGCCCATTATATTCTAGTTAATGATAAGAATATCATCGGTTGTGAAGAGGTGGTTTCAATAATAGACCACTCGGTAGAGCAGTTTAAAAATCGCCGAAGAGCAACAAGGAACCGTTAATATGGATGATTCGGGCGGCATTATTAAAAGTTTGCTGAGATTGCTTTGCAGCGTCTTCATTTATCTGAAAAATGTATTGATAGGCGGTTGGCGTACGCTATCCAAACGAGAGCCGGAGCGGGAGCTTAATAAACCAACGGTTAAGTCAAGCGACCCCAAGCTGGGAAAAATTATTTTTTTTGCGGGCTTGTTTATCCTGACGCTGATGTTTATCCGCAGCATTCAGGACGTGCAGCGCGATGAAATTTCTTACAGTCAGTTTATCAAGCTGGTCAAAGACGAGAAAATCGACAAGGCGGTGGTCACAGAACGCTTTATTACTGGCGTGATCAAACCTGAAGAGCCTGGCCAAGCGGCCAAAAATTTTATGACCATTCCGCTGTGGCAAAATGACCTCGCGCAAATGCTGGAGCAGAACAAAGTCGATTTTGTGGTGAGGAGCACTGACAATTGGCTAAGCAACCTGTTTTTCAATTGGGTTGTCCCGATGCTGATTCTGGTGTTGCTCTGGTCATGGGTAATGCGCCGCACGGCGGCTGGTGCACAGTCCTTTTTGAATTTGGGCGACAAAATCCGCATTCATCAAGATACGCAAGCCAATATTACCTTTAAGGATGTGGCGGGTGCCGATAGCGCCAAACAGGAACTTAACGAGTCCATCGATTTCCTGAAATCGCCAGAAAAAGTTCAGCGCCTGGGCGGGCGTATGCCTAAAGGCGTGTTGCTGGTCGGGCCGCCCGGCACCGGAAAAACCTTGCTGGCCCGTGCTGTGTCGGGGGAAGCACAGGTGCCGTTTTTTAATATCAGCGGTTCGGAATTTATTGAATTGTTTGTCGGCGTCGGCGCAGCGCGCGTACGCGAGCTTTTTGAGCAAGCCAGGAATAAAGCGCCGTGCATTATTTTTATTGATGAACTTGATGCCATTGGCCGCTCGCGTGGCGGCCCGGTGATGATTGGCGGCCATGATGAGCGCGAACAGACTTTGAACCAACTGCTGACTGAAATGGATGGTTTCGATACCTCGGTGGGCGTGGTGGTGATGGCGGCCACTAACCGCCCTGAAGTGCTGGATAAAGCGCTGTTGCGTGCTGGCCGATTCGACCGTCAGATTGTGGTTGATAAGCCGGATTTGCAAGACCGTATTGAAATTCTGAAATTGCATACCCAAGCGTTGACGCTGGCAAAAGATATTGATTTGTCGATTATTGCCAGACGCACACCCGGACTGGTCGGTGCGGATTTGGCCAATATTGCCAACGAAGCGGCGATTATGGCGACGCGGGTGGGGCATAATCAAGTCGAAAAAGAAGATTTTGAAGCGGCCATCGACCGCATATTGGCCGGGCCTGAAAAGAAAAACAGGGTGTTAAATCACGAAGAAAAACGTCGGGTGGCTTTTCACGAAGCAGGCCATGCGTTGGTTGCTGAACATGTGCCGACCGGCCAGCCGGTGCATAAAATTTCCATCATTCCGCGTGGCGTGTCGGCCTTGGGTTTTACCTTGCAATTGCCGGTAGAAGAAAAGTTTTTATCGACCGAACATGAGCTTAAAGACCAGCTGGCGGTGTGTTGATTTTAAATAATGTCCCTTACGCACAAACACACGCCCCATACTGATCGA
>JBLRXA010000131.1:0-9449 GCA_047920955.1 Methylobacter sp. | reverse complement strand
CAGGGAAAGCCGCCGTCAAGCCTACATGGACGTATTTACGGCGTCCTGTCAGGCCGGAATGTGTCAATCGAGTCAACGCCCCCCCCCTCCCAGAAGTTGTCGAAGTTATTTCATGCTCGTTCCTAAGTTATTTCATCGTCGTTCCTAACCGATCTGAATCGAGTAAAGCGCTTGTATTTTATATCCTTTGCTAGTCAAGTTTCGGCCCCGCCAGGATGTTCATAAAATAAGGAAAAGAGGTCGTGTACTCAGTCTAAATGTTCTTGCTGCACGGCTAATAAACTCGCCATTAAATATCCTGATAAACGACTATGTCTTAGGGTTGGTTTGACTCAGTCGTTCCTTCAATCTGATCTTGGCATAATCAATCATTTGCTCTGGCGTTATGCTGCTGAGCGTTCGCTCACCATAGAGCAAAGCGTTGATATCAAATATTATATCCCACCACGAATCTATCGCTCCTTTTTTACTTGCTACCTGTTTCATTTCATCTTTAAGAGCCATTAATTGCTCCGCTTCATCTTTTCTCATATTGCAACTCAAAATCATTTTACGTTACTGAAATTTTCGCCGGTAATGAGCCCGAGTCAAGAGTGGCAAAAAACGGCGTTTGATCGTGCGATCTCAATGCTGGCTCTTGGCAAAGCAAGATTTGTTTTTTGCGAAAAAAATGCAAATAGCAATGCAATTTGGGTGAGCTTGGTTGTTTCGAAGTTGATCGGGTTCATTGTTCGGCCTCCAAAAATAGAAATGATCGGAAATCCGGCTAAATGATTAGCTGGCGTGTTTTCGGACGACACATTTCTATAGTTTAGGCTGCATAAAACATGCCCTGTTGTCGGATAAGACCTTCGGCTGACTGCTAATGGCACAACAGAATCGAGCCGGTTTTGGCTCAGTTTAACGGGCCATTAACAGGCTGACGCTTGATTAAATGAGTTTTTGGCATGCCGCTTGCAAAAGACAATAATGTAACTGATTTGATAGCCATACTTCAATACAGGTCTGACGCCACTCGCCACTTGGTCAGTGACAAAAAGAGACAGTTTTAACTGAGGGTTCCTCCTAATAAAGGGGTGGGCTCGGTAGATACTCTATTGGTTGGGCGTCAATCTTTTGGTCTAAATTTCGGTGAAATACCTAGTAGATACATTTAATCAGCCATTGCATCCAACTATGAAAATATTGAAATCATTAATTACTGCTAGCCTGTTGATGGTTTGTGCGGCGCAGCAACCTTCGTTGGCAGGCGATGCTACGCGGGTCTGGGGTGCGGGGAGCAAGATCAAGCAACAGTTACTCGACAGCGCCAGTTTTCACGCGATCGCCGGCGGCAACGCCGCGGGCGCGGCCGCGGCGCGCTTCGGCGGCGACCTGCGCAGCATCAGCAACACCTCGATCGGCAGCCAGACCATCATTTCGATACAGGGCAATAACAATCGGGTCGAAGACAACAACATGACCAGCACCAATCGGGGCTCCGTGCGGGGCGACATGCGCTTTTATCAATAAACCAAGGCAAACGCATACATGACAACCAAGCAATCAATGAAAACGGCATTAGCGGGGGGCATCGGTCTCATCTTGAGCGGCTGTGCCGGGGGGCTCTATGTTTCGAAATCGCCGCCGCCGAGATCGAGCGGGCCGTCCGCGCCGATCGTCAAGGCCTTGTCCTGCATCAGCGAATCGGGCGCATTGCGACGGACCAAGTTTGCGATAGCGGTGCACGCCGACGGCACCGGCAAGACCAACTACGTGTCCGAAGGCAGCACCGGCTCGTTTCTGCCGCAAGGCACCACCGCCTCTTATGTCTCCGAGGCGGTCCTGATGGCCGGCGGCAGGGCGCAGAACTACTACGAATTAAACACCGAAATGGCGATCCGCAAGTTCGCGACCAACGCGGTCAACGACTCGCTGGCGCAAATGCTATCCAAGTCCGCGCCCGACTATGTGATGTCCACATCGTTTACCGCGCTCGACTTTCTCGGCGGGCCGACGCTCGACTTCCGCTACAGCGGCATCGGGCCGGAATATGCCGCGCGCGGCGCTTCGCTCGAGGTCGTCGCCGAGCTGTACCGGCCCGGCGACCGTGAAATCGTCGCGATGAGCACGATGAACCGCGAGATCATCTACCAAGAAGTCGGCTTCACGATCAACCGCTATTTCAGCGAGCTGTTGACCGGCGGCTTTACCTATCAGGACCAGCAAAAACTGCAGGAAGGCACGCGCGACACCGTGGCGCTGTCGGTGGCAGACGTCTTGAGCCGCTTCGAAAACGTGCCGGAACAATGCAAGCGCATGGTCTATAACCTGAAAAACGGCATCGAGGACAAGCCGGTCCGGGTTGCTGAATTAGGCTCCAATGACGACCTCGAAGACCGCTTGAACCGGCTCGAACGCGACCTGCAAAGCAATTTCCAGCGCATCGAACGCGCGTTGAGCAACAACCAGCGCGTCGCCTATCCGGTCTATTACCAGCAGCCGGTCAATTATCCGGCCTACCCGCAGCAACAGCCGCAGGGTGACTATGCGCAGCAACAACGCCAAGGCGGTTATCCGTCCAACCAACCGCAGCAGCAGTATTACCGATAAAAACAGACCTGATTAGCAAGATGCTTCAGCTTGCCGAAGCCAACTGTCCGAGTAGTGGCCAGTCGTAGCCACTTCTGCGGGACGGGTTATTTAACCCGTCCCCAACGCTTCGGTTTGCCCTAAACATCCGGCTGACTTCGGCCAAAGTCAAAACGTTTAGGACGAGGTTGCAAACCGCGTCCTGCTAGGGGCAGCCGCAGCAGCATTATTACCGCTGACACAGCGGCAAGGCTTGCCTGCGGTTGGGCAGTGCCGAACCGTGATCCGCCCGACCAAGCTGTCGGACGGCTAATTGATAAAACGAGTACCTAAGCATCAACCCATAATCCGGCCCGGATGACGGACCGGATTATGGATTGTAGCTTCTCGGATGCAATCTCTTTGAAACTTGAAAATCAATGATTTTAATATCGCTCAAAACTAGGATACTGATATGAAAAAAAGCAAAATAGCTATAACGGTGGCGGGATTGTTGACCGTCGGTAGTCAGGCGGTAATGGCGGATGTGAACATTACCAATACATTGACAGGCGTCGCCGGCCAAAATGCCCTGGAGTTCGATTACAACGCCACCAACGATGGCTCGGCGACCAACACCGGTGAGATAGGCACTCCTGAAGCGCAGTTCGAATTAAATAACGGCTTCCGCAACTCGGCCGGCATCAGTGCGATCGGCGCGTCGGCCTCGGTCTCGACGAACACCACGGCGCAGGGCGTAAATTTAAATTTGGGTGCTGAAGAAACCGTCGAAGTCGGCAATACTTTCAATATCGGCACGGTGAGTTCTTTGAACGGCGTTATTGTTAACGACGAGCCTGTGGGCGGTAGTGTCGACAATATCAACTCTTCATTCAGCGGCATCATCGACGGCGGCGTCGGCAATTCCGTCAACATCAGCGCGATCGGCGCCTCCAGCTCGGTCAGCGCGAATACTGCGGCCGAAAGTTCGGTCTTGGCGAGTGTGACCAACAATCTGGCAACCAGCGGCAGCGTGGTCATCGAAGCGACCAATAACGGTGCTGTCACCAACGGCATCGCACCGGAAAACGAATCAGCGGCGCAGCTCAATCAAATCTTTGGCGGTCAGATCGTCAATTCCAATTCCAGTAGCATGGGCTTGAGCGCGATCGGCGCCTCCGGCCAGTTATCGGCGACGACCAATCTGTTGAACATGCCGTCGGCGGAGGGATCGGTCGAGATAACGAACAACTTGGGCATCAGTGAGGGAAATATCGAATCGACCAGCGTGCCAGCGTCATTTCAAGCTGCAGAGGGTGGCGGAAGTATAAGTTGGGATGGAGAGAAAAATGTTCGTTTAGTTGAAGATTCGGGCGCTAGTGTTTCAGGAACAGGCGGGGATCTTAAAATCACTGGCGGTCAGGTTGAAATCCTAGATGATTCCGGCACAGTACTAAACACAGTAGATCTTGGAGATAGCGGTGAGCTCTCCGTTACAAATTCATCTTTTAATGAAGGTGTTTATCTTTTAACTAATGGTAGTACTACTGGAGGGGCGACATCAATCACCGGAAATGTATCAGGCTTTGATATTTCTGGTATGAACTTCTCTCCAGCTACCGTAACCTATGCAATCCAAGGCGGGGCCACGATCGCCGTCGTCAACAACGGTAACGTGAGCAACTATGGTACGATCGTAGCCATTCCGGCTGTGGAAAGTAATCCGGTACAAAACGTATCGATCACTGACAGCTTCGCCAGCAGCATGTCGATCAATGCCGTCGGCGCATCGGCATCGGCCGCGAGCAACTTCAGCGCCTATTCGACAACAGACGGCGCGCCGGGCTTAGTGGCCACCGCCAACACCATCGATGTGGCCGCGTTGTCGGCACTCAATTCCGGAACGGTCCTCAACGTCGGCGTAATCGAAGGCGGCGCAGGCATCACCGGCGGTTACGGCAATAGTGCGGCGGTCAGCGCGGTTGCGGCATCGGCTTCGATGAGCAACAGTGTTTCGATCGTTGGTGCTAACTAAATAAACCGAAACAGAAACGAAGTTTCGTTGCATAGACCCGCCGCCTTTCGGTGTGCGGGTCGAAGGCTCCGGCCGGGTCTGCCCCGGCCGGATCTTTCGCAAGGCACGGACCACACGGCCGCCGCATCGCAATGGCCTACCGCTGTAAAGCGCCATGCGTCTAGCCGCTCGCCGCCTCTGAATATACAGGCGCGTGCCTGCGTTTGAAGTGATAAGCTGTGCCTGTCAAGTTCCGGGAAAGATAATTCTGAATTCCGCAGTTTAACGATGATCAAAATAAAGTTTTTCAGGGGGGATTATCTGGACATCCCTGCAAGCCCTTGGCGGGGCATTAGTTTCATACAAACCTACAAAGTTATTAAATCAGCTTCTTGTGCTTCATGAGCTTCAGGGTGAAATGCTTTTTGTATGTAAATGACTAATGCGGTTATGCAAAATGCCTAAATTCAATGTGCGTATCGACCGATTTAAAAAAAGCAAGAAACCCAAGGATCCGGATCGCAGCGGCTGATTGCAGTTTCGCTAAACCGGTGTGTGACTTAGAAATCTATGGCTTGCCGTCGAGTCTCTGGTTTTTGACTGATTCCCGAAAGCCGGGGAGGAATCTCTGAAGTCCAAGGCAATATGATAAGCCGCGATTGTTGTCGCCGGCACGCTAACATCGAGCGTTTTACGCGGTGCTTGTGCGTGCCGGCGCGGGTTTCATGATCTCGTCCTCAGGCAACAATCAAGGCCGTCATGAGCGCCTTCTCGGGCAGACGCTCCGTGCTAGCGGCCGCGGCAATCGAGCCCCTTGGGTTTCTTGCTTTTTTTGAATCGTAAGGCGATTGACAAGAATAAACCCTACCCAAATAACGCAGGATTTTTTTAAAAGAGCCGTTAGTTGGGTAGGTTTTTCGCCGGAAATCGCCTAAATGGCCAACCGCGCTATCATTGTACGGTGACGGCCGTGTTTTTAATTTGTAACGGGAGCCTAGCATGGGTATTCACTTTTCGATTCTCGTCGGCTTGGCCGCGGCGGCGGCTGCCGGCGAGAGCGGCGGCGCAGACGGCAATATGATACATCAGCAAGCGCAGCCGGTCGCGGCCGATGCGGATGCGGCGCCGATGGCGGTCGACAATGCGCGCAAAGCCGGCCGGCCGGTCATTTCTAACCGCATCAGCGATGCCGAGTTGCGTTCGACCAACAGCGGTTCGGTCACGTCGATCGGCTATTTTTCGGACGGCGCGGTGATCCGAGGCGGCGAATACAATACGATGAGCGTCACCGCAATAGGCGCTTCGTCTTCGGCCGGCAATGTTATGGTCAATCGGCAAGGTGACAGCGTTAAGGCGTCCAGTGCCTTGACCGACAACACGCTGAGTTCCAACAATAGCGGCAATGTCCGCGCCAGCGGCACATTTGCAGGCGGAAGGATTCAATCGGGCAATCGCAACAGTTTGTCCGTGCAGGCGGTCGGGGCTTCTTCCACGCTGACCAATTCCAATAAATAAACGATGCGGTGTGCCTTGTTCGCGTGTCGATGATCAGTCAAAGAGGATTTGCTTATGAAATTAATCCTTCGCGCGTGTTGTTTCTCGGTATTCGCGCAATTCGGTTGTACGCCGGCACATAATCCCGGCATGGTGCTCGTCGGTGATGACTTGGAGGTCAGCGTTGCCAAGGCGCAAGCAGTCGATTCGCCTCCTGTAGACGATGTCGGCTGCGAACCGGCTTATTTGTCGTTTACGGCTTTTTACCAGACCGGCAGCGTCGTGCATTACAACGACATCGGCAGCGAGATCGACGCGTTGGCCGAGCATTTGTTGCAAAATCCCGACGCCGATGCCGAGATAGCCGCCTTGACCGATACGGTGGGCGATGCCCGGCTCAATCGCTTGCTGGCGGACCGCCGCGCACAAGGGATCAAGGACTTGCTGTTGCAGCGAGGCGTCCACGCCCGGCAGATTTGCGTAAAGGCCATCGGCGAGGCCGATGATGTGGCCGGTAGAGCGGACCCAAACAACCGTGTCGTCAAGGTTTCCGCGTTGCTGGCGCCACCTCAATGCCGCGGCATGGGCCAGGCTTCTTGCGAGCATTCAAAGTGGAACGGCAACGGGCTGTATAAGCGCGAATATTCGCCCGAACGCTACAAAGACCAGTTGCCGCCGCTCGAGATCGAGACCCCTTCCGGCCGGGTTTTGTTGTTGCCCCCGCAATAGCGGTTTTAAGTTTAACGTTGTATACCCGTAGATGAAAATACGGCCTTGGGGTGCCCGTCAAAGGACGCTGTTAATACGTCCATGTAGGCTCTATGCCAGCTCCATGTTGGCAAAGCTTTTACCGAGCACCCCAAGGCCTCCTCCGACAATCCCGAAATTTGAAGTGCGAAAGGTATATATGAAACAGAAACGCTATCCCTTTATCTTAAAAAGAGCAGTTGGCGTATGTTGTGGGCCGTTCGTGCTGAGCAATGTCGAAGCATGGACGGCCCACAACATACTCACCCTTTGGGTGAATGAAAAATCCCGCTCGCCCTTCGACAAGCTCAGGACGAACGGGATTTTTCATAGCCCAACTGCTATTTTTAGGTTTATGAATACTGGGCCGATGCTAATTTCCTGCGGCACTAAATTAGGTAAGTAGCTATGTATAAATTACCCGGAGTTTATTTAGTGGTTTTAGCCTTGTTTGCCGTCGGCTGTCAGTCCGCGCGCAACCCGGCGATTGTCCAGCTCGGTGATAGGGTGTCCCCTTCCGGTGTCAGCCCGGTGTTGGAATTCGCCGACCGTGCCGCAGCTGCTGCTTCTGTTTCGAAAGATGCTGAGCAGTTCTTTGTAATCGATGAAAACGGGCAGCGCAAGCGCATTCCGAAGCCCAAGTCGGTGGATGCGCATAAGAGTCAGGTTCCCAAATTCGAGCAAGCGATGCCGGGTGGCGGTAAGGTCATATTGCTACCGCAATAAGCCCATTGGTAATTCTTCACTCCCCCTGCAATAGAACAATTTGGAGGTAAGTATTCAGTCTCCCTCTTTGAAAAAAAGGGAGACCAACAATCGCGACTGAATTTCGGTAATTTGCCAACGGGGTCTGAATACTTACATTTGGAGCTTTGTTTCCCGACTGTAAATGGGGCTGAGTAGCATTTGTTAAAAAATATCTTCTAGGTTTCCCGCTAACTACTAAGAGATAGTAATGTTATAAGTGCGGAAATTGTCTGCTGTTGCTGTTGCTGTCCTGCCTTATGCTGGAGTTGCTTTTATCGGAATTTTTTTGTTTTTTGAGGTTCCTTGGTATCGCATGCTTACTTGTAATAGGTGTTTTATATTGCTTTGTTCTTTCGCGCTGTGGCGTTTATCCGCTCTTGCGTGTAGAGCAAAAAACGTTAGTCGAATTTTGTATCGTAACCCTTAGACGCAAAGCGTTTCTTATGCCGTTCAATACATCGTTTAAAAACATTGAGTCATTGTATTCGCTGCCCGATGTCGCAAAACGCGCCAACGAACTGCTGAAATGCGATCATGTGCCGCATTATCTACTCGCTGATGTCATCATGCACGACCCAGCGTTGACAACCAAACTCCTCAGTCATGTCAATAGTGCTGGTGGTGGTATGGGGGCGCCGATCGACAAGGTTTCGAGTGCTGTTTTAGCGATCGGCGCCCAGGGGGCGAGACGACTTCTCGAGGAGACTGCGCCGACGTCTTCATTCTCAGGCATCCCCTTTGACCTGGTCGATATGGACACGTTTTGGTGCCACAGTGTGATGTGCGGCGTTTTAGCCCGTTTGTTGGCGGAGCAATGCAACCATGGCGATAGTGAGCGTTTTTTCGTCGCCGGCTTGTTGCGCAGTATCGGCAAGTTGGTCATGTTCAGCCATTGTCCGGAAAAAGCCCAGTTGATACTGAGCCATAAAGACCAGGGTGAGGATGCCGTCGTCGATGCGGAAAAACGCGTTTTCGGTTACACGCACACCGAACTCGGCGCCGAGTTGTTGAAAGAATGGCAATTGCCCCGCTCTATCTGGCGATTGGTAGGGACGCAATTGAATCCCGGAAGCGCTGAAGTCTATTGCGAAGATATTTGTATTATGCATGTGGCAGCTAGGATTGCTGATAGCATTGAGCCTTGTTCGGTCAAGACTGATATGTTCTTAAATAGCGCGCCTGTTTTTGATCCCAAAGTTTTGCAATTATTGGGCTTAAGTGAAGTATCGATCAAATCGATGGTATTGGATGCTTATCTCCAAGTCTTCGATATTTTGGGTTTTATTAAGCCTGAGTCCACGATGATATTTTAGCGTTTTGAGGCGGGGCTTTTAGTGAGGTTTTGCTCGCGCTCCAGCGTCACATGAATTTGCAAGCGGCATGGGTGGCGTAAATGTCGATTTTATTTTGACGCTTCACATGCCATGTGAAATAGCGTTTCGAATAAGATTACCCATAGCAGATCAAAATTCGGTGCCGGGGTGCCCGTCAAAGGACGCCGTGCATGCATTTATGTAGGCTCTATGCCAGCATCTATGCTGATCCCTCGCCTAACGTTAGGTGAGGGATCGAGGGTCCGGTGCCTCCTTAGGTGCTGCCGAAATTTGAATTACGATAGGTATAAATGCATCTGCAATTTCTGTATTGATCATATTGCAGTGATTAAGTGATTGTCGAGGAGAAAAAATTCGCTCAAAGCTCATTGCTCCAGGAGGTTGTTTTTCATAAAATTTCTAGCCAACTTTTACGTATCAGTAAAGAGTTTTGGTTTTTTGACGGAGACCAAGTGGGGTTGGCTATCTGCTAAGGAACGCGCATGAAATAACTTAGACAACTGTTGGTAGGGGGTTTGGTGGCTCGATTGACAGGTGTCGGCGGCAGGGCAGATTTTTGCTCC
>JBLRXA010000130.1:566-9454 GCA_047920955.1 Methylobacter sp. | reverse complement strand
GTAGCGATACACGCTTGCTCCTGAGTAATCAGGAATCCCCTTGCTTTAGCTGGGGAGGATGTCAACAGAATATACAGTTGCTTGATCCGTGCTATCCGTGTTCTATTTCCGGTCTATCTGTTGATGGATTGCCGTAAGACAAGTCATTTGGCAGATGAGGTCGAATGTGGATTGAAACTATTAAGCGTAAGTTTTAAATGAAGGCCATTGCACTAAAATGCAATATCGATTATTCTACGCGGCTTCTTGTAGTCTATGGAAGATCAAAAATAAAGGAGAGTTGGCCGAGCGGTCGAAGGCGCACGCCTGGAAAGTGTGTATACGGCAACGTATCAAGGGTTCGAATCCCTTATTCTCCGCCACCTATCTCATTGATTTTAAACAATTAAAATCAATTAAAAACGAAAAAACGGCGGTGATTGGCGGTTGATAGCCATCGCCAGCCGTCATTTCATTTCAAAAATCGCAATTCCATCCAATCTATTTATAAATTCCTCAGCGCCGCAGTAGCACTGGATTCGGCTGCTATTTCTGTCAATATCCATGCCAAAATTCATTTCAGCGAACAAAAAAAAGCGCGAAAATCGCACGGGCGAGGAGGAGTGCTTTGGGGCGGGGCGGACGGGGATGGTTTGTGATGGTTTGGCGGGCGTCTGAATTTTTTTTCTCGCTCCCAAGCTCCAGAGACTATGAAAATATTCCAAATCCCAGCGATTCTTAAGTCGTCTGGCGTGAGCCTTTTTTCGAAATGACTGTTTTTTTCTCATAGAGCCGCTCATTTTTATCAAAATCCAACCAAAATCCGTCATTTTTTACGCATATCCCAGGTTTCTTAACCTATGTTCCGGTCTTCGGGCGCAATAATCCCTCAGCGCATCAACACCGAGAATGTTCAGTAGGCGAGTGAAGTTGTAGCCCAAGACCATCAAGCTAAATTCGCCGCGACATTTTGCCAAGCCGCGCATTAAAAAGTGGTTCATCCCGGCGCGATGTTTGAGTACGCCAAAAGGGTGTTCAGCCAGTGCGCCGCGTTTTTTCATGATGCCCGGCTGTTGTCCCAGCCGTTGTCGGTGGCGTTCGATGACGGCTTCGTGCTCCCAGCGCTGGATTTGTTTGATGCTGGTTTTTTCGCCCAAACACTGCGCGCGTAGCGGGCACTGGCTACAATCCGCTGCGTTGCTTTTATAGCCGGTGAACCACTTGCCATTTTTCTGATGCGCTTTGCCGTTGGTTGTCAACGGCTTTCCTTGCGGACAGGTATAGCGGTCGTGTTCCGGGTCGTAGCTGAACTGCTCGCGCGTCAATCGGCCTTTGGCGGCAATGGCTTTCGATTTGTCAGGGATGGCGACGTAAACGGTGATGTGTTGGTCTTCGCAGGTTTTCAGCTGATTGCCTTCGTAATAACCGCTATCCGCTAGCCCGGTCAGGTTTTCGGATTGCAAGAGGTCTTGGGCCTTGGACAGCATCGGTGCCAGCTGATGAACGTCATTGCCATCTTGACAGACGTCTTCGGCCACTATCAGTTTGTGTTTGTCGTCCACCACGATTTGCACGTTGTAGCCGGCAATGGTTTGGCCACGCTTGGTCAGCAGCCGGGCGTCCTGGTCGACGGTGGACACTTGCTTGTCGCCGCTGTCTTTGAGCTGTTGCAGCAAGGCTTTTTTCTCGGCTTGTTTGCTCTGCAAGCGTTCGAGCTTTTGTTGCAGTTGTTCGTCTTCAACCAAGCTGCCTTGCCCCGCCTTATCGTCGGCGGCGTCTTGTTCGGCGAGGGCTTGTTGGTAACCGGCGATTTTCTTGTCCAATTCATCCAGCTGCTTGCCCAGTTTGTCTTCGGTATAAATCTTAGGTTTGCTGGCATCGGCTTTGAAAAAGCTGCCATCCACTGCCACTTGCTCGCCGCCGAACAGCGCAAGCTCTTTGCACAACAGCAGGAAATCGCGGTTCACCGCCTTTAATGCCGCCGCATTGGTTTTGCGAAAGTCGGCGATGGTTTTATAGGTCGGCCGCAAGCCCTCGACCAACCACATCACCTCCAGATTCCGGCTGGCCTCGCGTTCCAGCTTCCGGCTGCTACGGATGCCTTGCAAATACCCGTACAAATACAATTTCAACAGCGCCGCCGGATCATAAGCCGGTTGTCCGGCACTCATGACCGGTTGGCTGTTGGCAAATCCCAACGCCTGTAAATCCAAGGTGTTGACATAGGCATCAATGGCGCGCACCGGATTATTTCCGCTGACGTATTCATCGACACAAGGCGGCAGCAACAGCTCTTGCTGACGGTTTAATACGGGTTGATAGCGGCGTGAGGTCATGAGTGTTTGTTAACGGGCGATTACCGGATGATGGGCATATTATAAGGTATGGCTTGCGATAATGCTTTCACAGTCTCTAACGCTTGTAATAGAACGCCCACGATTTGGATAGGCTTTTGGTCACGCGTAGATATAAACCGCCGCCGTCTGAAAAATAGCCCGGTGTCTTTTTGGTTTCGACAGTTCGCACTGTCAACTTATTTTTTGATTCTGCTCATCCATCCCCCTAAATTCTCGCCCCACCTTTGGCGCTCTCTCCAGATAAACGCTGTTACACTTTAAACCGGCAATTCCTGCCGATCAAACACAAAAAACCGGAATACCGGCTTTATAATTTCGCCGCTTGATTCTTGTGACAGTTTCACTAACGCCAATTTTGCGCCAGTGGATTATTCATTGGCCAGGGTAACGATCAAGCTAATTTCAAGACCGTCCCCGCGCTTGCTTGGTGTGCCGGTGTCGGTGTGCTGAATGGTCGTCATATTGGCGAGCGTCGATAATAAACATCATCCAGCTTTCGCTATGTGATTTCCCATAGCCAGCGGCTCAAGCTCCAGCCATAAAAAAGCCGGTATGACCCGATACTAAGCATACTGCTGATGCTTGATGCTGTTTTTTGAACTACTGGATTTTTTTGCCGCTATGAGGCCATCAATTGACATTTTAATGGCATGACTTTCTTGGCTCTCCAGTCGTCGGCGTATCGCTGTCGCAATTGAACGAAAGACGCCATTGGGGTTGAATTTGTCATGCAAGATTGAAAACATTACTCTGTCGAGTTACAGCGTTTTCAAATTGCCTTAGTAACATTCATCAGTGCAAGGTGGAGTACAAACCTAGGTTTGTACTCCATTGTCTAACTAATCGATATTGAAACCGCTGTAAGTCTGTTAAATGATCGTCGTATTCACAAAGATAATGCGCCAACTAATGTCGGCATTATCCGTCATGCGGCACTGAACATGATGCGACAGGCCCAAAAGAAACGGTTGTCCATCAAACGTATGCGTAAAGCGGCTGGCTGGGATGATTCGGTCTTAACAGATATTTTGGCTCAGGTTTTTTAATGAGGTGACCCTGCCTATTTATGCACACTGATTGGAAGGTATGTCCGAAACCGTTCGGTTTCGGACGCAAATTGCGCAGTAACAACGATGTTAATGCAGCATTGATAAGCACTGTAGGTCACTATTATCAAATTACGAACGAATCCTTACGGTCGGCCAAGTAGTAGTCGTGGATAATAGGAATTAAAGCAAACGTTAGGCGGGAACATGGCAAAAAATTTGTATTACAAATATTGGGGCAAGGCCGGTGCGGATGAGGGGCAGGGCAATAGCTATCATCTGTTGCCGTATCATTGTCTGGATGTGGCGGCGGTAGGCTGTGTGTTGCTGGAACAACACCCCTTTTTAATAAGTCGTTTTGAACAATTGTTTGATTTACCAAAAGCAACACTTGTTCCTTGGATAAAGGTGCTACTTGCTTTGCACGATTGCGGTAAATTTGCCGAGAGTTTTCAGCAATTGAAACCGGAATTGCGAAAAAAATGGTGGGGAGAAATAACTAAAACTAATTACGACATTCGCCATGACAGTTTGGGTTTTATTTTATGGGATGACCAAACGGGTATTCGCAAGTTGTTGTCAACTGAAATAACGGATAATTACTTATATCGAAATTTGTTAAAAGGTTGGCTACAAGCGGTAACAGGGCATCATGGTTTACCGCCTAAAAGCAATAAAGGCAGCAGCAAAATGACTGCTAAATCTTATTTCAAGGAATCTGATTTGGCGAGTGCCGCCGAGTTTTTTAACGCAATTAATGAGCTGTTCTCACCTGACATACCGACACTTGTTGAGCGTACTATGGATGAGGATTGGTTGGAAAAGCAATGCTCAGCCAGTTGGCTTTTAGCGGGTTTTACCGTTTTGTGCGATTGGTTAGGTTCAGATTCGGCAAATTTTGAATTTTGTTCGGATGAATCGTTATCACTTGATGATTATTGGCGGCAATACGCGCTTCCTTCAGCAAACCGAGCGGTGCAAAAAGCAGGGATATTGCCTGCGCAACCTGCAACCAAACAAAGCTTGCAACAGATTTTTTCCTATCTTGAAAACCCTACGCCCTTGCAGGCACAAGCTGAAAACTTGCCGTTATCGCAAAAACCGCAATTGCTTATCTTAGAAGATGTGACCGGCGCAGGAAAAACCGAAGCGGCAATGATGTTTGCCCACCGTTTAATCAGCCAAGAGTCGGCGCAAGGCGTATTTATCGGCTTGCCGACTATGGCAACAGCTAATGCCATGTACGAACGGGTTGCGGATTGCTATTTGAAATTTTATGCCGCTAAAGAAAATCCCTCTTTAATCCTCGCACACGGCGCAAGGCATTTGTCCGAAAAATTCCAGCAGTCCATTATGGAATACACGGTTATGGACAAAGCCTATGGGCAAAAAGAAGCGACCGCTTCCGCACAATGTTCGCGCTGGTTAAGCGATCATCGTAAAAAAGCTTTGTTGGCCGACGTAGGGATAGGCACGATAGATCAAGCTTTGCTGAGTATCCTGCCCGCAAAACATCAGTCATTGCGGCTCTTAGGGCTGGCAAACAAGGTGCTGATTGTTGATGAGGTTCACGCTTACGATGCTTATATGAACCGTTTATTGCAAAGCTTGTTGGAGTTTCATGCGTTTTTAGGCGGCAGTGCGATTCTATTATCTGCAACTTTGCCGTTTAAAATGCGCCAGGGTTTTGTGAAAGCCTTTCAACGCGGTGCGGGTTATCAATCTGTTTGCGTACAAAAACAAGGCTATGCAGACTATCCCTTATTAACCCATATCAGCGATGCCAAACCTGTTGAAGTTGTTTTAAATACCCGTCCGGAAGTAAAACGGACGGTTAAAGTGGCGTTTGTACACGAATCCATTGCGGCTATTGAAATCATTAAAACCGCCATAGCCAACAACCAATGCGTGTGCTGGATACGCAACACTGTTTTCGATGCGCGGACAGCTTACAGCGAGTTACAAAAAGCTGATTGGTTAGAAAGCGAGCAACTGATGCTTTTCCACAGCCGTTATACCTTACACGACAGGAAAACAGTGGAAGATAACGTTCTGAGTCTGTTCGGTAAGAAATCTTCGGCAAATAGCCGTCACGGTAAAGTGTTGATTGCGACGCAAGTCGTAGAACAATCCTTGGACCTGGATTTTGACGTGATGATCAGCGATTTGGCGCCCATTGACTTATTGATTCAACGGGCCGGGCGCTTGCATCGTCATGTCAGGGATAGTGCCGGTAATTTTATTGGAGAATCAGGGCAAAAAGATCAGAGATCACCGCCGACCTTGTTTATTTATTCGCCGCCGCTTGAACAAGCTCCGGCCCAGGATTGGTATAAAGCCGTTTTCCCAAAAGCCAACGGCGTTTATCCGCACACCGGACAATTATGGCGCACCGCCATGTTATTGGATAACAAAAAAGAATGGCAAATGCCGGAAGATGCCAGAGAACTGATAGAAACGGTTTATTCCGAAGACGATACCGATATACCCGAATCGCTTAAAAAAGCCAGTAATGAAGCCGAAGGCGAACATTGGGCAAAAATCAGTTTGGCGAATATGAATGCCTTAAAACCGGAGCAAGGTTATACGCTCAGCGATAACGCATGGGATGAAGACGCGCGTATTCCGACACGGTTATCGGAAGATTCCGTGACGATTTATTTGTCGGTTTGGCAACAAGGTAAATTATCGCCCTTGGTAAGTGCCGATAGATATGCGTGGGATTTAAGCAGTGTCAATATTAATGCAAAGCGCATTAACGGATTGCCCGAATTATCGGCAGATTTGGCGCAAGTTCTTAAGCAATTACGGGAACAAGAAAAAATCTTTGACGAGTACAGTTTTATTTTGCCGTTGAGCCCGTTATCGGATATTGAATGGCAAGGGCAGGCAGTTGATAACAATGGCAAAACAGTTACTGTGATCTACAGCTGTCAACAGGGTCTGCTGGTGGATAGAGAGATTGAATTGTTTGCAGATGATAACAAGATTTAAAAATGTACGATGCGGGCATTGTTAATTTCATTGGAGTAAAAAATGCTTAAATTTATTGATACGCTTCTCCGTGTAGCATGATGAGTCCTGGGAACGCCAAGCCCCAGCTTGGCGCGACAAATGGAAAAGCCGAGCTGGGGCTCGGCGCTCCCAAGGGTTGGTATAGCCGAGGCTATCTGCCGCATTTAGATGCGCCGGGTACTCTGCAATTTATTACCTTTCGTCTTGGTGATTCCCTGCCGCAAACAGTACTGAAACAAGTGGAGGAAGAGCTTACGCAAATCCCCGTTTCCATACGTGAGCGCGAGCGTCGCAAAAAAATAGAACACTGGCTGGATGCGGGTTTAGGCTGCTGCGCCTTGGGGCATCCTCGCATGGCGGAAGTGATGCAGCAAACCTTGCAAATATTTGATGGAGAACGTTATCGTTTGATCGCTTGGTGCATTATGCCCAATCATGTTCATGTGTTGATTGAACCTACAATTAGTTTGCCGAATATTTTACAGTCGTGGAAGTCTTTTACCGGGAGTTGGGCTATTTCGCATAATGCCGAGCTGGGGCTCGGCGTTCCCAGGGCTGCTAAGGAGTGACTAAAAATCAGTTTTGGATGCGTGAGTATTGGGATCGCTATATTCGTGATGAAAAGCACTTTCATGCTACAGTCAATTATATTCACAACAACCCGGTAAAAGCCGGGCTCTGTGCGGAGGCTCATGATTGGCCTTGGTCGAGTGCATACGCCGGGAACGCCAAGCCCCAGCTTGGCGCGGGAAGCAAAAAATAGAAAAGCCGAGCGAGGGCGAGGCGTTCCGAGACCGGCTAAAATTTACAGGAGAAAATACAACATGAATTTACTGGAAGATGAATGGCTAACTGTCATTCGCCGCAATGGCGAACAGGAAAAGCTGAAGGGTTTATGGCGAGTTACCTGGGGCGTTGACAATCCGATTGTCGATGTGATTTCACCACGGGCGGATTTTAAAGGCGCGCTGTATCAGCTGTTGATTGGTCTGGTGCAGACCTCTTTCGCGCCGAAAAACGAGACGGAATGGGAGAAATACTGGCTTATACCGCCGGATACGAACACATTAAAAAATGCCTTTTTAACAGTCACGGAGGCGTTTTCGATAGATACCGATAAACCGGCTTTCATGCAGGATTATGACTTATTAAGCGATAGGCAAGATGTTGATATTGCCTCATTGCTGATTGATACCTCCGGCGGAGGAACTTTTTTTGTTAAAGAAGGCACAACTGAAAATATCTCACCCTATTGGGCAAGCATTGCTTTATTTACTTTGCAAATCAACGCCCCGTCGGGCGGTTCAGGTCATCGAACCAGTCTACGCGGCGGCGGGCCTTTAACAACCTTGGTATTGCCGGACGAAACCAAACAAGCCGCAAGTTTATGGCAAAAGTTATGGCTCAATATTTTCACCCAAAAAGAAGTATCGGCTTTAAGCGGAAACACGGAGTTGAAAGACCTGCATGCTATTTTTCCTTGGTTAGCACTAACACGCACCAGCGAAGCGGGTAACAAGGATTTCATTACCCAGCCGGAACAAGGACATCCGTACCAAATGTACTGGGGAATGCCGCGCCGTATTCGTTTGGACTTTAAGGCTACTGAAGCGGGAACCTGTGATATTAGCCATGAACCCACAGAACAACTCATTTCACAATATCGAACCAAAAATTTGGGCGTCAATTACAGCAGCACTTGGCTACATCCTTTGACGCCTTATGTCAGGGATCCTAATAAAGAAGCCTATTCGGTCAAAGCTCAAGTGGGCGGATTCAGTTATCGCCATTGGTTAGGCTTGGTTTTAGAAGATGAAAAAAACCATAAGCAGGCAGCCAAAGTGGTGCAGATTTATTTAAACAGTCGTCAGGAAATAATTGCAGGCGACTATCAGCCGCGCTTATGGCTATTCGGTTACGACATGGACAACATGAAAGCCCGGTGTTGGTATGAAACCACGATGCCGGTATTTCCTATCCCGCAACACAGTCGAAGTAGTGTGCAGGGATTTATTAGCAAAATGCTTGATGCCGCGACCGAAGTGGCTCTGGATGTCCGTTCCACCTTAAAACAGGCTTGGTTTTCAAAACCCAAAGAAGCGAAAGGCGAAATTTCATTTACCGATGCCCAGTTTTGGCAACTTACCGAGACAGAGTTTTATCGCCTACTGGAAAAGCTGATTCAGTGTTGTGAAGACGAAAAACAAGTCAACGCGCTTTTTGATGAGTGGAAAAGACTCCTGCGAACTCAAGCTTTGACGCTATTCGACCATTGGGCGTTATCCAGCAATAACGAAGACGGCGACATGAAACGGGTTGTCGTTGCGCGTCGCCAGCTGGAAATATGGCTAAACGCAGGTAAAAGCATGAAAGCATTAGTAGCTTGATTTTGGAAAATAACGGAGAACACTCGTGGCTTATGAATTAACCGAACACGCATTAGATGAACTTAAAAACAAAAAAGTAGAGCAAAGCGTTATTGACCTGCATG
>JBLRXA010000130.1:0-556 GCA_047920955.1 Methylobacter sp. | reverse complement strand
ATTGAACCAAGATTTCGATAAAAAAGAAGATTTTATTAATGCAGTTAAGGACTGCATTGGCGAAAGCAAAGCCGGGCAATACCAAAAAGACATCTTGAAGGTCGCCGGAAATTTTTATGCTGTTTTACGAGACAAGTCGGCCAGACAAGCCCTCATTAAGTGGTGGCTGGATTTGGAAGACATTAAATTGCCGAACGGTAAAACCAAGTCCAATCGCGGCGAACGGGCCAAGCTCCGTCGTTGCGAAAAACCTGAAGATATTTTAATGCAATCGTATTTTTACGATCTGCACCAAAGATTGCCCTATATCACCGATACCTTAGCATTGGCTTGCGTTGCAGGATTATTGGCGCATATAAAAAAAACGAGCGATCTTAGCTTTCCTAAACAATTAGGCCAACAAAAAGAGCATAGCGGTAAAGCGGTTTTCAGCGAGTTGCGTTTTCAACAATTACTCGCCAGCCGTGACCTGGACGAATTATACGAAAACCTGCGCCGCGCCATCATGCAACTGAATCGTACTGCTCACATCCTGTCTTTGGCCGATGGCGTATTG
>JBLRXA010000129.1:0-9660 GCA_047920955.1 Methylobacter sp. | reverse complement strand
AAGCGAAATAGGGGCGGCTGAGGTGGAGGCGTTTTTGACTTATTTGGCGACCACCCGTCATGTGTCCAGCTCTACGCAGAATCAGGCGTTATCGGCGATTTTGTTTTTGTATCGCGAGGTGTTGGCGATAGATTTGCCGTGGCTGGACGGTTTTGAGCGCTCCCAACAACCTAAGCGTTTGCCGGTGGTGCTGACGGTTTTAGAGGTGCAGGCTTTGCTTAAAAAGGTGGCATCCGTTCCTGAACCTTATGGTTTTATTATCAAGCTGTTGTACGGTACGGGGATGCGTTTGATGGAGGCGGTCAGGCTTCGGGTTAAGGATGTGGAGCTATCGCGCCGAGAGATTATTGTGCGTGATGGCAAGGGCGGCAAGGATCGGGTGACGATGTTGCCGGAAAGTTTGCTGGAGGCGATGCAGCAGCAACTGGCTTTGCGTCGTGAGTGGTTTGATGCGGATTTGGCTGCGGGCAAGGCGGATGTGTGGCTGCCGGATGCGTTGGCGGTTAAGTACCCGGCAGCACCTAAGGAGTGGGGTTGGCAGTATGTGTTTGCGGCAAAAAATTATTCGATTGACCCCAGAAGCAAGAAGGAGCGCCGCCATCATGTTGAAGAAAGGCAGGTGCAACGCTATGTGAAGCAGGCGGCTTCGGCGGCGGGCATTGCCAAGCCGACTACGCCGCATACGATGCGCCATAGTTTTGCCACGCATTTGTTGCAGGTGGGTTACGATATTCGCACGGTGCAGGAGTTGCTGGGCCATAGCGATGTTGCGACTACGATGATTTACACGCATGTGCTGAATAAGGGCGGTAAGGGTGTGACCAGTCCGTTGGATCAATTGGCATGAGGGCGGGGTGTGATTAGCCGCTTAGTTATGTAGGTAGTGTGTTTAAAACCTCCGTCGGATGCTTTCGTTTTTTTGAGCGGACACTGGGCGTAACATTATTTTGCTGAAACTCGATGCTCCAGTTTTTAGTTTAACTAAAACAACCTAATATAAATCAATTCATTATAGTTCTAGTCGCGGGGTTCCGATTCAATATAATGTACTTATAACTTTTTATTACCATGAAGGTAATGAAAATCAAGAATTAAAAACTTGAACATCGAATATAAATATTCGCTAAATAATAAACAACAGGAACAAAGCCTTATGTCCACATGGTTAGACTCGTCCTTTTTATCGAAAGACAGAATTATTGCCAAACCCGGTTTTAACCGCTGGCTGGTCGCTCCGGCGGCGTTGGCGGTGCATTTGTGTATCGGCCAGGTTTACGCCTTCAGCGTTTTTAATCTGCCGTTGACCAAGGTCTTGGGCGTGACGCAATCGTTGCCGGAAGATTGGAAGTTGACGACTTTGGGCTGGATATTCAGTTTGGCTATTGTGTTTTTAGGATTGTCGGCCGCATTCGCTGGAAAATGGCTGGAAAAAGTCGGGCCGCGCGTGACGATGTTTTGCTCGGCGCTGTGCTTTAGCGGCGGTTTTTTTATTGCGGCGCTTGGGGTTGAGCTGCATGAAATCTGGCTGCTGTATTTGGGCTATGGCGTGTTGGGCGGTATCGGTTTGGGGCTGGGCTATGTGTCGCCGGTTTCGACCTTGATCAAATGGTTTCCCGACCGGCGCGGCATGGCGACCGGCTTGGCCATCATGGGCTTTGGCGGCGGTGCAATGATCGGTGCGCCGTTGAGCGTGTTTTTAATGAAGCATTTTGCGTCACCGACATCGGTTGGCGTTGCCGAAACTTTTACCGTCATGGGCTGCATTTACCTGGTGTTCATGATGATCGGCGCATTCACCATCCGTTTGCCGCAAGAGGGCTGGTTGTCGGCCAATTTTCAGCCGGATACGCGCAAAAGCAAGTTGATCACCAACAATCACGTGCATGTCGAGCAGGTGCTGAAAACGCCGCAATTTTATTTGTTGTGGTGGGTGCTGTGCCTGAATGTGACCGCCGGAATCGGGGTGCTGGGGCAGGCTTCGGCGATGAGCCAGGAGATGTTTAAGGATCAGATCACGCCGGAGAAAGCCGCCGCGTTTGTCGGACTGCTCAGTTTTTTTAATATGGGCGGGCGCTTTTTCTGGTCGACGCTGTCCGATTATCTGGGCAGAAAAAACGTTTATTTCACTTTTTTCATGCTGGGCTGCGTACTTTATTCGATTGTGCCTTATACCGGACGGATGAATAATGTGCTGCTGTTTATGGGTTGCTATGCGGTGATTATGAGCATGTACGGCGGCGGTTTTTCAACTATACCCGCCTATCTGGCCGATATTTTCGGCACCCAATATGTCGGCGCCATTCATGGCCGCTTGCTGACCGCTTGGGCCACGGCGGGCGTTGCAGGCCCGGTGCTGGTTAATTATTTGCGGGAAAGCCAGATTGCACAGGGCGTTGCCAAAGCCGATGCCTACAACATGACCCTGCAAATCATGGCGGGCTTATTGTTGGTCGGATTTTTTTGCAACTTGGCCATCAAGGCGGTCGATGAAAAACACCATATCAAGCATGATGAACTGAATGATGGCTATGAGGGCGGTTAATCATCCAGCAAACCATCCTTGCCCAGCTTAGTCTTGGTGCCGTCAAGTTTTATCGCATTGGCAACATTCGCCATCGGCGCCAGACTTAATGCGGCTTTACCAGCCGAATTGCGTCCGCCGCTATCGGATATTGCGACATTAAATTTAATAAATTTTTTCACTGCGCCCTCGGCCTTTTCTTTGGTCAAAAACGGCCCGTAAACACCCTCACGCGCATAGAAAAACCATTCCATTAAACCCGTTTCGGCACTGCGTTGACAAAAAGTCCGGTCAATTTCAAACATTGGCGATTACCTATAAAAAAACGTCCGCATCCCCACCCGTTAGCAGGCGGTTATTGGGGGTGCTGGTTCCAAAAAAAATGTCATTTATTTTTTGGAATCAGCACCCAATAGCCACTATGATAAAGTCCAAATTACAAATGTGTAAAGGGGGTGTCATTTGCAACGCTTAACTGGGTTTCTATGCGTTATTTTTTTAACCGGCTGTGCAACGCTAAGCCGGGAAGACTGTGTTCGCGGTGATTGGTTTGGGCTGGGCGTTAATGACGGTTATGCTGGCCAACCGGCTAGCCGCTTGTCGGAACATGCACACGCCTGTTCGGAATATGGCATTGCGGTGAATAATCCGGCTTACTTTGCTGGTCGCGAACAGGGGTTAATGACCTATTGCCAGCTTGATAATGCTTTTGAAGTGGGTTTGAACGGACAGCCGTACCATTATGTATGCCCTCAATCCGTTGACGCGCTGTTTCGACGTTACCATGCGGCCGCTTTTGCGGTCTATGAAGACCGCTCTAATCTCGAAAGCGTGGATAATGAGCTTTCCGGCAAAGAAAAAAATTTGGGCGATAAAAAATTAACGGACGAGCAACGTGCAAAGATTCGCGGCGAGATTCGTGACCTGGATCGCAAACGGCAACGCCTACGCGATGATTTTTATTTCCACCAACGTGAATTGGATAATTTGCGTTACGAAGCCCGCTCTTACCGTTGAACAGCGTTTCTAGCAGCGAACATAATACTTTGATTTATAATTATTTTTTAGAGTAGCGCAATAATGCCATTTAACGGACACATGCTTGCCATTGAAATTGATAACAGTGCTTTAAAACCCACTCAACGTCCTATTCCTGTGCCGTCAGCTAATCAGGTATTGATTAAGGTTGCCGCTGCCGGGGTTAATCGCCCTGATGTGATGCAGCGGCTTGGCCTTTATCCGCCGTTGGCGGGTGCATCCGATATTCCTGGACTGGAAATTGCAGGCACTATTGAGACTTTGGGCGATCGGGTCAGTGCTTTAAAGCAAGGCGACCGGGTCTGCGCCTTGGTGACCGGCGGCGGTTATGCCGAATACTGCCTGGCCTCGGCGGCACTCTGTCTGCCGATACCGGAAAACCTGTCTTTTATCCAGGCCGCCGCGCTGCCTGAAACTTTTTTCACAGTGTGGAACAATGTGTTCGACCGCGCCCGCTTGCAGCCCGGCGAAACGCTATTGGTGCATGGTGGCAGCAGCGGCATCGGCACAACGGCCATACAATTAGGCAAAGCCTTTGGCGCCAAGGTCATCGTCACTGCAGGTTCTACAGAAAAATGCGAATTTTGCCTGCAACTGGGCGCCGATGCGGCAATCAACTACAAGGAACAGGATTTTGTTGAGGCGGTCAAACAGTTGACCGACCATAAAGGCGTGGATATTATTTTGGACATGATCGGCGGCGACTATTTGCCGCGCAATCTACAGTGTATGGCTGATGAGGCGCGGCTGGTGCAAATCGCCTTGCAACGGGGCACTAAAGCAGAGCTAAACCTGTTACCCATTATGCTCAAACGCTTGACCCTGACTGGCTCGACGTTAAGGGCGAGGGACGACGGTTTTAAAGCGGCAATCGCCGCCGAACTGGGTAATAAGGTTTGGCCGTTATTGGCATCGGGGCAGATCAAACCGGTTATCGATTCGACCTTTGCGCTCAGCGATGCCGCACAAGCCCATCAATTGATGGAAAGCAGCCGACACATTGGCAAAATTATCTTAACGGTATCACTATGACTTACACAACGCTTATTTCTGCGGCAACACTCGAGCAACACCTAGGCGATTGGATCATCATCGACTGCCGATTTTCCCTGGCAGATACGACAGCGGGCGCTGCAGCCTACCGGCACGGTCACATCCCTAACGCCCGCTATGCCCATCTGGACAAAGACCTGTCGTCAGCTATCACCGATTTTACCGGCCGCCACCCGTTGCCTGACTTTACTTTATTGGCGAAAAAACTAGGCAGCTGGGGCATCACCAACACCAGCCAGGTGGTGATTTATGACGATGCGGGCGGCGCTTTTGCCGGGCGTCTGTGGTGGTTACTGCGCTGTCTGGGGCACGACCAGGTTGCGCTATTGGATGGCGGCATCAAACATTGGCAAAAGCTGGAGCTACCTGTCACCACCACATTGCCTGCCGTTAAAGCCGCCGTATTCAGGCCGTATTTGAATGAAGCCGCTTGGCTGAGTGCTGTACAAGTGCAAAACGGGCTGGCCCGAAAAGCCCTTTGCCTGCTTGATGCGCGAACCCCGGAACGCTATCGCGGCGAACAAGAACCTATCGATCCGGTTGCAGGCCATATTCCCGGCGCATTAAACCGGGCTTTTCAGTTAAATCTCGATAGCAATGGCTTGTTTTCACCAGCGGAGGAATTGCGCGGACAGTTTAAGCGTTTGATAAGCACGAACGCTCCCGAACACGTCGTGCATTATTGCGGCTCTGGCGTCACTGCCTGTCATAATTTGTTGGCAATGGAATATGCGGGGTTAACGGGGTCTAAACTTTATGCGGGCTCGTGGAGCGAGTGGATCAGGAATAAAAACCGGGCGGTTGCGAAGGGCTAAGGTAATTTTTCTTGAATTCGATATTCAGGTTTATGCTGCTAGTCGCGACGTGGGCGTCGCTCCCACAGGGAAGCGAAACCGCTACTTGATGGCTATATTTGGGCTTTTGTCGCCAATCCTCGGCCAGGCTGTCAGCACCGCTTTGACAACCGTGGCGAGAGGAATAGCCAAAAACACACCCCAAAATCCCCACAAACCGCCAAAAAACAAAATGGCGATGATAATGGCGACAGCATGTAAATTGACCGCTTCGGAAAACAATACCGGCACTAAGACGACGCCGTCTAGCGCCTGAATGACCGAGTAAGCAATGACCACATACATAAACTCGTCGCTACCCAGACCCCACTGAAAATAGGCCACGCCCAACACCGGAAAGGTTACCAGCGTTGCGCCAATATAAGGGATGATGACCTGTAAGCCCATCAAAACGGCCAGCAACATAGCGTAATTCAAGCCCATCGCCACATAGGTGATATAACTGACCGCCCAGAGAATAAAAACCTCGCTGAATTTGCCGCGCACATAGTTGCCGATCTGCATATCGACCTCTTCCCAAACGCGCACGCTCAAACTTCTGTCCCGTGGCATAAATTGCAAAAACCACGACACTAACAGCTGTTTGTCTTTCAAAAAGAAAAACACCATCATCGGCACCAGAAACAAATAAATCATCACACTGACCAAGCCCATCACAGAGCCCACCAAGCCCATGACCGATGTCCCGGAATTCGACAGCATCTTTTGTCCATAGCTTAACAATTCCTGCTGAAAGGCAAAGATGATCTGGTGGATTTTGGCCGCCGAAATCATGTGCGGATACATCTCCGGCAGGCGCATAACGCCCGCTTTTATGCCGTTGAGTATCGCAGGAATGTCCTGGATAAGCTCAACCGCCTGCTGCCCAACCAGCGGCATCAGATAAAACAAGAGAAAAATCAAACACGCCATAAAGGCCGAAAACACCAGATAAACCGCCAACTGGCGCGGCATTTTCCTGCTTTCGGCCTTAGCCACCAGGCCCTCCAGCAGATAAGCCAGCACGATGGAGACAAAAACCGGCATCAGCAAATCGGACAAGGTATAAATCAGCACAAAACTGACCACCAGAATGATGGCCAGCGCAACCGCCTGCGAGTTTGGCAGAAAATGCTTAAAAAAATCCCGTAAATAACGCGAGTTTACGAATCTGGCCTGCGTTGTCATTACTAACTGGGGGTCTTTTTTGAGTTGCGTCATGCTATGGCCAATAAGGTCCGTTCTTGAACGAAAATAAACATCAGGTTGCCGTTGTTTTTGCGGCGTAATTCAGGCAACTGTACAAAAAAAACTGTGCGCCGAAAATCAAATTGGCCATCAGCAGATGAATCGGTTGCGCAACTGGCGGCATACCCAATCGGTCGAGACTCACACCGGCCAATATCGCGGTCATCACCAGTCCGGCCAGCGCCAAACCCAGTGTGCGCAACAGGCTGTTTTTATCGACGGCGCGGACAATTTTCCAGGCGAGCCAAAGATTGGTGAACAAAATAATCGAGGAAAACGAGCGGTGTATGTAGAAAATAATCGGGAAATCGTCACGCCAGTATTGGCGCTCGATGTAACTATGATGATGGGAAATAAAGTCGACTGCTTCGCGCACCTGCGTCCCCATCGCCACTTGCAACAAGGTCATCACCATCGCCGCGATTAACACGGCTTTGAATTTTTCCGGCAGCGCCCGTATGTCGAGTTGGGCGATCACATCACGCTGCGAACGGGCAATGGTATAAATCAGCAAGGCAACGATGAACAAGGCCAGCAGCATGTGCAAGGTGATCATCACCGGCTTGAGATTGCTGGCGACGACGGTCGAGCCGAGCCATCCTTGAAAACCGACCAGCAAAAATGCTGTCACCGCCAAATGGAAAATGGTTTTGTCGGTTTTAAGGTAAATGCGCGACGACCAGGCGGTCAGCAAAATCAAAAAACCGATGGTGACACCGACCAGCCGGTTGGTGTATTCAGTCCAGGTTTTTACCGGGTTGAATTGCGTGTCTTGATAACCACGCTCGGCATAAATCTCATGATAATTGGCCGGTAACTGCGACTCATCAGTCGGCGGTATCCATTGCCCAAAACACGTCGGCCAGTCGGGACAGCCCATGCCGGCACCGGAAGCCCTGACAATACCACCGACAAGAATGACAAAATAAACGGCGAAAATAGTTAATACGCCTAATCGGCGAAAACGCGCAACGGCTTGTGGGTTCATAGTTTTAAAGAGTTGATGCAGTTAACAATGTTAGTTTATCCGAGCGGTCTTTAAGTCTCAGGCTATAGCGATGGCTGTCGGACACTTGCAGGACAATCAGCAGGTAGCAACTATTTCCCCGGTTTTCTGCACATAGCACTTTGCCCGCACTTTGTTCGGCATCGCCACTGTCATCAATAATGCTGGCATTCGGCTCAGGCGGTTCTGAAATAGGGCATTCGGCGACAAATAGCTCCCGTTTGGCTTTGCCCAAATAATGCGTCCGCGCCACGATTTCCTGACCGGTGTAACAGCCTTTGTTAAAACTGATGCCGCCCAATTTGTCCAAATTTAGCATTTGCGGAATAAATTCTTCCGACGTTGCCGCCGTCAGCCAAGGCATCCCGGCAATGATGTCGAAATAGTGCCATTGCGCCGAAGATTCCGGCACAAAGCCCAGTGTGAGCTGTTCCGACCAGATGCTTTGAGCCTGCTCAAACGTCGCAATAAGCAATCGGCGCTTATCAAAATCAACGGCAATAGACGCCTGCCGGGTCGTGGCAAAAGCGGATTTTTGCGCGTCATCCACTTGCGGTTCGCCGTCGCGCAGGCCGATCAGGCAACGTTCATCAGAGCTATCGATTAAACGCACATCGGCGCGCAACACATACATTTGCAGTTTCTTTTGCACGGCGGCCAATAATGCCTGCGGCAATACCATCAAAAAGGTGTCGCCGTCTTTGACCAGTAAAAAAGTGCTGATGACCTTGCCCTTAGGGTTGCAAATGGCGCCGAGGCTGCTTTGGGTATCGCTGATGTCGTTAATATTGCAGGTGATTTGCCCCTGCAAAAACGTTGCCGCATCGGTTCCTGCAATGGTCAAAACACCCAAATGCGCAATGGCATAAAGGCGGCGGTCGCCTTGCTGTTCAGGAAAAACAATAGCGGCATCATTGTCGATTGATGCGTTATTAGACAGCAAAAAATTTTTCCAGTTAGAATTCATCGGTAGATAAAAAAATTGTTAAACGTAATAAAACTAAGGAGCGTGCCAAGATGCCCAAAAAACCGGAATTACCGCTGCTCATCGAAGTTAAAAGTTCCCGGCGACTGAACCAGTGGCTAGCTGTTGTTCATCTGCTGGCGCTGGGCGCAAGCACGGCCAATGCCTTGCCGATTGCCGTCAAACTAGCCTTATTGGGCGGCATTTGCAGCCACTTTGTCTGGCTTGTCCAGCGCCTAAAAAACCAGCAGTGGATCATCAAACAGTCAGATGCGCTGGGCTGGGAAATATCCGACGGCACTGAATTTGAAGCAGTTGAAATTCAAAAGTCAACCGTCATCACCCTGTTTGCGATATTTTTGCATGTTAAAAACCCGACGCAAAAACGCTCGCTACTGATTGTCAACGATGCTTTAAGTGACGAGGATTACCGGCGTTTGATCGTCAGGCTAAAAACGTCCTAGAGGGCACGGTTCCAACATTATTTTTGCAAATTGCCCGCATGTAAACCGCACTCTTTTTTCGTACCGGCCTCCCACCACCAGCGCCCTGCGCGTTCGTGCTGATTGGGTAGCACAGAACGGGTGCAGGGCTCACAGCCTATGCTGATAAAGCCTTGTTCATGCAGCTCGTTATAAGGCACCTGATAGGCTTCAATATAATCCCAGACTTGCGCCGAACGCCAGTTGAGCAAGGGATTGAACTTAAGCAGCGGGTGTTCGGCGGTAGCAAAAGTCGTGTCGATCTGTACTTCAGGAATGTCTTGCCGGGTGTCCATGCTTTGGTCTTTGCGTTGCCCGGTAATCCAGGCATCGACCAGCGCCAGTTTGCGTTTTAACGGCTCAACCTTGCGGATGCCGCAGCATTCCTGATGGCCGTCTTCATAGAAACTGAACAGGCCTTTGCTTTTAACAAAGCGATCCAGCACCTCGCGATCCGGCGTCAATAATTCAATATCGATTTGATAATGCTTCCTGACCTTTTCGATAAAGCGATA
>JBLRXA010000128.1:0-9722 GCA_047920955.1 Methylobacter sp. | reverse complement strand
GTTTGAAAGCAACCGCTCAGCAATTTTTAGGTAAAGTTGTGTAGATACTTATGCTCATGAAGAGGGGGCAAGCCGAGGCCTGAGTTAGCGTAGGCAGCCTGCAAAGAAAATCTCAAAGAACTGGCGGGTGATGTTTTTCAGTTAATGCCTTCAAGTAAGCATCGGGTTGGAAGGGATTTAGGTTGCCTGGAGCCGACAGCTTCGCTACAGTACCGGGCCGCCGGATGACTTTCCCAAAGATCCGGCTGCGAAAAATTTAAAAACGTGAGCATCGAGTTTAAGGCTATTTGCCGACAAGATTACTGCGCCCCATTATTTCTTATAAATCGACTTATTATTTGACATCTACCTCGAAAACACGAAGAAATAAGATTTAGTGCCCTTCGTGCCTTCGTGGTGAACTTAACGCGATTACAACGAGCTATTCATGCTAAAAAACACCCAAAACCTCTTAGACATCATGGCGCGCCTGCGCCATCCGGAAACAGGCTGCGCCTGGGATGTCAAACAAAACTTCAGCAGCCTAACCCCGTATTTAATCGAAGAAGCCTACGAAGTCATTGATGCCATTGAGCGCAATGACCTCGACGATTTGCGCTCAGAATTGGGCGATTTATTATTACAGGTGGTGTTTCATGCCCAAATCGCCGACGAACAAGGCTTATTCAACTTTGAACAGGTTTCGGAAGGCATTTGCGACAAACTAATCCGCCGCCATCCGCATGTTTTTTCCGATGCGGTGTTCAGCACTGATGAGCAACGCCATCAGGCCTGGGAACAGGAAAAAGCCAACGAACGCCAGAAAAAAAACAAGGCCACAGAACCGGACAGCGTGTTGTCCGGTGTCGCACGCAATCTTCCGGCATTGATCGAATGTGAAAAGATACAAGATCGTGCGGCTCATTACGGCTTCGATTGGCCGGATGCGCTGCCGGTTTTTGATAAAGTCATGGAGGAACTGGAGGAAGTCAGGGAAGCTTGGCAATCCGGCGACCAGGTACATATTCAGGAAGAAATCGGCGATTTGTTGCTGGTCGCGGTTAATCTGGCGCGGCATTTAAACGTCAATGCCGAAATCGCGCTGAAAGAAAGCACCAAAAAATTCTCCAAACGCTTTCAACATATAGAACAACAGGTTGAAGCGGCTGGATTAAATCTTAAAGACTGCGAGCTGGCTGAATTGGATCGCTTGTGGGATCAGGCTAAGCTGGCGTTAAAACAGAAAAAATAAGCAGGTGGATTCCCCATGCGACGCGCCCATCGTTATACACATCCCGAAATAGGCCGAATCCTGTGACACCTTGCCTATTCCAAGGCTTGTAAACCAGGCCTTCCAGCTTTTAAAAACCTGGAAGGCCTGCAACTTATGTATAAGGCCGAGCGCAGCCTTAAAACTCTTCCCACTCATCGGCACTTGCCGCAATTGCTTGAACTTGGGGTTTTGGCTTAGCAACAGGGGCACTTGCCGCCGGGGCATTAAAATCTTTTTTCAAGCGCATAATGGCAACCCCGACTGCCGTTGACGCCGCCACAAATGCAGATCCGTTACCTAACATGGCTTCCGCCTCACTGAATTTTTTGGCATTGATCATATTAGCGATTTTCCCGGCCTCGATATGAAAAGCCGCATGTTTGGACACACAATCGCCATAGCTCGGTTCATGGGCAAGATGATGTTTTACGCCGTGGTGCAACCATTTACCGAAATCGCAACAGTCATCCCTTGAAATCGTTGCCGCATCCATTTCTTCGCGCTTTGATATGGCGGTACGAAGCTTCACCTTCCACTCGGAATGTTTCTCAAGCGCCTTATCCAAGTCTATGCCAACGCTATCGGGCACAGGTGCATTTTGATAAGCCCCTTTCTTGGCAGGCGCGCTTTTTATGCCGGCTTGACTCATAGTGCGCACCGGCTCAGCATTGGCAAACCCGGTAAAACTGCGTGAATTGCCGTCCAGCTTAAAATGCGCCACCGTCTCGGCCAGATTTTGCGTTTGCTCTTCCAGCGACTCGGCGGCTGCGGCGGCTTCTTCAACTAATGCCGCATTTTGCTGGGTGACGTCGTCCATCTGCCCAATGGCTTGATTGACCTGTTCAATGCCGGAGGTTTGCTCCATTGATGCCGCGCTGATCTCGGACATGATGGTGGTCACGCTGCGAATCGCGCCGACAATTTCTTCCATGGTCTTTCCGGCTTGGGCAACCAATTTGGTGCCATCTTCAACTTTTTCCACCGAATCGCCAATCAGCCCTTTGATTTCAGCCGCTGCCGCCGCCGCACGTTGGGCGAGGTTGCGCACTTCAACCGCGACCACAGCAAAGCCCCGGCCTTGTTCACCGGCCCGCGCCGCTTCGACTGCCGCATTAAGTGCGAGGATATTGGTTTGGAAAGCAATGCCGTCAATCACCGAGATAATGTCAACAACTTTGCGCGACGATTCATTAATGCCTTCCATCGTTGACACCACTTGGCCAACAACCTTGACGCCCTTGCCCGCAATATCCGTTGCGCCAACGGCAAGTCGGCTGGCATGTTTGGCGTTGGCGCTATTCGCCTGCACGGTGGAGGTCAGCTGTTCCATGCTGGCTGCGGTTTCTTCCAAACTGGCGGCCTGTTCTTCGGTGCGGTGCGACAGGTCATTGTTGCCTGCGGCAATTTCTTTTGCCGCCGTATTGATGGTTTCGGAGGCTTCCTTGATTTGCCCGACGATGTCTTTCAGCCTTTCCACCGTGGAATTGGAATCGTCTTTCAACTGGCCGAAAGTCCCGGAATAATTATTGCTGATGGTTTCAGTCAGGTCGCCCCGGGACAATGCGCCCAGCACGCGCACCACTTCATTCAGGCCGATAGAACTGACTTCCATCAGTTCATTGACGGCCTGCGCCAATTGCAAAAAGAAACCGTCTTTATTTTTTTCCTCAATTCGCTGGTTGAAGTCGCCTAATGCGGCGCCACTGACGACTTTGGCCACTTCCTGCTCGATCGCCACCTCATCGGTACGGTCTTTCCATTCCACCACCGAACCGATGCGTTGCCCACGTTCGTCATTGATCGGGTTGGCAATAAACTGGAGAGTACGTCCGCCAACGAGTATCTCGCTACGGAAGGTTGAGCTAAGATTGTTCAGCAATTGCCGCTGGTGCGCAGGGTTCTTATGAAAATCATCCATGTTGGAGCCATGTAACTGACTGGCGTTAAATTTGGGCATGACCTTGCGGATGTCTGCTTCGGCGTGTTGCATCATGGCCTGCAGTGCCGGATTCAAATAAAGGATATTACAGTCGTTATCGGCCACCATGACATTTGAGGTAATAGCATCCAACGCGGTTTTAAGGCGCACCGATTTATCATGTTCCCATTTATCTTTCGAGATACGCTCTAGCAATTGTTGCTGCATGGCGCTCATGGACCGGAACAACCCGCCCAACTCATCCTTTTGGGTCAGGTCGATGCTGGAACCTAAATCGCCGTCGGCAATGGCGGCGGCGATTTGTTGCAGCGAATGAATGGCGTTTAAAACACCACGGCTGATCATGACGGTCAATACGACCGTCACTAATACCGCAAGCACAAGCAAGACAATGAAGAATATTGCCATATTTCGGGCATTATTTTTCAACAGCACGGCTTCATTGATCAAATCGGCGGCGAGTTTATCCTCAACCTCTTTGAGCAAATCAATTTTATCGGTGATCATTTTGAACCAGTACACAGGATCAATGCCCAGCCCTGGCTCAATCCCCTTATCTAGGGCTATTGTCTTTATCCGTGCCACTTCATCAACCGAAGCCCCCGCCACTTTAGCGGTATAAAACGCTTTTTGGCTATCTTGTGCGTAGGTAAAAAACTGACGGGTGTAAATATCCTGAGCCGACATATTGGTCAAGAAACGGTTTTGGCTGTCAGGGGTCAATTGATTTGCCACAAATGCCGCCGCCAATAAAGCGCGCTCTATCCCTGTATGCTCTTTAGCCCTAAGTAGGCTCGAATAGGCGGAAGCCATGCGCGAAATTTCGCTGTTGCTACTGAGTATAGAAACCCGGGCCGGTACGGCCAGCAGGGCGCTGATGGTTTTAGTGTAATAAGTGCTCGATTGTGTGCCATTCATGCCGAAATCGCTGATTTTGGCGCGTTGCCCGCCCAGTTGTGCCAGTTCGCTTTGGGCGGCGTCCAATATTTTTTTAAGCTCATCACTGTAACTGCTGAGGTCGAAACGGCTGAGCGTGGTTTGAAACGTCTCAAGAACATTATCGGTTTTGTTACGTTGCACCGGCAATTCAGCGGCAAACTTAACCCCGTTACTACCCAGAAAAGAGGCGCTCATGCCACGCTCTTTTTGCAGTTCATGTGCCAAAGCACCGATTTTGACAGACACCCCAACCAACGCTTCCAGCTCGACCATCTCCTTTGAGACCGCCCGCCTCTCAATAACGCCGGAACCGGCAAAATAAAGCAAAGCAAGCGCCGGTATGGCCACCATCAGGATTAATTTTGCCCTAATGCTCGACGCGAAAGAGATAGTGTTTGGCATGCTATGTTCCTTGGGTAATAGTGCTAAAGTGTTTGGGCCTACCCGAGCATTACAGTCAAATCACGCTATGCTCTTGTATCCTTTAAACAAATCCGACATTTTTGAATGGCCTGACTTGCGTTGGAATTATAGCATTTAAGCGTTAGCCGTTCAGCAATCGAATCGCCATCACGTCACATCGGGCATAATGCAGTACGCTATTGGCGGTTGCCCCCAGCAGCAACGACAATCCGTGCCGCCCATGAGAACCGACAACGATTAAATCGACGCGTTCCTGTTCGGCCAACCGGACAATTTCCTGCTTGGGCGCACCCCAAACCAGCCAACGGTTAGTCGGCGCCACACCTAACTGATCGCCAACCTGCATCAATTTGGCTTTTTCTGCTTCGAGCAAGTCATAACCCGAATCTTGGTCTAACGGGATTACCGTGCCGTAGCCGGTATCCGGCATGGGAATATCATCAAGCACATGGATAATGCTCAGTTTGGCTTGGTATTTTTCGGCTAAACCTTTCGCCCGCCGGATGACAGCATCGCCATGCCCGGAATAATCTACCGCCAATAAAATATGCTGATAAGCACTCATCGTTTTTTATCTTGTTTTAGGTTCGTTTTGTCCGCGAAGGGCACGAAAATTTCGTATCTTTCGCGGACAAATTAAGGCTTTTACAGCTTATGGTAAATATCGGCGCCTTCATCAAGGAACTGTTTGGATTTTTCATCCATGCCCAGTTTTAACGCTTCTTCTTCGGCAATGCCTTTGGCTTTGGCATAATCACGCACATCCTGGCTGATTTTCATCGAGCAAAAATGCGGCCCGCACATTGAGCAAAAATGCGCGATTTTGGCCGATTCTTTAGGCAGGGTTTCATCGTGGAATTCACGCGCTTTTTCGGGATCTAAGCCGATGTTGAACTGGTCTTCCCAGCGGAATTCAAAACGCGCTTTGGACATGGCATTGTCACGCGCCTGTGCGCCGGGATGGCCTTTGGCCAAATCGGCGGCATGGGCGGCGATTTTGTAAGTGACGATGCCTTCGCGCACATCCTGTTTGTTCGGCAGGCCCAAATGCTCTTTTTGGGTGACGTAGCACAGCATCGCGCACCCGTACCAGCCGATATTGGCCGCGCCAATCGCTGAGGTAATATGGTCGTAACCGGGCGCAATGTCGGTGGTCAGTGGCCCTAAGGTATAAAAAGGCGCTTCGCCGCATTCTTCCAGCTGTTTGTCCATGTTGACCTTAATCATGTGCAAGGGAACATGGCCTGGGCCTTCGATCATGGTTTGCACGTCATGTTTCCAGGCGATTTTAGTCAATTCGCCCAGCGTTTCCAGTTCGCCGAATTGCGCTTCGTCATTGGCGTCGTAAATTGAGCCAGGACGCAGGCCGTCGCCCAATGAAAAAGACACGTCGTAGGCTTTCATGATTTCGCAGATGTCTTCAAAATGCGTGTATAAAAAGCTCTCGGTGTGGTGCGCCAAACACCATTTCGCCATGATTGAGCCGCCACGCGAAACGATGCCGGTCATGCGTTTTGCGGTCAGCGGAACGTGATGCAAGCGCACGCCGGCATGGATGGTGAAATAATCCACGCCTTGTTCGGCTTGTTCAATCAGCGTATCGCGGAAAATTTCCCAGGTTAAATCTTCGGCTTTGCCATTCACTTTTTCAAGCGCTTGGTAAATCGGCACAGTGCCAATCGGCACCGGTGAATTGCGCAAAATCCATTCCCGGGTTTCGTGAATATTTTTACCGGTCGACAAATCCATGATGGTGTCGCCGCCCCAACGGATGCCCCAGAGCATCTTTTCGACTTCTTCATCAATCGATGAGGTGACCGCCGAGTTGCCCAAATTGCCGTTGATTTTGACCAGGAAATTGCGGCCAATAATCATTGGCTCCAGTTCGGGATGGTTGATGTTGCACGGGATAATCGCCCGGCCTCTGGCCACTTCATCGCGGACAAATTCGGGCGTAATCACATCGGGAATCGAGGCGCCGAACGAATCACCGGGATGCTGGTCTTTCCACAAATGGCGCATTTCTTCCATCTTTTGGTTTTCACGGATGGCGATATATTCCATCTCAGGCGTGATGATGCCTTGCCTTGCATAGTGCATTTGCGACACGTTTTTTCCGACTTTGGCGCGGCGCGGCTTACGGATATGTTCAAATCGCAAGTTGGCGGTGGCAGGATCTTCAAGGCGCTGACGGCCAAAATCAGAGCTAGGCCCTGGCAATTCTTCAGTATCGTTTCTTTCTTCAATCCAGGCGGAACGAATCGCGGCCAAGCCTTTTTTCAAATCGACGTCGACATTGGGATCGGTATAAACGCCTGAGGTATCGTAAACATACAGCGGCGGATTTTTTTCCGCGCCTTGTTCGGAGCCAAAATGCAGCGGCGTGTCGGACAAGGTTATTTTACGCATCGGCACTTGTATGTCGGGGCGGCTGCCTTGCACATATATTTTTTCCGATGCGGGGTAGGAATCGATCTTTACGCTATTTGATGCAGCAGGCGTAACTTCTTTCAGGACAGCGCTCATGTTTATCTCCAACAACAAAACAATAAGGCGCAGGGAAGTCTGGGCTTTCCTACGCCGGTATTAACCGGAGTCAGGTTCAAAGGGTTTTTCTCAGCCTATTTATTCCATGCCATACAGAAAATAAGCACCCCTAGCCTTTACGGATGTGCGGCTAAATTAAAGGATAATGCTACAGATTGCAAGTGCCGCCCATATTAACGACACGACAAACACCATATAAAACAAATGGTTTTGTCAATAGCAAGCACTTTAACGCGTATTATTTACAGTCAACACAAGCCCACTCCACTCTATTTAATATAAAATAGCCGTCATTTTGTCCTATCCAGAGAGGATTCCATGGAATTAAACAACATCGAAAAAACGGGTCATAATGGATCGTCTACTCAAAAAGAAATAGTGCGCACACTATTTTCCCTAGCCTTTATCATTGGGGTTACGATTTATGTGGGCATAACCACCCATCCGGCAAGCCACCATCATTTGCTGGTTATTGCAGCCGTTATTGGCGGCTACATGGCTTTAAACATCGGCGCTAACGATGTGGCCAATAACGTGGGGCCTGCCGTAGGCTCTAAAGCGTTAACCATGACCGGCGCCATCATTATCGCCGCTATTTTCGAAGCGGCAGGCGCCATTATTGCCGGTGGCGATGTTGTCAGCACCATCAAAAACAGCATTATTGACCCTTCGTTAATCAACAATACCGACACCTTCATTTGGCTAATGATGGCGGCGCTACTGGCCGCCGCCATTTGGCTTAATATAGCAACCAGCCTAGGTGCGCCGGTCTCGACCACCCACGCCATTGTCGGCGGTGTTTTAGGCGCCGGCGTCGCGGCCGGCGGCATGGGCATTGCAAATTGGCCGGTGCTGGGAGGAATCGTCGTAAGCTGGATTATTTCGCCCGTCCTTGGCGGCTTTATTGCGGCGGCTTTTTTGTATTTGATTAAACGCACGATCACTTACCAGGAAGATATGCTGCAAGCGGCGATTAAGGTTGTGCCCTTGCTGATCACGCTGATGACTTGGGTTTTTTCAACTTATTTACTGATGAAAGGCTTGAAAAACATCTGGAAGCTCGACCTTATCAGCGCAGGCAGTATCGGTCTTGTCCTTGCAATTTGTGTTTACCTGCTGGTCAAACCGCGTATCACCAAAACAGCCCAGCAACTGAGCCAATCCAAAGAGAGCATCAACACACTGTTCACCCTGCCCCTGATATTTTCGGCGGCGCTATTAAGTTTTGCCCATGGCGCCAATGACGTTGCCAATGCAGTAGGGCCGTTGGCGGCAATCAATGATGCTGTCTTTAGCGGCGGCGTAGCTTCTAAAGCGGCTATCCCTTTATGGGTCATGTTAGTCGGTGCGCTGGGCATTTCAATCGGCTTAGCCTTATACGGCCCTAAATTGATCCGTACAGTTGGCAGCGACATTACCGAAATCGATAAAATGCGTGCTTTTTGCATTGCCATGTCTGCCGCCGTCACCGTTATCGTTGCCAGTCAATTAGGCTTGCCCGTCAGCTCCACACACATCGCCGTTGGCGCCGTTTTTGGCGTTGGTTTTTTGCGGGAACTGTTAAAATACAACAATGTAAAACGCATAGAAGAAATTAAAGCGCATCACGAACAGGCCGACCCGGAAAAAGTGACGGCCTTTTTGGAGGCTTTCAGCACGGCGTCGGTTGAACAAAAAAAATACATGCTTAGAGAACTAAAATTGGAAACCGGAACGCTACATCTGAACAAAAAGGACCGGAAAAGCCTGAAAAAAGTTTATCGCAAAGAATTAGTCAAACGTTCCCACGTTTATAAAATAGCTGTGGCTTGGGTGACAACCGTGCCGTTGTCCGCCCTCTTGGCAGGCCTATTATTTTTTATGATTAGAGGCATGCTGATGCCGTAGCCGCATATCGTCAACTCAGCGCCTACACTGTAAAAATGATTTTTTTTATCAGCAATGTTAGAATCAGCGCAATTTCCGGCTAACCAGAATTAACGGATGTCAACAGACCTTCAACAGAACACTTCTCATTCATCAGCACTGGACTTTAAAAGCAGCACTTTTTCTGTGCCTGTTTTAGTGTTAGCCAGTAATGATGTTGTGGCTATCGAACAGAAATTACAGGAAAAAGTGCATCTGGCGCCTGAGTTTTTCAAAAATTCGCCGCTGGTCTTTGACTTGCAGGAAGTTAATAAACGCGGGGACGATATTAATGTAAGCGAACTTGTCGGCATTATCCGCAAACTGGCGTTATTGCCGATAGGCATACGTGGCGGCACCGCCCAACAGAATCAACAGGCATTGGAACTTGGCATTCCTGTGCATTCGGGGCATAACGCCACAACATCTTCGGCAGGGCAACAACAAACAGCCAAACCAGCCCCCCTCCCCGAACCGCAAACCATTGCCGCACCGACAACCCTGATTACCTTGCCGGTGCGCTCCGGTCAGCGCATTTATGCAGAGGGCGACCTGATTATCCTCGCCCAGGTAAGCGCCGGCGCCGAAATTCTGGCTGAAGGCAATATTCATGTCTACGGCTCGCTAAGGGGTCGGGCTTTGGCGGGTGTTTTGGGTAACAGCGCAGCGCGTATTTTTTGCTCCGACTTACAGGCTGAACTTATTTCGATAGCCGGA
>JBLRXA010000127.1:0-9869 GCA_047920955.1 Methylobacter sp. | reverse complement strand
ATAACTGGTCATTTTTAGCGCAACACACCCAGCGCCAATTGCTGGACTTTTTTCATGTCACCGAATACCTGGCTCAGGTCGCTTACGCCGCCCACCCCGGCAAAACCGACAAGCCCGTGCGCACGGTGTGGCTGGACAAGCGCTGCCAGCAGCTCAAACATGAGGCGGGCGCCGTCGAAGCGCTGATCAGTGAAATGGAAAAATTGAGCAAAAAAACCAGCCTAAGCAAAACGGTCAAAGAGAACCTGCAAGCCGCGCTGACCTATTTTATCAACCATCGACAGATGATGGATTATGCCGGGCATATAGAAAAAAAGCTGCCCATTGGCTCAGGCGTCACCGAAGCCGCTTGCAAGACCTTGGTGAAACAACGGCTGTGTGGTTCGGGTATGCGTTGGAAAGACAAAGGCGCCAAAGTCATTTTATCGTTACGCGCCTTGGTGCAGTCGAAAGGACGCTGGCAACAATTTTGGGGCAAGGTCGATCAGTATGGGGCGTGTGTTTGTGCGTAAGGGACATTATTTAAAATCAACACCCTAAAAAACGATTAAGAATTGTACAATTTTTTATAGTCAATTGATTTATAATGAATAAAAAATTCAAATTCGATTACCCTGCTTATGCCCTGTCGTTCCTGTCTATTTTGAAAAAAGCAACCATTTGCTGTAATTCTATCGCATTGCCGGACAGCTCTTCCGCAGTTGCGGCCAGCTCTTCCGAGGCGGCGGCGTTTTGCTGCGTGGCTTTGTCCAATTGGGCCATCGCCACGTTGATCTGCGCAAGCCCAGAACCCTGCTCGTTACTCGCCGTCGTAATTTCTTCGACCAGCGTCGCGGTTTTGCCTATGTTAGGCACGATTTGTTTCAATAAATGTTCGGCTTGATCGGCGATTTTGACGCTATCAGCTGCCAATTCGCCGATTTGCTGCGCAGCTTTTCGGCTATTTTCGGCCAAGTTGCGGACTTCGGAAGCAACAACAGAGAAACCCCGGCCGTGTTCGCCTGCATGTGCGGCTTCAATCGCCGCATTCAGCGACAGAAGATTGGTTTTACGGGCAATATCTTCGATGACCTCGATCTTGTCGGCGATTTCACGCATGGCTTGCACGGTTTTGGCGACAGCCTCGCCGCCTTGTTGCGCTTCGCCGGCCGCCCCCGTCGCAATTTTGCTGGTAGCGACTGCATTCTCATTGTTTTGATGTACCGATCCTGTCAACTGCTCAAGGCTTGCGGTCGCCTCCTCAAGACCGGAAGCCTGTTCTGTGGAACTTTGGCTAAGATTTTGCGAGGTCGCACTGACCTCTTTAGCCGCACCGGTCAAAAATTCGGCACGGTTCCTGACATCACTGACCACCTGCTTCAAGTTGCTGAGCATTTGTGCCATTGATGCGTAGAGACTGTCGGTATCGCCCGCCTTAGCCTTCATTGTGATCGTCAAATCGCCTTCTGCCATGCGCCGGGAAATGGCCGCAAGTTCCGACGGCTCGCCGCCGAGCTGCTTGAGTATGACGCGGACGATGACGACCGCCAAGATAATCCCTGTCAATATCGCGAGCATAGTAATCGTGATCAGCAAAAACTTAGCTTGCTTGCTGTCGCTTTCCATGGTCTGTTGAATAGCAAGAGCGGACGAATTGACGATTTCGCGCATTTGCGCCAAGTAACGTTGCACATTTTGCAGATTAGGCACCGTCTCGTTTTTATAAAGCAGGTCGGTTTTGTGCGCTTCGCCTTGGGCGTGGCTTGTTCCCAGGGCACGGGCATCACGAATCAGTTTGGCCGATTCGTGCAACAAGCGATGCGGCTCTTCGACACCGGTTAGCAGGGGTTTTAGTTCGGGGAAGCGGGATTCGGCGTGACGCCTTTCCTCACCGTAAAACCACCGGCCAAAAGCGCATTGCCTATGATCTAACTGGATATCCAGTTGATGGTTATGCTCATTGAAGACAAAATCACTAAGGCGCGCCGCCCAATTAAGATGGTCCACTTCGCGTTCGACCAAGGCGGTGCGCAGGTTATCGGCCTCGACAACCTCTTGAGTGCCCGACAAAATAGACGCCAGGTTTCGGATACCAAATCCCGACGTGATTAATAACAGAAACAAAATGCAGGCGAAGCCGAGCGTGATTTGTGTTCTTAGTTTCATGGCGAGATTGTCTTATTAGAAAAAAATGGCATGATTCTAGCCCACAATCTTGTAGCGTGTCATGTTACATAAACGCAATGATACGGCGGAGGTAGTTTATTCATCATCCCTTTTGAACTCGACCTGCCTGTCCCCCACGTCGTCTTCAAAAACGATAAATAAAATCGGCGCGCAACACACCGAACAATCTTCGTAATACTCGCCATAACTGTCGATCAAAACGTCGATAGTTTCGCCGCAATAAGGGCAATCGATGGTGATTTCGTCCACGGATTAAACCTTTCTTAGCAGCGCATCCAGCCAGGATGCGGGCAAAATGCGTTTAAGGTTGCCAAACAAATAGGTTGGAAAGGTGACGTAATAACGCAGTTTAGGACGTCGTGCTTCTAAAGCATGAATGACTTTTTGGGTGACCGCTGTTGCCGGTAAGGTAAATGGCACCGCCGCGCCTTCTGTTTGCAAACGCGCTTCCATAGCCTGATAGGCTTGTTTATGAAAGCTGTGTGTGGGATCTATATTTTTCTGGTACAGCGCGAAAGCGTTTTTTCTAAAGTCGCTCAAAATCGGTCCAGGTTCAATCAGCGAAATATGGATATTAGTGCCGTAAAGCTCCAGCCGTAAGGTATCGGCCAGGCCTTCCAGCGCAAATTTGCTGGCATTGTAGGCGCCGCGATAGCGCATGGCGACAAAGCCCAGCACCGAACTGTTATAAATAATCCGGCCATGACCTTGTTGGCGCATCAGCGGAATAATCAGATTGGTCAGTTCATGGGTGCCGAATACGTTGGTTTCAAACTGAAAGCGCAGTACATCGCGGCTTAAATCTTCAACCGCACCGGGTTGGCCGAAAGCGCCATTGTTAAACAGGGCGTCGATTTTGCCGTCGGTCAATTCAATCGCCAAAGCGACTGCTTGCCGAATACTGTCGCTGTCCGCCAAATCCAGTTGAATGGCGGTAAAACCTTGTTGCTGCAAATTTAAGACATCTTCCGCTTTTCTGGCGGTTGCCAGCACATGATAGCCGCGCTTTTTGAGTTCAACCGCTGTGGTATAGCCGATACCAGTGGAACAACCAGTGATTAACAGGTTTTTTGTCGCTGTCATGGCTAATTACCGCCCAATTCCTGTTCGGTAAAATAAAAACTTTTTCCGCTACTGCAACTGACTAAAAACACTAAGGCCTGTTTAGTGCTTTTGCTATGCAACTCGGAGGCTTCGACACGCCCGCAGGTTGCCGTTGCCAATGCTTTTTCTGCGGCGAGTCGTCTTAGGCGCTCAATGTCGGGAAGTCTGGCTTGATAATTAATGACTAAATCGGGCAATTCATCAGGTGCGTAAGGCGGAATTGAGAAGGCTGAAAATTTTTCTGGATTGTTTTTAATTAGGAACTGGTTTTTTGCACTTTCGTTGATTGCATCCTGTTTAAGTTGCGCTTGTTTTTTTTCTAACAGTTCTTGTTCTTGCTTTTCCTGTAATTCCTGTTCCGATGGGCCTTCGGTTTTGTGCTCAACTTCGGTCGAGCTGCCGGTTTTAATATTGATTTGCTCTGTTTTATGGTCAACATCGCAAGGGCTTGATTGGTAGTCTGTTTTGCCATTAGCGTCAGTGCATTTATAAATATCTGCAACCGTATAAGTAGAAAAAAAGCTTCCTAAAATAAGCAGTGTAATTCTCATCTTTTCCTCGGTGTAAACAAATTTCAGGTGTTTGGTTTGCAAGAGTATAGGCGATAAAAGTAACCGATCCCATTAAAATAACAAATACTATTATAATCAAATAGATAATGTATTTTACCAAGTGCGCTTAATTTATATCTATTTGATTATAAAATAAAAAGTTTATATTTAATCGTAAGTGGCTATTTTTTATCTATTAATCATAACAATGTAAAAGAATTTAAAAACTTATTATTACTATTAGCTTTGTATAATTCTGTGGATAAGTCGTTTTTTAATTATTAAATCAATGAGTTGTTTAGTATTGTAAGATGCGCTTAAAGTTATCCCCCATCCTGTGTGTGAGCTGTGGATAACTGGGTGTGAAATATTATCCACAGCAGTATCCACAGCTTATTCAGAATTTTTTAACAGCTTTACGCTATGTTGCCTTGGGCTATAACTGTATAAAATGGGCGGCTTCCGTTGAAAAGCAGACCGACTGGCAATATATCTGTCGATACCTCAGGCTTTGCTGCCTCGAATCACACTTAAACAACATCATCTCAGAACAACTATGTTAGAAAAAAACGCCAACACAACTACCGTTCAACCTGCGTTAATGGGGCTGAAAGATTATATTAATCAAGAGATTATCGGTCAGGATGTGCTGATAGAACGGATGCTGATCGGGCTGTTGGCAGATGGTCATATTCTGGTTGAAGGTGCGCCAGGTTTAGCTAAAACCCGTGCCATCAATGTGTTGAGCAAGGGCATACAGGGCGATTTTCATCGGGTGCAGTTTACCCCGGATTTGCTACCGGCGGATTTGACTGGTACTGAAATTTACCGTCCGCAGCAAGGCACTTTTGAATTTCAAAAAGGGCCGTTGTTTCATAATCTAATTTTGGCTGATGAAATCAACCGCTCACCGGCGAAAGTGCAGGCGGCACTGTTGGAAGCCATGGCAGAGCGGCAAATTACCGTGGGTCAGGCGACTTATCCGCTGCCACCTTTGTTCATGGTGATGGCGACGCAAAACCCGATTGAGCAGGAAGGCACCTATCCGCTGCCGGAAGCGCAGCTGGATAGGTTTTTATTGCATGTGAAAATCGATTACCCGAAAGCGGAACATGAAAAAAGCATTTTGCATTTGGCTCGCCGCGAAGCGCGTTTGGGTTCGGTAAAAAAGAGTGAGCAATTTCAAGCAATTGACCAAAAAACTTTGTTCGCGGCGCGCAATGAAGTGCTGGATTTGCACATGGCGGAAAGCCTGGAAAATTATTTGCTGCAATTAATTTTGGCGACCCGCAATCCTGGCGTTTACGGGCAGGATTTGGCCGCCTGGTTGCAATACGGCGCTAGTCCCAGAGCCAGCATTGCGCTGGATCGCTGTTCCAGAGCTAAAGCCTGGTTGGCGCAACGCGATTTTGTCAGCCCTGAGGATATTCAGGACATGGCGTTTGATGTGTTGCGCCACCGTTTGATTTTGTCTTATGAGGCCGAGGCCGAAGGCATTAGCACTGATGATGTCATTAAAGAGCTGATTGCCCGGGTTGCCGTACCTTGATGTCAGTTAAACCCAGCACCAGCGAGCGGGTTGCCGCGTCGCTAAAAACGCTGATTGATTTGGCGAGGCCTGCGGCGGCTTTGAACTTGAAACATGCCGCCATCCGTGCCGGACAAAGCGGCGGTTATGTGTCGCGTTTTAAAGGTCGCGGCATGGAGTTTGAGGAAGCCCGAATTTATCAGCCGGGCGATGACATCCGCAGCATCGATTGGCGGGTCACGGCGCGCACCGGAAAACCGCACACCAAGATATTCCGTGAAGAACGCGAACGCCCGGTGTTTATTTCCGTCGATTATCGTCCGACGATGCACTTTGCCACGCGCGGCGTTTTTAAGTCGGTATTGGCCGCCAAACTGGCGGCTTTGCTGGCGTGGGCGGCGCAACATCATGGCGACAAAATCGGCGGCCAGCTATTTACCGGCAGCGAGTGCAACGAGTTAAAACCGCAAAACGGCAAACATGCGGTGTTGCGTTTTTTAAATGCGCTTAGCAGCTTGGGCGACATTAAGCGCACCGATTCGGCGGCCATTACGCTGGAGCAGGTGTTGGCAAGGCTGATGCAACATGCCCGCCCCGGCAGTCTGGTTTATATCATCAGCGATTTTCGCGGTATTAACGAGCAGGTTGAAACGCAGCTGGCGAAACTGTCGCGGCATTGCCAAGTGGTGTTGATTTTTGTTTACGATCCGCTGGAAAGCCGGTTGCCGGAACAAGGCCGCTATCGGTTTATCGCCAGGGAGGGTGTGTATGCCGCAAGCCTGTCTGGAACAGGCGCGGCGACTGACGATGTGCGTGATGTATTGATCGATACCAGTGACCGGCAGCGCTTGTTAAGTTATCAACAGCATTTTGCTGAGCGCCTGCTGCAACTTGAGCAGCTGGCTAAAAAAATGAGACTGGCGCTGATTCAATGCAGCACGGTAGATGATCCGATACAGCGATTAAGATGACCCTGAGGGAAACGCCATGCAAGCTATAGAATTTGAAGCGCACATCAACGCCGGTATTATTCATTTGCCACAGGCCTATCGGCATTGGCATGAAGGGCAAAAAGTAAAAATTATTGTGTTAAGTGAGGATGAAGATCAGGAGGGGATAGCCGACAAAAATACTTTTTCTTGTTTGGATATGATTCAGGCTGATATAGGGCTTATTGTTGATGGCCCTGATGATTTGTCGTCAAACCCGGACTATCTAAAAGGTTATGGCGAATGAAGCAGCAAGTCATTGTTGATACAGGTGCGCTGGTTGCTGTTATCAATAAAAATGACAGTTATCACCAGTGGGCTGTCCGGCAGATTGCCGATATTCAGCCGCCTTTGTTAACATGCGAAGCCGTTATTTCGGAAGCCTGTTTTTTACTCAGACGTTATCCACAGGCTACTTTATTATTGCAATGGCTAGAAAAAGGTTTTTTATCCCTGCCATTTTGTTTGCAAGAAGAAATACAGCCGCTTAATTTTTTATTGAAAAAATATAGCGATGTGCCTATGTCATTAGCAGACGGATGTCTTGTTCGACTGGCTGAAAATTATCCGCAAAGCTTCGTTTTAACGCTGGATAGTGACTTTAAAACTTATCGTAAAAACGGTAATCAGCCTATTTCGTTAATTTTTCCTGATACAAAATGAGTCGTGTGCCTTTGATGCCAGCTACTGAACTTCCTCTTAAAGATATACATGTGCCAGAAGCCATCGGCTGGTGGCCGCCTGCGCTCGGCTGGTGGATTTTGGCGGTGACTATCCCATTGCTGATTGTTTTATCGGTTTGGCTTTATAAAAAACTGACCCGCAAAACCGCGCTTAAAACAGCCAATAAACTATTGGCGCACATCAAACGCGATACTGCGCAGGATAATCTGCAAAAATTATCCGAGCTGTCAATGCTGCTCAGACGGGTCGCGATCAGCGTGTCGCCACGGGCAACCGCCGCCGGTTTGACTGGGCGGCAATGGCTGGCATTTCTCGATAGCTCGGTAAAAGGTGCGCCGTTTAGCGAGGGTATTGGCCAATTGTTGGCTGACGCACCTTATCGACAAACGCCGCCGACTGATCAGGAAATAGCCCAATTAATCGACTTATGCGCAGATTGGCTTAAAGTCCAGGTAACAACATGATGCACTTTGAATGGCCGTGGCTGTTGGCCGCATTGCCTTTACCTTTATTAATACGCTGGCTGTTGCCTGCGGCCACGCCGACAGAACAGGCGGCATTGAAAGTGCCGTTTCTGGACGATTTTTCCGCTGTCCAAACCCAGGCTGTTGTCCAAACTAGGCGATGGCCGCTAGGGCTGGCGGCGATAGCGTGGCTGCTGTTAGTGATTGCTTGTGCGCGTCCGCAATGGCTGGGCGAGCCGGTTGAGCAGGCGGTTAGCGGGCGCGATTTGATGCTGGCGGTGGATTTGTCGGGCAGCATGGAAGAGCAAGATTTTTTCATTAACAAACGGCCGGTTGACCGTCTGACGGCGGCCAAAATGGTTGCCGCCGATTTTATCAACCGCCGCGTTGGTGACCGCGTGGGGTTAATTTTGTTCGGTACGCAGGCGTATTTGCAGACGCCGTTGACCTTCGACCGGCTTACGGTGATGACCTTATTAAACGAAGCGGTTATCGGATTGGCCGGTGACAATACGGCGATAGGCGACGCCATCGGGCTGGCGGTCAAACGCCTGAAACAGGAGCAAACCAACAGTCGGGTTTTGGTGTTGATGACCGATGGCGCCAATACTGCCGGTGAAGTGTCGCCGTTAAAAGCCGCCGAATTGGCCGCCGCTAGCCAATTGAAAATTTACACCATCGGTATCGGCGCCGATGAAATGATCGTGCGCAGTTTTTTCGGCAACCGCAAGATTAACCCGTCTTTGGATTTGGATGAGCCTACCTTGATTAAGATTGCCGAAAGCACCGGCGGCCATTATTACCGAGCCCGAAACACCGACGAACTGAATAACATTTATATGCGCTTGGATGAGCTGGAGCCGGTGGAAAAAGACAAACAATATTTCAGGCCGCGTAGCGAATTGTATTACTGGCCGTTGTCGCTGGCTTTGGCGCTGGCGGCGGTTATTGCTGTGTCCAGGGTGCGCTTATCATGAATTTGGCTGACTTTCATTTTATCAGGCCGTATTGGTTGTTGGCGGTTTTACCGTATTTAGTCATCTTGGCGTTAATGCTCAGGAACAAACTGGCGCAAGGCAACTGGTCGGCGGTGTGCGATGCCGAGTTGTTGCCGTATTTATTGCAAGATAAGCCGGTTAAGCAAAGCCGTTGGCCGCTAACAACCGGCGCACTTGCCGCGTTGCTGGTGATTATTGCCTTGGCCGGGCCGACTTGGGAACGGCTGCCTTCGCCGGTGTTCAGGAATGCGTCGGCGCTGGTCATTGTGTTGGATTTATCGCGGTCGATGGATGCCGCCGATATTAAGCCCAGCCGTTTGATTATGGCGCGTTACAAAATCGCCGACATATTAAAACAGCGCAAAGACGGCCAGACCGCGTTGTTGGTGTATGCCGGTGACGCCTTTACGGTCACGCCGTTGACCGATGACACCGAAACTATCGCCAGCCAGTTGTCGGCCTTAAACACTGATATTATGCCCAGCCAGGGCAGCAATACCGCGTTGGCATTAAATAAGGCTGTTGAGCTATTCAAACAGGCAGGACTGCAACAAGGCCATATCTTATTGGTTACTGATGGCGTTGATGTGGATAAAACCTTGGCTACCGTGAAAGCGCTAGACAAGTATCCGTTATCGATATTAGGCGTTGGCAGTGATGACGGCGCACCGATAGCGCTGCCCGAAGGCGGTTTTCTTAAAGATCAGCAGGGCAATATTGTGCTGCCGAAATTGAATGCCGATGAGTTAAAACAATTGGCGCAGGCGGGGCAGGGCGTTTATCAAACCATCAGCGCGAACGATGCTGATATTCAACGCGTGCTGGCAGGCATCAATGCACCGGCACAGCAGCAGGGCAAGCAGAACGACAATTTATTACTGGAGCAATGGGCGGACAAAGGCCCGTGGTTATTAGTGCTGGCGTTGCCGCTGGCGGCGCTGACGTTCAGGAAAGGTGTGCTGTGTTGGGTTTTATTGTTGCTGTTACCGTTGCCTAAAAACAGCTATGCCCTGGGCTGGCAGGACTTGTGGCAAACCCAGGATCAACAGGCGCAACAGGCTTATAACAAACAGGATTTTGCCAAAGCGGCGGAACAGTTTGCAAATCCGGATTGGAAAGCGGCGGCGCAGTATAAGGCAGGCGAGTATGACAAAGCGCTGGAAAGCCTGAAAAACAGTACGTCCGCGAGCAGCGCCTACAATCGGGGCAATGCGCTGGCGCAGGCGGGTCAACTGGAAGAGGCCATCAAAGCCTACGAACAGGCGTTGGCGCTCAATCCTGATAATAGCGATGCCAAACACAACAAAGACGTCGTAGAAAAAGCACTGGAAAAACAACAGCAAAAGGACGATAAGCAACAATCCAAGGATGATTCCTCGCAAAAC
>JBLRXA010000126.1:0-10082 GCA_047920955.1 Methylobacter sp. | reverse complement strand
AGCCAAACGATTATTGACTAACAATTGGAAATCGCCGCGATGCGGGCCGCTATGGGTAAAGCCATAACGCAAATCCTTATCCCGGTCATCCATTAAAACCTGCCCCAATTCCCGCGTCACATCCCAACCGGAAACGAGTTTCAGGTCGAGCTCGTCCAATGCGAGAAAGTTGCCGGCAATGCGGCTAAACACAGGTTTGAATTTTTCCAAGTAACGCTGGCGACAGCCGTTGACTATTGTACCGTAATAAACCAGCTCTTTATCCCAAACATTGAGCTGTTCTGGCCGTCTGGTTTTTAACAATGCGTTACGCTGGGACAAGGCTTTTTTAAAGCGCCGCCATACCGGTAAAAAGTTGTCATCCTGGTTAAACACGCCCCAATCCAAAAACTCCCGTCTCAGTTGCGAGCCGCCGTCGAGCACTTCATAGCTTTTCGGATGAATCAATTGCAACGGCAAGGCATAGGCCAAATCGGAGCGGTTTTGTTTGGCTTGCTGGTTGATATGGATTTCAATGGTCTTGCCGTCCATTTGTATGCCCAACTGCAGGCGGCCGCCATTGGCCCGCTGTGTTTGCGCCGAGACCAGTAAATGGTTTTGTTTGAAATTAATGACGGACTTAATCGCTGAGCAGCGGAAGGATTTGGCGCGCCCCAAAATAAAAATCGCTTCAATCAGGGCGCTTTTGCCGCTGGCATTGTCCCCGACAATCAGATTGATTGCCGGGGACGGGGTGATGGATTGTTGTTGGATATTTCGGACTGCGTAAATATCAAGTTTTGACAAACTCATTGCAACGGAATTATAGCCTCATCGGCATGACAATAAATTTATAACCGCAGTCATCGGGTTCGTCGATAAAACAACTGCTGGCGTTGCTGGCAATGGTCAATACCGCCATGTCTGAATCCAGATTGGAAACTGCATCAAGCAAATACTGGGCATTAAAAGCAATCGTTAGCGGTTCGCCGCTGTATTCGATCATCAATTCTTCCTCAGCTTCGTCATGCTCAGGATTATGGGTGCTGATTTTTAGACTGTCGGGCGTAATATCGAAAGTCACGCCCTTAAATTTTTCATTGGACAAAATGGCGACGCGAGTGAGTGCCTCTTTTAAAATTTGTTTTTGGATAAGCATTTTATTGAAAAATTCCTGCTGAAACACTTTGCCAAAATCAGGGTATTTAGAATCCACCAACTTCGCAGAGAAAATCAGGTTTTTGATGCTTACCCGGATATTATTCGTGGAGAATTCAACTTTCAGTTCAGCTTCGGGGTCATCAAGCAAGCGGCTGAGTTCCAACACGCCTTTTCGGGGCAGGATAATTCTGGCCTCAAAACCGGTCGCTTGATCCAGATTATCCTCATAAATGGACAATCGGTGCCCATCTGATGCCACCAATTTCAACTTGCTGTTCGACACGTTAAACAACAAACCGTTCAGGTAATAACGGACATCCTGGTTAGCCATGCAGAATACGGTTTTATCGAGTGCCTTTTTAAATTTTCCGGCATTGATGAATAATTGGTTTTCCAATTCCGATTCGGCAAACTCAGGATAATTATCGGCGGGCAAACAGCTCAAAGAAAAACGGCTGCGGCTAGAAGCGATTTTTACCTTGTCCTCTTGTAATTCAAATTTAATTTCAGCGCCATTGGGTAACAAGCGGCAAATGTCTAAAAACTTTCTCGCCGGTACCGTAATCGAACCCGGCGACATTGCTGCAATATTAATTTTGGCGATAATTTGAATTTCCAGATCGGTTCCGGTTAGCGTCAGTTGGTCTTCTTCAATAACCATCAACACATTGGACAAAATAGGCATGGTCTGCCTTTTTTCGATCACACTGACAATTTGCTGCAAAGGCAGCAAAATTTCTTCTCTATTAATAATAAATTTCATAAAAGAATATCTTTCTATTATTACTATTAGTTTAAAAGGAAACTGTGGATAACAGTATTTTAACCTTAAAAATCAATTAGCTATGTTGTTATAAGAAGTGTGGTTAAGGCTGCCGCTTTAACCTGCGTAAAGTGTTGTTAAATTAAGGGTGTGGGTAACAATGCGATTTATCCACAGATTGCTCCCGGTTAATGTGACAGGGTTCTCAACAGGTTGGAGTAATCTTCCGCAATTTTATTGTCGGATTCTTTTAATTCGGCAATCCGTTTGCAGGCGTTCATCACCGTGGTGTGATCGCGTCCGCCAAAAGCATCGCCGATTTCCGGAAAACTGTGCGAAGTCAGTTCCCGTGCCAGGCACATCGCCATTTGCCGGGGCCGGGTAATCGATTGCTTGCGGTTTTTAGACGACAAATCGGCCACCCGAATTTTAAAATATTCGGCAACGGTCTTCTGGATATTATCGATATTAACCAGTTTATCTTGCAGCGAAATTAAATCATGCAAGGCTTCTTTGGTAAATTCAATGGTGATGTCGCGATTGGTAAACTGAGCGTTGGCAATGACCCGCCTTAACGCGCCTTCCAGGTCGCGGACATTCGACGGAATCCGTTTGGCGATAAAAAAAGCCACGTCCTGCGCCAGTTCAATATTAACCAAAGCCGCCTTCTTCATCAAAATGGCGGCTCTGGTTTCCATGTCGGGCGGTTCGATTAACACAGGAAGTCCCCAACCAAACCGCGATTTTAAACGGTCTTCAAGGCCGATGATTTCTTTCGGGTATTTGTCGCAGGTCAAAATGACCTGATGCTTTTTTTCCAGCAATGTGTTGAAGGTGTGGAAAAATTCTTCCTGCGAACGTTCTTTGCCGGCAAAAAACTGAATATCGTCGATTAACAGCACATCAACGCCCCGGTAAAATTCTTTAAACGCGTTAATCGAATTTTGTTGCAAGGCTTTGACCATATCCTGGACGAATTTTTCCGAATGCAAATAAACCACGGTTGCAGACGGATTTTTTTGCAGCACTGCATTGCCTACCGCATGCATCATGTGTGTTTTACCCAAACCAGAACTGCCGTAAATCAGTAAGGGGTTATAGGCTTTGCCGATATTTTCAGAAACCTGTATTGAAGCCGCCTTTGCCAGCTGATTAGATTTGCCTTCAACAAAATTGTCAAAAGTGAAGGCCTTGTTGAGAAAGCTGGGGCTGGCTTTTTGCACATTACCAGCAGGTTTGGCTATTTTTGCGGCGGCAACCACGGACGCATTTTTAGTGCCTATTTCCAGGCTTAAATTTAATGTGCCGTTGGAAAACTCATGGATCGTTTCTTCAATTTTTGCAAAATGATGTTCTTTAACCCAGTCCAACACGAAGCGGTTGGGTGCCAATAATTTGATTTGGCCATCGCTTTCTACCGCCTGAAGTGGCCGTATCCAGGTGCTGAAGTCGGAACCTGAAATTTCATTCTCCAGTTTAGCAAGGCAGTTATTCCAAATTGAACTCATTGACGTATTAATAAAGTTGATTGTAATTAATTAAAGTTTGTCGGCAAACAGCAGTAAAACATTGCACGTCAGAATTGACAGGCCTAGCCGTTTATTTTATCATCCGCTGTCTTTTTTATCTGTTTTTGTTAACCCTCATCTGATCAGGCCTTAAGTATAATGAAAAGAACATACCAACCCAGCAAAATCAAACGTGCAAGAACCCATGGTTTTCGTGCAAGAATGGCAACAGTCGGCGGCCGCAGAGTTATTAATGCGCGTAGAGCCAAAGGTCGCGCCCAGTTAACCGTTTAGTTGACGGTTGTGTGGCTGAAGAAGATTTTAGTTTCCCCCCGCAGTTACGGTTAAGAAAACCGGCTGAATATAAAAATGTTTTTGCTAAGCCGGTAAAATCAAGCGACCAGTATTTTACCCTGTTAGCCATAAAAAATGATTTCGGTCATCCCCGGCTAGGCTTGGCAATTGCTAAAAAAAATGTAAGAAAGGCAGTGCAAAGGAATGCGATTAAGCGGACTGTTCGGGAAAACTTTAGAATAAAACAGCACAGTTTAGGTAATATCGACATTGTTGTTTTGGCTCGTAGAGAAGCCGTAGATGCGCCGCTGGATTCATTAAGAAAATCATTGGAAAAGCATTGGCTTAGACTGGTATCCCGATGCAATTCATGCTCATAGCACTTATAAAGTTCTACCGCTACTTTATTAGCCCTCTGCTTGGAAGCAGTTGTCGTTTCTATCCAAGCTGTTCAAGTTATTCCCTGGAAGCGCTTCAGCTCCACGGAGCCATTATCGGCTCTTATCTCACCCTCAAAAGATTATTAAAATGCCACCCGTTCCATGAAGGTGGCATCGATCCCGTTCCAGAAAAATTTGGTAATAAGAATGGATAATATAAGATTTATACTCGTCGTTACTTTTTTCATGCTTGTGTTTATGTTACAGCAAGCCTGGCAACAGGATTATGGCCCGAAACCCGAAATTGCCGCTGTTACAGACTCGGTTACAGGCAACCCTAAAGAAGACTTGCCAGCGGCTGCGGGCGTAGAAGCGCAAGCCGACGAACAAAATAGCACCGAAGTCCCGTTATCAACCGTATCCTCAGCCAATATCATCCGCATTAAAACCGATGTGCTTGCACTCGAAATTGATGCCAAAGGCGGCACTATCCAAAATCTGGATTTACTGGATTATCCTCAAGAAAAACCCAACACCGCTGTAGACAGATTACGCGCACTGATTGGCTTAGAACCCGCAGAAAAAAATACCTCACCGGTACGTTTATTCGACAGCAGTCAGGAAAAATTATTTGTCGCACAAAGCGGCCTAATTGCCGACAGCGGTTTTGCGGCGGCGCCAACCCACCATACCGTATTCAGCAGTGAACAAGACAATTACGAATTAAAACCCGGTCAAGATAGCCTGACTGTCCCTCTAACATGGACGGACAACGGCCTGAGCATCACCAAATTATTTACCTTCAAGCGCGGCAGTTACGAAATAACGCTGGAACAGAAAGTAGACAACCAATCTACAAAAGACTGGTCGGGCAGGCAATACAGCCAGTTACTCAGGACGCCTGACACCACAAGCAGCAGCGGCGGCATGTTGACAGGCGGCATGAGGGCTTATGCCGGCGGCGTCATCTATACCGAAAAGAACAAATATCAAAAAATCAGCTATGACGATATGGTTGACGAGAATCTCGATGTTGCCACCCTAGGCGGTTGGGCCGCGATGGTGCAGCATTATTTTGCTTCCGCTTGGGTTCCGCCTGCCGATCAGGATAATCATTTCTACACCAAATCACTGAGTGACAACCGTTACGTCATCGGCACGTATTCGCCGCCAGTGACAGTTAATGCAAATTCGTCGGCACAGTTCGTCGCCAAATTATTTGCCGGCCCTAAAGTTCAACCCATGATGGAAGAAACCGCGCACGGCCTTGAGCTAACCGTTGATTACAGCTTTCTAACTTTTATCGGCAAGCCTATTTACTGGGTATTAAACCAAATCTATAACGCGGTGGGTAACTGGGGTGTTGCCATTATCGGCGTAACCTTTTGCATTAAATTGCTGTTTTTCCCCTTATCGCAATCCAGCTACAAATCAATGGCTAAAATGCGCAAAATCCAACCGCGCCTGAAAGAAATGCAAGAGCGTTTTGCCGACGACAGACCGCGTTTCAATACCGAAATGATGGCACTGTATAAAAAGGAAAAGGTCAATCCCTTGGGCGGCTGCCTGCCCATCTTGGTGCAGATTCCGGTATTCATGTGTTTATACTGGGTGCTTAGCGAAACTGTTGAATTTCGCCATGCGCCGTTTATGTTATGGATACAGGATTTGTCTTCGCAAGACCCGTTTTATGTATTGCCGGTCATCATGGGCATCACCATGAAAATTCAGCAAAGCTTAAACCCCGCGCCGATTGATCCGATACAGGCTAAAGTCATGAAGATGTTTCCAATCGTCTTCACCATCTTCTTCCTGTTTTTCCCGTCCGGTCTGGTTTTATATTGGGTGGCCAACAATACCCTGTCTATTATCCAACAATGGTATATCACCAAACAAATAGCCAAAATGGCTTAAATTTGGATTGACGTGGATACGGCTTACCCAGATACCATTGCAGCCATTGCAACACCGCCAGGGAACGGTGGTGTCGGTATCATCCGCATTTCGGGGGCATTAGTTCCCGAAATCGCCCAACAGCTTCTTCGCCGCGCCTGTTCCCAACAGGCCGACGGGATACACTCCATCCCTGGAGATAAAACATTAACGCCCCGACTAGCCCACTATTCATCATTTACCGATGAACACGGCTCAGTGATCGACTCCGGCATTAGCCTTTATTTTCCAGCGCCCAGCTCCTACACCGGCGAACACATCCTCGAACTCCAAGGCCACGGCGGCGCAGTGGTATTGGATATGCTGTTACGGCGGGTATTATCGCTAGGTGCCCGTTTAGCCAATCCCGGCGAATTTACCGAACGCGCTTTTCTGAATGGCAAGCTGGATTTAGCCCAAGCCGAAGCTGTTGCTGATTTAATAGAAAGCAGCACCGAACAATCCGTCCGTTCGGCGCAAAAATCGATGCAGGGTGTGTTTTCAGTACAAGTCAACGAACTGGTCGAAGAACTGACCGAACTCAGAATCTATGTTGAAGCCGCCATCGATTTTGTCGACGAAGAAATCGACTTTCTGACCGACGGCGTCGTCGAAAACCGGATTATCAATCTACAGCAGCGCCTTGCACACATCCAAAAAACCGCGCAACAAGGCCGCCTACTGCGTGACGGCATGACCGTCGTTTTGGCCGGAAAACCCAACGCCGGAAAATCTAGCCTGCTCAACGCCCTAGCTGGACACAATGCCGCCATCGTCACCGACATCGCCGGAACCACCCGCGACGTATTAAAAGAGCGCATCCAGTTGGACGGTATGCCCTTGCATATTATCGACACCGCAGGTCTTCGCGAAAGCGAGAACGCCATAGAACAAGAAGGCATCCGCAGAGCGCACCAAGAAATAAAAAACGCTGATAAAATCCTCTTGTTGATTGACGCTAAAGAACCGGAAATAGACTCGCTATTAAAAACCCTGCCACCCGGCGGCAACATCACCCGCATCTACAACAAAATAGATTTGCTCGGTTTAGAACCGGCCATCAAACAAACCGAATTCGGCAGCGAAATTTACCTATCGATAAAAACCGGCGACGGCATGGAGCTGTTAAAACAGCACCTCAAACACAGCGTCGGTTTCAACGAAGCCACCGACAACGTGTTCATCGCCCGCAGGCGGCACATCGAAGCCTTAAACAAAGGCCATGAATTTATCAACAGCGCCCTAGAGCAGTTAAAAGGCAGTCAGGCCGGAGAACTGGTCGCCGAAGATTTAAGGCAAGCGCAAATGAGCCTCGCCGAAATCACCGGAAAATTCACTTCGGATGATTTGCTGGGGAAAATCTTTTCAAGTTTCTGTATTGGAAAATGATCGTCGTATCACTCAATATCAATTAGTCTTATTATCTGTTTATTTACAATAATTTACGATTTTAATTGCATCAACAAAATCCAATTTGTATCATGTGATCTCAGTTTAACTGGTATGTTTTTTGGTATATCGCCGGTTAATCAGTGTCTTAATATACCATTTAAGCGCTAACTTATTGTTTTTAGTTGGAGAATTACCATGAGTCTTTCAGATACCGCAATTCGTAGTTTTAAGCCAGAACAAAAATTAATTCATAAGCCGGATGGACATGGTCTGTTCTTGGCTGTTTATCCGGGTGGTGCCAAAACTTGGGTTTATCGGTATTCATTCAATGGCAAGCGACCTGCCCCTTTTAAGCTTGGAAGCTATCCGGCGATGTCATTAAGCGAAGCTCGACAAAAACGGCAAGAATTAGAGAATATTGTAAAATCAGGCAAAGACCCGCGAGAGCAAGAAGAAAAAGCACTGTTAACATTTGGTCAGTTTGTCGAAATCTACTTTGAAAAAGTAGTGAAGGTGGATAGAAAGAATCCGTCTGGTGTCAGGCGTTACTTAGACCGCGACATTTTACCAAGCTTAAAAGATAAGCTATTAGCCAACGTATTGATTGAAGACGTACAAAAAATAGTTGAATTAAAGAAAGATCAAGGCAGTGATTCTGTTGCCTTGGAATTGCGAAACCTCATTAAACGGATTTTTGATTATGCCATTGCTCAGCAAAAATTGACGTTTAATCCAGCCTGCGCATTACCATCAAGATACATTTTCAAGCCTAAAAGCCGTGATAGAGCCTTGACACCAGCCGAGATAAAAACTTTTTTAATGGGAGTGTACAACTCTAATATGAGTAGGCAGAACAAGTTAGCATTGCATCTGATCACATTGTGTTTGACTCGCAGAGCTGAAACAGTGCAGGCTCGCTGGGAAAATGTAGATTTGGAAAAAAAGGAATGGCTTATCCCTATATCTGATAGCAAGACAGATGAGCCCCATGTTGTGTATTTATCCGATCAGGCTTGCGCCATATTTGAAGAGCTAAAATATCTATCAAATGGCGCGGAGTGGGTTTTTGTTTCAGTCAGTGATCATTCACGGCACATTGAAAAATCTACGTTAAATCACGCGCTCAAATCAATCCATTATGACATTCCACGCTTTACGATTCATGATAGCCGACGGACTGCCAGTACCTTATTACATGATGCTGGGTTTAGTTCGGATGTGATAGAAAAAGCGTTGAACCATAAAATTGCCGGAATCAGAGGGGTTTACAATAAAGCAGCTTATGCCGAACAGCGTAAAGAAATGTTGAAATTCTGGGGAAATTATATTGATGGCTTGTTAAATAACAGCAACGTCATTTTAGGAAAATTTGCAAGAAATAACTAAATGTGGGTGTTTTTTATAAAATTAACACTATATGTAGTAATGTGGTTCACACGGAAGCTAAAAGTTGTGATACATTAAGATTGCCTGCTAAATGAAGAGACACAACAATATTTGGGTAGGCGTTATAAATATTCTCAGAAATCAGTTAACACAAAAAAATGTATTTAACCAGAACTTAAATGAAAGCTCTGAGTTGCATTTTATAATTAACACTATAGAGACAATTTGTTATTATATGATTTGAAGTGAGGTTATTGCCTCATGATATGAAGAAGCACCGGCAAACGTCGACCAAAACCTTACCGGTGCTTTATATTTTTAATACTTGTATTCGATGCTCTTTTATTATTATTGATATGCTTGCAGAAAAAAATACTACCGGTAAAGACCAATAGTAAAGTCTAAAACGCTTAGCAAGCAGCTAAATTATAGGTTTTAGCCATCAAAAGTCAACAAAATATCTTGTAATTTGAGACTTGTTGATACGACATGGCACTTATATGATGGCTATAAAGCACTATCGAATACGAGCAACTAAGGACGTTAATGCCTAATAATTCGCTCGTTTTACGCCCCAAAACCGCCGCTTCTCTCCTTGAAATATCCATAGCCACTTTTTGGCGATTGGTTAAGGATGGTAAGTTGCAGACAATTAAACTATCCCCTCGTTGCACTGGAATCCGGCGGTCTGACATTGACCGTTACCTGGAAAATCTGAAATAAAAAAACCGGCGACTGAAATTAATCAATCGTCGGTCTATGCAATCCATTTGCTTTCATATACGCATGGCTATTATAGCCTATGGCGGCGTGGATTGCATTCCCCGGCGAAGGGGACAACTCAATGTTAAAAGCATCCAGCAGTAAAAAAACAAAACAAAAAAAATGTGTTGCACCAAAAATAGGTGGAACCGGTGGAACAGATGGAACAATCAGCAATGACCCTGTCTGCAGCGTTCCACCTGAAATAAGCTCAAGTGGAACCCGTGGAACAGCATTAATCACGTTTACGCGGGTAACATCACGAAAAACTGAGCTATCAAAACGATACTGGCTTGGCGATGATGAGGCCATTCAGAAAAAACCAGCGGCAGATATGACCGATGGTATAGCGGAACGGCTGACTATGCCATTCTCGGACTTTCAACACGTTCTCAGTAAAGCGACCACCAAGCAGGCAGCGGTCTATGGTTCTCAAGGTCTTGAATATCCTGACAAGGTGAGGTTGGTCGTAGCCTGTCGAAACACCCTCTACCAAGCCGAAAATATTATTAATATTCAATCATC
>JBLRXA010000125.1:0-10156 GCA_047920955.1 Methylobacter sp. | reverse complement strand
AGCAGAAATGCCAGTAATCTGGATTTCTGCTTAAGATATTAGGAGTTACAAATGGCTCATAAGAAAGCGGGTGGTAGTACACGTAACGGACGCGACTCTAATGCGAAAAGATTAGGTGTTAAACGCTACGGCGGCGAGAGCGTAACAGCAGGCAATATTATTGTCCGTCAACGTGGAACTAAGTTTCATGCGGGCGACAATGTAGGCTGCGGAAAAGATCACACCTTGTTTGCAACAGCTGATGGCAAAGTGGTTTTTAAGGTTCAAGGGCCCAATAACCGCCAATTTGTCAGTATCGTTGCTGCATGAAATAGACGGCTGCCTTGCCCTGTAATAGAGCAAGGCGCAGTCAAGCCGGGCACGTAGCCCGGCAACCTTAAAAAAGCTCCGCCGTTGTTATGGCGGGGCTTTTTTTGTTTTTATCGGTTGAGTTTGAAGTTTGGCGGCATGTGATTTATGAGATTTGTTGATGAAGCAGAAGTTCGCGTAGAAGCGGGCGATGGCGGCAATGGTACTATCGGCTTTCGGCGCGAGAAATACATTCCGATGGGCGGCCCGGACGGCGGCGATGGCGGCGATGGCGGCAGCGTTTATCTGATTGCGGCAGAGAATGTAAATACCCTGGTCGATTTTCGCTACCACGCGGTACATCGGGCGCAACGTGGGCAAAACGGCATGAGCCGCAATTGCACGGGCAGAAAAGGCGATGATTGCTATGTGCCGGTGCCGCTTGGCACATTGGTGTCCGATGCCGAAACCGGCGAGGTGATCGGCGATTTAACCAAAATCGGCCAAACGCTGTTGGTCGCCCAAGGCGGTTTTCATGGCCTGGGCAATACGCGCTTTAAAAGTAGCGTCAACCGGGCGCCGCAAAAGGCCAGCAAAGGCAGCGAAGGCGAGCATCGCCGGTTGAATCTGGAGCTGACGCTGATTGCCGATGTCGGCCTGTTAGGTATGCCCAACGCCGGAAAATCCAGCTTGATTCGCTCAGTGTCGGCGGCGACGCCCAAGGTTGCCGATTACCCATTTACCACTTTGCATCCTAATCTGGGCGTGGTCAGCGTTGATGATTTGCGCAGCTTCGTCATTGCCGACATTCCCGGCGTGATAGAAGGCGCGGCGGAAGGTGCGGGTCTTGGCTTGCAATTTTTAAAGCATTTGCTGCGTACCGGCTTGTTATTGCACCTGATTGATGTCCAGCCTTACGAGAGCATGGATTCGCCGGTGCAGGCCGCAAAAAAAATCATCCATGAAGTTGAAAAATGGAGTGATGAGCTGGCCGCTAAGCCACGCTGGTTGGTGCTGAACAAAATCGACCGCTTGCCTGCGGATGAGGTCGAGCAACATTGCCAGGCGATCATTGATGAGCTGGAGTGGACAGGGCCGGTGTTTAAAATTGCGGCCATTAACGGCGAAGGCACGCGGGAGCTGATGTTCGCCATCATGAACTTTTTGGAACAGCAACGGCAGGAAAAAAGTGAGCAGGAGTAATTTCGCCAAGGTTAAGCGGGTTGTCGTCAAAATAGGCAGTTCTTTGTTGACTAAGGGCGGCATGGGGCTTGACAGAACCGCCATTAGCGCCTGGGTTGAGCAAATGGCTGGATTGCGGCGGCAGTCGATTGACGTCATTCTGGTGTCTTCCGGTTCCGTTGCCGAGGGCATGTGCCGCCTGGGCATGAAAGCGCGCCCGAAGACCTTGCACGAACTGCAGGCGGCGGCGTCCGTCGGGCAAATGGGCTTAGTGCGCGTGTTTGATGATAACTTTCAACAGCATCGGCTACATGCGGCGCAAGTCTTATTGACCCATGACGATTTGTCGGACAGGCAGCGTTATTTAAATGCGCGAAGTACATTGCTGACTTTACTTAAACTGGGCGTGGTGCCGGTCATTAATGAAAACGATGCAGTGGCGACCGAAGAAATCCGTTTTGGCGATAATGATACGCTGGCGGCATTGGTCGCCAATCTGGTCGAGGCCGACCTGCTGATTATTTTGACCGACCAGCAAGGCTTGTTTACCGCCGACCCCGGATTAAACCCCGACGCAACGCTCATTTCCGAAATCAGTGTGAACGATGGCCGCCTCGATATTGTGGCGGGCGATAGCCGTAGCGGCTTGGGCCGGGGCGGCATGTGCACCAAAGTGAGGGCAGCGCGCTTGGCATCAAGGTCCGGCGCGGCTACGGTCATTGCTGCGGGCGCGGTAGACAGCGTGATTACCGCCGTTATTGCCGGAGCCGATTTAGGCACACATTTATTGCCGGACATCGGGCCTCTAGTCGCCAGAAAACGTTGGCTTGCCGGGCAGCTGCAGGTTAAAGGGCACTTGATTCTGGATGCGGGCGCAGTCAGAATGCTGAAAAACGAAGGCAAAAGCCTGCTGGCGGTCGGCGTTAAAACTGTGTCAGGCCGATTTGAGCGCGGCGAGCTGGTGTCTTGTTTGGATGAAAGCGGCTTGGAAATTGCGCGCGGCTTGATTAATTACGGCCATGCCGACGCCCAATTAATCGCAGGCAAAAGCAGTTCGGAATTCGAGGGGATGCTGGGCTATTTCGACGATTCGGAGCTGATACATCGGGATAATCTAGTCATCATCTAAAAACACAGTGCAATAAAAAAGGCCGCGACTCAATGAGTCCGGCCTTTTTTATCAGTAAGATTAAAGCGATTAAGCTATAGCCTTTACTTTTGCGTTTAGTCTGCTTTTACCGCGTGCGGCTTTATTCTTGTGGATAATGCCTTTGGTCACTGCTGAATCGATAATCGGAACGGCAGTGTTGTAGGCAGCTTGTGCTTTTTCTTTGTCGCCAACCTTAACAGCGGCCAGGATTTTTTTGATGAAAGTGCGTAAGTTGCTGCGTTGTCCTGCGTTGCGAATACGGCTTTTTTCCGCTTGTCGCGCACGCTTTTTAGCTTGTGCTGTATTAGCCATAGTGTCTCGATTCTTGTGGTAAGTGAATTAAACCGTGCATTATCATCACAAATGCTATTATTGTCAATTTTTAATGTAGCAGAACAGGGGCAGCATTGAGCAGGCAGCTTTTTAAATCGACTGCCGTGGTCGGCAGCATGACGCTGATTTCGCGGCTATTTGGCTTTGTCCGCGATATGTTGATTGCGCATCTTTTCGGCGCCAATTCAGCCACTGACGCTTTTTTTGTCGCCTTTAAAATCCCCAATTTTTTGCGCCGCCTGTTTGCCGAAGGCGCTTTTGCCCATGCCTTTGTGCCGGTGTTGGCCGATTACAAAGAGCGCGGCAGCAAGGCGACATTAAAACTGTTTATCGATAAAACCGCCGGCACACTGTCAGTGTGTTTGCTGGCGCTCACCTTGATCGGCGTGGTGGCCGCGCCGCTGTTGATCATGCTGCTGGCGCCGGGTTTTATCGGGCAAGTAAGCCAGTACGCATTGTCCGTGCAACTGCTGCAAATCACCTTTCCGTATTTGTTTTTTGTCACCTTGGTGGCTTTTTCCGGCGCCATTTTGAATGCGCACGGGCGCTTTGCGATTCCCGCGTTAACCCCGGTTTTCCTCAATATTTGCATGATTGCCGCCGCCATTTGGCTGGCGCCATTGATGGACGAGCCGGTTACGGCTTTAGCTTGGGGCGTTTTTGCAGCGGGCTTGGTGCAACTGTTGTTTCAGCTTCCGGCTTTGGCGCGTTTGGGCTTGCTGCCAAGGCCGCGCTTGGGCTTTGGTGACACTGGCGTTAAACGCATGATTACGCTGATGCTGCCCGCCATTTTTAGCGTTTCGGTCACGCAGATTAATTTATTGCTAGATACCCTGATTGCGTCGTTTTTAAGCGTCGGAAGCGTATCTTGGCTGTATTATTCCGACCGGCTAGTGGAGTTTCCTTTGGGTATTTTAGGCCTCGCGGTAGCGACAGTCATTTTGCCGAACTTAGCTAAAAGCCATGCGGCAGACGATAGCGCCGCTTTTTCAAGCTCACTGGATTGGGGCTTGCGCCTGGTGGTTCTAATCGGTTTGCCTGCGACCATTGGTTTAGTGCTGTTAAGCGAGCCGATGTTGTCGACGCTGTTCCAATATCATGAATTTAGCAGCCGCGATGTGCATTTTGCCGGACAAAGTTTAAAGGCCTACTCGCTGGGCCTGCTGGGGTTTATCCTGATTAAGGTGCTGGTGCCGGGCTTTAGCGCACGCGGCGACATGAAGACGCCGGTTCGCTACGGAGTTTACGCTGTAGTGGTCAGTTTGGCCTTGAATCTGTTGCTGGTGTTTCCGCTGGCACATGCGGGGCTGGCGTTGGCGACAGCCTTGGGCGCTTGCTTTAACGCGGCGTTGTTGTTAATGAAATTACAACAAGACAAAATTTATCAACCGGCAAAAGGCTGGTGGTTATTTTTTGCCAGGGTAGTGCTGGCCAGCGGCGTCATGGCGGCAGTTCTATTTTATTTTGTCGACAGCACTTGCTGGCATGATTGGGATTCCGCTGCCCGCGTGTTCAATCTGCTGAAATGGATAGCACTTGGTTTGGCGTGTTACGCGGCGACATTGCGGCTGACGAGTTTCACCCATAGCTAACGCCATTTTCGGCTTCCCATTTAAACGGGGGTAAAAATGCCGGAGCAAACCTGACAAGTCTGCCCCGGCGTCAAGTTGATAGCCTAATCCCAGAAGAGCGTTACTCGCATCTGAGCCAGAAACAGTATACTTTTGTAATCGCTGCAACCCTTAACATCCTCCCCATCCTTCAAGGCGGGGAGGCTATTAAGCCCCTGCGTCTTTATGGTAAATAAGTCTAACGCCAGTTCAACCCCTGGATGGCGTCTATAACTAACCGTGTTCCTAGCGTCATTAGCAGCACATCGTCGCCGACGCGCACATAACGATAGTCAGGCTGCGGCGGTGGCCCTAGCTGGTTAATAACCGTTGGCGGCAGTTCATAATAAACCACGTCACGCGGCAAAGGACGACCTACAGACCATTGTTTTGCCTGTCCCGGCGGCAAGCAGCCATTTTGTTTTTTGAGCAATCCGGGCGGACAAGCACCGGCACGGAACTGCTCAACATAGTAATTCTGCACGACAGTCCGATGCCGGTTGTCGAAATAGTGCTGCGGCTTAAACGCAGCCACTGCTTGTTTCTGGGACGGGCGGGCATGATGCTTTTTACCCTGCGCTTTTTTGTGCTTTTGCTTCTTGCCCTGTTTTTGCTGTTTCTGTGTTTTATTATGGCCGCCATGCGATGGCTTGTCGGCAAAGGCCGGATTCATGACTAACATTGCGCTGATGGCAAGCGCCAAAGTAAAACCTATTTTCGAGGTAAATAACTGCATAATTCTTAATCCTGAGTCCTGGTAGATCGTTAATATTTACCTGTCCAGTTTACGCACAAGTCAGTTAAAGCATGTTCAAGCACAGCGTAACATTGTCACGCCACTTATGTTGAAGTTTCGGGCGCTGCCGCCTCAGGCCTTTTATAATTGTCGACAAAGGCTTGCAGGCCTTTTTGTACCAGCTCATAAGTGGCGTCAATATTTTTGCCTATGTCGCCATGATCGAGTACACCAAGACCGCCCAAAATATCCCGAGCTTCCTTAAATCCTTTATCAATGCCCTTGCCTATCAACTCGGTGAACGACTTCAAAGCGTCATCAACGCTAAGGTCTTTATGGTTGGCATGGTATCGGTCAAAAAAAGCCGTGCTCATTTGCACAATACGGTCGGCAGTGGCCTGCGGCGACACATCAAGACCGGAATCGTAAGCGTTTTGAATGGCATTGGCGCCAAGTTCGCCTTCCAGCTCCTTATTGACGCCTTCTATCGCCGTCTTTAGCAACAACGCCATCGGCTCGTTACCGGCGCTCAAACTGACCTCCAGCGAGGCTTGCAAGATACCTTGGTTTAATTGGTTCTTCGCCGTGACCGCAGCCGATTCTGGCGCTTGATCGATTTTTTTTGCCTGTGCCTGCTCAGATACCTCAGCGCCAAAAGGTGTGCGCCCCTGCACATCTTCGGTTTTTTTCTCATGCGCCCTTGCCGATACCTGCGCGCCGAAATTTGCGTTAGCCTGTTTGACCGGTTTATTGCTATAGACCGGCGATTGGCCTGTTTTAATGTCCATGACATACCCCCTATTTAAGATGACTGTAAAAACCATAAACATTCAGATTCTTTTGCCAAAAGAAAATAAACATTTACACAAGCTGTTAGCGGCCATTAACATCCCGACTAAAGTTTTTTAAGTATTGCCCAGTACGGGTAATGACAACCACAGCGGGAATAATGGCAAATATAATCAACTTTTTTAAGGACGGCATTTGGCAACTGCCGGAAAACGGACGCCCAAAACTTACAGCCACACTGCTGAAGGTGTTAAAAATAGTGTTATTGGCTGTTCAAGGCTTTACCCGCGACCTCTGCCAATTACGTGCTTCCGCGTTAACGCTGTACACCTTGCTGGCGGTCGTGCCGATTATTGCCATGCTGTTTGGCATCGCCAAAGGCTTCGGCCTGGAAAAAATGCTCGAACAACAGCTGCTGGAACAAATACCGCACCAAGACACCACCGTCACCACCCTGATCGGCTTTGCGCAAAAACTGCTGGCAAACACCGAAGGCGGTGTGGTTGCCGGAATTGGTGTGGTGGTGCTGCTGTGGACAGTGATCAACATGATCGGCAATATCGAGGAATCGTTCAATTATATTTGGAAAGTCAGCAAAGGCAGGACGCTCAACCGAAAATTAAGCGATTACCTGTCCTTCATGTTGCTGGCCCCGGTTTTATTGATTTTGGCAGGCAGCATCAGTGTTTTCGTTAAAACGCAAATCATGTCGCTGGGCACGGTGATTGCGTTGCCGGCATTCGGCGAAAAGGTATTGTTGGGCATGTTGAGTTATTCGCCGTTGCTGCTGATGATCGGCTTATTTTCAATCACTTTTATTTTCATCCCCAACCATAAGATCAACTATACGGCGGGCATTATTGCCGGTGTGGTCACCGGGATTTTGTACCACTTTATCCAATGGCTGTATCTGAGCCTGCAAATCGGCGTGTCCAGCCATAGCGCCATTTACGGCAGCCTCGCCGCGTTGCCGTTATTTGTCATTTGGGTGCAAATCGGCTGGATGATTGTTTTATTCGGCTGCGAAATGGCCTTTTATTTGCAAAATTACGCCAGTTGCCGACATAACGTGCAATTTCCGGCCTTAAGTTTCGCCTTTAAAAAGATTATTGCCCTGCAAATTAGCCACCTGATTGTGCTAAATAGCGCGGACGCAGGCAAACCGCTGACCGCCGAGGCCATTAGCGTACATTTGCAGGTTTCCAAAACGATTGTTCAACAACTGCTGGATTTTTTGGTGGACAGTCATGTTCTACTCAGCTTAAAAACCGACGAGGACGACCATGTTTACCTGCCCGCCGTCGACATTAATCGCCTGAGCGTTGCTTTTGTGCTGAATGCGCTGGAACACTGCGGGCAAAACACGTTGCCCGCGCTCAAACAAGACGCCGTGTTCGCCGAACTGATAAGCAACACCGGCAAATGGCTGGAAACGTCCGCACAAAACCGTTTACTGAAAGATTGTTAGCGCCTGTGCCGGATCGGTGTGTTTCATGCCGAATGCCGCCGCTACGGCGGGATAAGTCAGCGCGCCCCGATAGGTATTGAGCCCGCGTTGCAACGCCGCATCATTACGCAGCGCATCCAGACCTTCATTCGCCAGACGCAACACATAGCCCGCAGTTTGGTTATTCAGCGCAAACGTGCTGGTGCGCGGCACCGCGCCGGGCATGTTGGCGACACAATAATGCAGCACGCCGTCGATTTCATAAGTCGGATGGCTGTGGGTGGTCGGCCGCGTTGTCTCCACGCAACCGCCCTGATCGACCGCCACATCAACGATGACCGCGCCTTTGCGCATTGTCGGCAGCATGTTGCGGGTAACCAGCCAGGGTGCACGTCCGCCGGGAATTAAAATGGCGCCAATGACCAAATCGGCAGCGGCGATAAGCTCCTCTATCAGCAATTCATTGCTGATACGGGTTTGCAGTTGCCCCCGATAAAGATCATCCAAATATTTCAAGCGGGCATGGCTGATGTCCAGCACAGTGACCTGCGCGCCCATACCGACCGCAACGCGCGCGGCATTGCTGCCGACGATACCGGCGCCGAGAATGACGACATTAGCGGGAGCCACGCCCGGCACCCCACTCATTAAGATGCCACGGCCGCCCTGCGATTTTTGTAAATGGGTGGCACCGGCCTGGGTCGCCATGCGCCCGGCAACCTCGCTCATCGGCATCAATAACGGCAAACTGCCGTCTTCGGTTTGCACGGTTTCGTAGGCGATACCGGTGGTTCCGCTGGCCAACAGCGCCTCGGTCAGCGCCTTATCCGAAGCCAAATGCAAGTAGGTAAACAGCAGCAAACTTTGACGCAGGAAGTGGTATTCCGAGGCAACCGGTTCCTTGACCTTGACCACCAGCTCGGCCGCCCAGGCGTCTTCGGCGTTGGGCACGATGTCGGCACCGACAGCCCGGTATTCTTCATCGGCAATGGCGCTGCCGTCCCCTGCCCCGCTTTGTACCCGCACCTGATGGCCATGGCGGGTTAAGGCTTTGACCGAGCTTGGCGTCAGGCCGACACGGTATTCGTTGTCTTTAATTTCTTTGGGCAGTCCAATGAGCATAGTTCTTCTCCTGATCGATTCAACAAAAACCTTGTTAGCCGCAGTTAACCCGCTTAAATTCGCCGAGTATCATTGCCGAATAAAGGTTTCGGGTCTAGACTTGACGCAATAAAACCATCATAAATAATCAACAAACCGATTATTTTTAGGAGATCAAAATAATGAAAGCACTTATTTTAGGATTGGCGGGCATTTTTGCATTGCCGCCGCTTTACGCGCAAACCCCGGCATCATCAAATGCGAACAACACGATTGCCAGCAAAATTAATTTGTCCTCGCTGGACAATCAACCCAACCATCAAAATTTCATCGTGCATTTTGCACCGGATAGCCCACAGCGGCGTGATGTTGCGCAATTATTGGCCGAATTGGACGTCGTTGCCGCAAACGTCGGCGTTGGCATCCAGTTGCAACGACAACTCGGCGTTGCCGGGGCTTTTGTCATTCACAGCGACCAGGCTTTAGCCAAAGCTGATGCGGAAAAACTGATGCGCGCATTCGCCCGCCGCCCAACAGTCAGCTATATTGAGCCCGATGTCCTACTGACGGCTAACTTCACGCCAACGGATGCGTTATATGGCTACCAATGGCATTATTTTGAACCGATAGGCGGCTTAAACTTGCCGGGCGCATGGGATGTCAGTACCGGCAGCAATACCGTTATTGCCGTCCTGGATACCGGTTACACCGACCATCCTGATTTACTGGGCAATATTGTCGGCGGCTATGACTTCATCAGCGATACTTTTATTGCCAACGATGGCAATGGCCGCGACAGCGATGCCCGCGACCCTGGCGACTGGACGGCCAAAAATGAATGCGCCAGCGGTTCGCCTGCAACCTCGTCCAGCTGGCACGGCACCCATGTTGCGGGCACCATTGCCGCCGTCGCCAATAATGACGGCGTAATCGGTGTAGCATTTGGCGCGAAGGTGTTGCCGATCAGGGTACTGGGCAAATGCGGCGGCTATTTATCCGATATATCTGACGGGATTGTGTGGGCTGCGGGGAACACTGTGCCCGGCGTACCGGCCAATGCCAATCCGGCCAAAGTCATCAATATGAGCTTGGGTGGGGCAGGCCAATGCGGCGCCACCTTTCAAAATGCAATTAATGGTGCTAATCAACGCGGTGTTACCGTGGTGGCGGCCGCCGGAAACAACAATGTTGATGCCGCCAATACTACACCGTCAAATTGCAATGGCGTCATCGCGGTCGCCGCAACCGATAAGGATGGCAAAAAAGCTTCGTTTTCCAATTACGGCAGCAGCGTTGATATTGCCGCGCCGGGGGTTAGTGTCGCATCGACCCGGAATGATGGGGCAACAACGCCAACAAGCCACGGCTACTATTACCTATCGGGCACCTCAATGGCAACGCCCCATGTCGCCGGACTGGCCGGGCTGATGCTGGCTAAAGATCCGACATTAACACCGGCTGCCGTAGCATAAGTATCTACACAAGTTTTCCAGGAAAATGGCATGATATCGCATGATTTT
>JBLRXA010000124.1:2766-10160 GCA_047920955.1 Methylobacter sp. | reverse complement strand
TCGTTATCCCCTTTCATTGACCCTATAGTTTGAGCTAAATCGCTCCTTAAGTTGTGGTCTAATTATTGGGGGCCACTATAGTTTTTGTGGGCGTTCTTACAGGCGGTGTCTGATAGTGGCATTGGGGGTAACTCCGGTGGGGGTAAGTGTGTTACCCCCGGATGTTACCCCCACGGGTATGTCAATGAATCCCATCGGTGCTTATTGGGCAATAAAAAACCCGCTAGGCCATATAGCCTGCGGGTTTCGTTAATGCTTGTTGAATCTACTATTGGAGGCTGCGGGCGGAATCGAACCGCCGTAGATGGCTTTGCAGGCCACTGCATAACCATTTTGCTACGCAGCCTTAAAAGTGAAATAAAAAAGCCGCGAATTATCGCGGCTTTTTTTAAATTAATTGGAGCGGGAAACGAGATTCGAACTCGCGACCCCAACCTTGGCAAGGTTGTGCTCTACCACTGAGCTATTCCCGCGTTGCAATTTATTTGACTATTATAAGGCTTATTTTGAACTTGTCAAACTTTATTGAACATCAATTGCTAAAACCCAACCGGAAGCGCCTTTACATTCACCATCTTCGATTTGAACTTTAACAAATGCATTTTTCTTGCCTGCAAAATCTTGGAATTCAATGATGGTGACTGGTGTGCCTTGCGCTATCCGTCTGCATGATTCAACTTTACCTTTGCCGTCGTCTTCGCTGTCATCAAATGCGGCTATGGCGCCGGGTACTGCGACCAATTGAATAGGTGATTCGACTTCGTAGGTGTTTGGGTTTTTCAAAACATAGCGTTGGCCGGTCACCAGATTTTTGGCGGTGGAGGTAATGGGCGGTTTTGAGTCGCCGCCGCTCATCATAATCACAATCAGCAGCAGGACGACACCGCCAATGGCGCCAAAAAATACTTTTGGATTCTTTTCTTTTAAATCCATCGCTACTGAAAAGACTTTGCCAGCTGTTTCTTTTGCGGCATCTGCTGTTTTATTATCGTTTTCTTCGTTGCTCATTTTTTATCCTCACTGTTATTTTTTATTATGTTCAGGTTTTTGCTCCAAGCATAGTCCCTGAGTATTTTTGCCTACTTTCGAACAGTCGGCAATTTATCACCCGCCATTAACTTGACGTGCCAACTTACCACGATAAAAAAACTTTTCAAGTGCTATGTGTTGGTGGTCTGTCTTGTTCAAATGAAATCGTAGCCTTTTTTGGCTTGGGTAGGGGCGGATTTGTCTTTTTCCGCGACCCGGCGGCATTCAAACTGCCAGTAACCTAAGCCGACATTCTTTCGGTTGCTTAGCACCACAGGAAAACTTTCATTGTTCATCAGCATTCGGATAAGGTCGCCATCTTTGAGCATAAAACTTGCGGTGATGATGTAGCTTTTTTCGTATTCCAGTTCTTTGGCGTTATAAAACAGGCCTTTTTGCGCGGGGACATCTTTTCCGCTTTCTTCTAATTCTAATAGGATATAGCTGACGGCAATGGATTGGTGGGCTAATAGTTGCATACCAAAATTTATTCGGCCGCTTTGTCTGTCGACAACGACTTTGTTTACGATGCCTAACGACCGTTTATGTTCGGGGCTATCGGCTTTTCTAAAGCTAACCAGGCTACCTACCGACAAGACGCCTGTTTGTTGGAATATGCCGGATAAGAGCCGGTCGGATGCCGACTGGACGTGAAACTCCAGATCTTTGTTGCTGGTTGAGCCCATGGTATTTTGCAGTTCATGGGTTGATTCCAGACCTACGGCAATGCAGCGGTCGGCTCTGTCGCTAAAAAAAGGTACGCCTTGCAGATCGACGCCTAGCCAGCGTTGTTCAAGATAATCGAGTAATTCTGCTGAGGGTTTTGCGGCACTATTTTTTAATACATGCATCGAGCTAAAGCGTGCGTCCTCGGCATTAATTAATTTCTCTTTTTGCTTGAAGGCCTTAAATAGTTTGGTCAAGTCCAAATACAGTATTGCGGAATCGTTTTTGATGCCGGTTCCAAGCTGGCAATGCGGCGATTTATCTTCATCGGTTAACACAATGCACTGTGTTTGCTGGCCGGCGACAGGTTCTTTTTTTAGGCTGACTGAGGCATTGATGCTTTCTATAAAACTATAAACCTGCAAAATTTCTTTTTGCATTAGGCCTGTTGGATCGGCAAGGCTGAGTAGCAGGATCTGCCGGTAACACTCTTCGGGTGTACTCGGTTTGTTGGACAGGCTGGTTTCATTGCCCACTTTGGTCGAGTTGTTTTTTAAGGTGACGCTCAAATTATAAAGCGAGTGCAAATCTATCCAGACCCAGTCCGGTATCGGCATGCCCATAATGAAATGGCTGATAATAATGCTGCTAAGCCCTTTAATGCAGCGCTGGATGGCGAGTGCGGTATTTTTGCCTTGAAACCAGCCAACGTCGCGCCGGGTCAGTTCTTTTAGCACGATCCAATAGCCAATAGTAAATTCCTTTTCAATGGAAACCAGTACCGACAAAATTTTCTTGTCATTGTCTTCTTTGGGGAAGCCGGTCTTAATCAGTCTGGAGCGCAGGTAGTCTTCGATGACATAAACGCTTGCGCTTAAAAGTTCCAGCGCATCAAGCCTTAATTGGGGTGTCATTTCAAGGCTGTTGAAATCGATTAAAAAGTCGTGCAGCAGACGGGTGGCTAAGCCCGGATTAGCCGTCGGCAATTCAGCCACCCATTGCTGAAGCGCCTTGGCGCCAAATTCTTTTAGGCGCTGGGGATTGTTTTGCTGCGTTGGAATGACCAGAAAAAAAGAGTTTTTCACATATTCACCGGGTTGATGGGTTGCCTGCAGGGGAGATAAGGGCCGTGGGGCATATTAGCCGCCACCTTTTCTTGTCATCATGCCTTTTGAAGGATTATAGCCAATGATGGCGGCAGTCATAAAGACGATAAAGGCCGTTAGGGTGAAAATAAACGCCTGTTGATTAAATTGGCCGTACAGGGCAAAGCGGATTAATTCGACTGCTTGGGAAAAGGGGTTATACAACGCCAGATTATGCAGTAAGGCACTGGATTCTTTGATTTTCCACAAAGGGTACAAGGCGGTTGACATAAAAAACATCGGAAAAATGACAAAGTTCATCACCCCGGCAAAATTTTCCAGTTGCTTAATAAAAGACGACAGCAACAAGCCCAGCGCGCCGAGCATTAAGCCTGACAGCAACAGTGCGGGCAGTATCCACAAATAACCGGGCCACGGCGCCTGAATGTCATAGAACCAGGCAATCGCCAAAAATACATAGACCTGCAACACCGATACGCCGGTACCGGCCAGCAGTTTGCTGATTAATAAAAACCAGCGCGGCAGCGGGCATACCATCAGTATGCGCATACTGCCCATTTCCCGGTCGTAAACCATCGACAATGAGCTTTGCATACCGTTAAACAGCTGTATCATGCCGATCAGGCCGGGGGTGATGTAGACCTCGTAAAGGATATAGGTTTCGTAAGGCGGCGTGATGGCCAGCCCCAATGCCGCCCTAAAGCCAGCGGCAAAGACAAACAACCAGACTAAAGGCCTGACCAGCGCCGAAATAAAGCGTTCGCGTTGGGTTACAAAGCGCCATAATTCACGCCCGATAATGCCCCATAGGGCGCGCCAGTAATGCAGCAGTCTCATAACACCTGTTCCCCTTGTGTCAATGTGTAAAAAGCATCTTTAATGGTTAAGGTGTCGGTGAAATGCAGAACGTCATCAACGGTGCCGTTGGCTTTGACCTGACCTTTATGCAGCACAATCAAATGGTCGTCCGGATAAATTTCGTCAATCAAATGGCTGGCCCACAACACCGCCAATTTTTCTTCGGTCGCCAACTGATGCACATATTCAACGATAGCCAAGCGGCTGGGCACATCCAAACCAACCGTAGGTTCATCCAGCAACAGCACCGACGGCTTATGCAATAAGGCGCGGGCAATTTCCACGCGGCGCCGGTGCCCGCCATTAAGCTGGCGCACTTTCTCAAAACGCCGGTCGTACATATTTAAACGCTCCAGTTCCTGTTGTATGCGTTGCGCCGCCTGTTTTCCGCCCATGCCATGCAAGGCGGTGTGATAGCGCAGGTTTTGCAGCACCGACAAATCCATATCCAGCGTCGTTTGCTGAAATACCACGCCCAGTTTCGCCAAGGCCAACAGCGTTTGCCGTTTAATGTCGAAACCGCACAGTTCGATACGACCATCGCGACTGTCATATAAGCGGGTAATCAAGGAAAACAAGGTGCTTTTGCCCGCGCCGTTAGGGCCTAGCAAAATCGTGCATTCGCCGGGCTGGATATTAAAACTGACCTGGTCGAGTGCTTTTTTGCCGCCGTAGGAAAAACTCAAATCCTGTACGGACAATGCTGTGGATAAAGTCATGGTTTAACGGCCACTCCCCACGGGTAGTTGCCCACGCCGACCGATTTGGTTACGGTTTGGCTGTCAAGGTCGATCAGTGAAATGTCGTTGCTGGTGCCGTTCGTGCTGTACAAGCGTTTTTGGTCAGGTGAAAACGCCAGATTCCAAACCCGTTGGCCGACCAGCAGATATTTTTCCACCTCAAACGTTTCCGCATTAACCACTGCCACGCGGTTTGCGGGGCCGAGCGCCACATAGCCGCGTTTTCTGTCCTTATCGATCACTACGCCAACCGGTTGAATCTTGTCGGCAGTCACGCCTTGCACATCGAATTTGACCGTTTTGATGATCTGCTTGGTTTTAACATCGATAATCATCAAAGTGCCAGCCATTTCCGAGGTCACCCACAATTGCTGGCTATCGGCGGTAAAACCCAGCGCACGCGGGCGCGGGTCAACCAGCGTGTTGTCGGTGATGGCGTTGGTTTTGGTGTCAATCCAATGCACCATGTTGGTGGTTTCGGAGGCGCTGGCAACCCACAGGTTATCAGGGCTTGCGGTAATGCCTTCAGGTTCGACGCCGACCTTAATCTGTTTGATGGCCTTTTTGTTGTTGATGTCGATGACCGTAACTTGGCTGTCGTCTTCATTCGACACATACAGCCGGTCGCCCGCAGGATTTAACGCGAAGGTTTCCGGGTCTTCGCCAGACGGCAATGTGCCCACTTGCTTGAGCGTTTCGGCGTCGATAATCTTGATGGTATTTTCATCGCTGACCGCCACATACAAAAATCGATGGTCGGGGCTGATGGCAATGCCTCGAGGGCGCTGGCCGATGTCCACGGTCTTGATTAATTGACCGGCGATAGGGTCGACCACTGCCAGCGCATTGTCTTTTTCCAGCGTGACAAACACGGTTTCAGCGTGCGCGCCACCGCTCAGTGCCGTGGCCAGTAGCAGTGCCAAGATATTTTTTTTCATCATTTGCTCCATTTACAGGTTGATTCAGGTTGGTCAAAACCCAAGGTATCAAGTTCGGTTTTAGGGTGCAAAAAGCCGTCAATCGGCGCGACCGCAACCAATGATCTTGGTGCTGCCAGCAACACCGGTTGCCGTAGCTGCCCATCCCAAGGCCGGAACGATAGCGGCGTGCCTTTATAACCCTGCAATGCGAACGCCTCGCTGAACAGATAGTCTTTCAGCGTATTGATGTCGTTGCTTTGGCTGCGGGTCGCGGCCTCGCCGATAGCTCTAACCGCCAAATAAGCGCCATAATCTTGCTCTTCCATCCAGCGTCCGGTTTGCTCTTTAAAGCGGTTTTGCATCTGCACCGCGCCCCATTGTTCGTGGGTTTTATGCCATGCCGTCGCGGTCAGTCCCTGGGTGCCGATAACCGGACGTGCATTCCAGGTTCTGTATTCCAGATATTCGCCAAACTGGCCTTGTTCATCGGCAACCACCAGCACGTCATAATCGTCCACTTGGGTAAACACCGCGACATCCGATTGCGCCGTGCGCCGCGCGTCGTAAGTGTGCTCCCAGGTTTTTTCCTCGACTATTTTCATGCCGAAGCGTTTGGCAGCGCGTCTTAAAGCCTCGGCAAACAAACGGTCTTCCTCGTTAGTGCCGATGACTAAAAACCACTTGTTCCAGCGTTTTTTCATCATGTATTGCGCCAGCGCATCGGCGCGCATTGCGCGGCTAGGCAAAAGATGCACGACGTTATTGCGGCATTGTTCGTTGCGCAAGGCATCATCAATGGTCGCCACATCAAACAGCAATTTTGTTTTTGCCGCCGGTAAATCGGCGAGGGTGTTGGTCAGTTCGGCCGGCAAATTGACAAGGACATATTGTTCGCTAATCGCCTTATTAAAAGTATCAGCGACATTGCCGTCCAGCGGCACGATAAACTTTTTCAGCACAAACTGCTGGCCGGTAAATTGCCCGGTGGTATTGTTGTCGTCAATCGCCAGTTGCGCGCCCGGTATGCCCTTATCTTTAATAAAAACATCGAGATTGGAGAGCGGCGGCGGGGTTTTTAGCTCTTGCGACAAATAAGCGATATTGATGGTCTGTTTAGCCTCGGCATACACAGGCGTTATTGCAAATAATTGAATAATAGATAAAAAACCAATAGCTATTGGGGCGGGCCAGCTAATAAGTTGCATCATTTTTTAACCCTAATAAAATACACGGGTGCTAATTTTAACGGATTCGCACACTTTGTTTAGTTTTTCGGCCGCATTAGCCAAAAAAATGAGCGCCATGACAAAATAGAGTATTGACTTAGAACAGCAAAAAGTTCAGCATCAATTAAAATAACCTGAAAATTTAAACAGGTTAAATCACGCCGTCTTTTACGGCTTCTTTCACATTCAGCCAAAAAGGACATGAAAATGGAAACCAACGCAATACCACCACGAGCAGATGCACTTATTGCCCAGGCACCCGTCCAGCGGGCAAAAAACCTGGAAAACGATGAGCGCGCTGTCGAAAATCGACCCGATAACGCCCAGGCCAATAGTGTACAAGTTCCCGACAACACGGTAACAGTGCCCGACGCAACCGTCCAACTGTCTGATACCTCAGTCAAGTTATCGGCCTCTTCGCCAGTAAAAAGCACCGACAGGGCGAATCCCATTGAAAATAAGGAGCAAGCCCAACAAGCGTTGAACCAGTTGCTTGCCGACTTTAAAAGCAATCCGGCTCAGGCACAAGCGACACAAAGCAATATATTTTCCGGCGCAGTCAAATCATTATTAGGTTAAGCAGCATCCCGCCCCCGCCTATGACGCACTTTACATTAAGCGGGATCAGCGTTTATCCGGTCAAGTCATTAGCCGGTATTAGCGCAACTAGCTGGCCTGTCACTGAAAAAGGTTTTCAGTATGACAGAAAATGGATGCTTATCGATAATGGGCGGCAATTTCTCAGCCAGCGGAAATTGCCAAAAATGGCATTAATCAAAACCGCAATCACCGACCAAAACCTGATCCTGTCCGCCCCAGACAGAGAAAATTTATCTTTACCTCTTGAGC
>JBLRXA010000124.1:0-2756 GCA_047920955.1 Methylobacter sp. | reverse complement strand
CGACCAGTGCGACGCCCGTAGTGTTTCAGCCGAAGCTGACCAATGGCTCAGCGACTTTTTAAACCAAGATTGCCGCTTGGTTTACCAGCCCGACGACGTTATTCGCCCAGTCGATCCGCGTTATGCCAAGCCGACTGACAAGGTCGCCTTTTCCGACGGTTTTCCTTTCTTGATTATTTCAGAAAATTCACTGGTGGCACTTAATGATGAGATGCAGCTGAATTTGCCGATGACCCGGTTCCGGCCCAATTTGGTCATTTCCGGTTGCCCCGGTTACGCAGAAGACAGCTGGCGCGAAATCAGCATCGGCGCTATCGATTTCAGACTGACCAAGCCTTGCGCCCGCTGTTCTGTTCCCACTATCGACCCGGAAACTGCGCAAACAGGTAAAGAACCGCTAACGACGCTGAACCGCACCCGAAAATGGCAAAACAACGTTTATTTCGGGCAAAATGCTTTGCATAACCAACGCGGCCAACTGACGGTTGGCGATGCAGTGCAGGTCAACGTAATTGGCGCAAAACAGCCGCCAATCTAGCGTGTTGGGGCGGCTCGCCTTTCGTCACCCTTTAAAAAATCGTCCAACCAAACATGTCTAAAATCTTTTTGCTGGTTATCGCCTCGCTATTGTCTTACGGTTTTTGGCTCAGCGCCGAGTTTAAAGGCATTGCCGCCGGTGTCGCGATTTTTTTGTTCGGCATGTTGTCCCTGGAACAGGGTTTTAAAGCCTTTACCGGCGGCGTGTTGGAGCGGATTTTGCAAAAAACCACCGACACCACCTGGAAAAGTTTCGGTTTCGGCTTCCTGTCCGCCACTTTAATGCAGTCCAGCAGTTTGGTTTCTATCATCACCATTTCATTTCTGAGCGCGGGTTTGATCGATTTGGTCGCCGGTATCGGCATCGTTTTCGGTTCCAATTTGGGCACCACCACCGGCGCCTGGCTGATAGCAGGGCTGGGGCTTAAGGTGGATATTGCCACCTATGCCATGCCTTTGCTGGTTTTTGGCGTGTTATGCGTGTTCCAAAACAGCAAACAATTGAAAGGTGTCGGTTATATTTTGACCGGGCTGGGTTTTCTGCTGCTCGGCATACACTACATGAAGGAAAACTTCGAAACCTTTGAAAACACCATTAACCTGGCCAGTTACGCCATGCCCGGCGTTAAAGGTTTGCTGGTTTATACGGCTGTAGGCGCTATCGCCACTGTCATTATGCAGTCCAGCCATGCCACCATGCTGCTGGTCATCACCGCCGTTTCGGTGCATCAAATCACCTACGACAATGCGCTGGCGTTGGCAATCGGCTCAAATGTCGGCACCACCATCACCGCAATCATTGCCGCTTTTGGCGCTAATATTCAAGGTAAGCGGCTGGCCGCTTCGCATTTGTTGATTAACGTGGGTACCGGCATCGTAGTGCTGGTTTTTATTGGGCAATTCGGCGTGGCAGTGGACATTATCAGCGCCGCCTTAGGCATTGCCGATTCGGACAATGCGATGAAGTTGGCCACCTTTCACAGCCTGTTTAATTTCACTGGCATTGTGATGTTCATCCCGTTCATTAATCGGCTGGCGCTAGGGCTGGAAAAGTTTTTCATAGAAAAGCGCACCACTATATTTAAGCCGAAATATCTGGATTTGTCGGCGATGGATTTTCCTGAAACAGTCGTTGAATCGGTCAAACTGGAAAGCATCCATTTATATGAAAATGCCATCCATATCATTTTGAACACCTTTGGCTTGCATAAACGCGATCTTAAAAATGGCGACTGGCTCAGGCAGCGTATCGGGCAAAATCAATACCCGATTGAATACGATATAGATGCCAGCTATGACAAAAGGATAAAAGGCATTTACAGCGCCATTATCGCTTTTATCAGTCAGGCCGCTTTTACCTGGGAAATGAACCAATCCTCGAAACTTTCCTGGTTGCGCGAGGCCAACAAACATCTGGTTGAAGCGATTAAGGACACCAAACACCTGCAAAAAAACTGGATGCGTTTTAGCGCATCGAACAATAAAGCCGCGATCAACGAATACAATGAAATAGCCTACCAAATAGCCTGGCATATCCTCCAAATTGAAGCGTTCAGGCATGGTATTGAAAATGACGAATTGCCGTTGTTGTCATTAGACGCATTAAAAGCGGCGATTGAAAATGACGACATGCAACTGAACCGCGCTATTGAAGCATTGATTAGGGAGCGCAAAATAAGCGCGGAGACAGGTTCTTCATTAATTAACGACAGTGCTTATATGCGTAGCATTAAAAAGAATCTGTTAAGGGCGGCGGAAACCCTGTTTTTACACAGCAACATTAATCATGTCGGCATTGAGCAGCAGCTGGCCTTAAGTGAGGCGGAAATTAATGGTGTTGTGCAAACGGTGGATAATCCGTAGTGTTTTTAAACTGAATTTTAGCGGGCTAACCTTGGCGTTCCGGTCATGAAAATAAACAAATTATTGCATCAGTTACAAGCCTTTTTCGACACCGACAAACACAAAAAAAGGCAACATATCGAAGCGTTAAAAAAAATCCTGCTCAAGCTCAAGAAAAAAGAACGGAAAATTGCCCGTAGCTTGTCACAGGCCGATGAGCCTTGTTTAATAAAGCAATACCAGACGGAATTGGAAATTATCCGGCTACAGCGCAAAAAAGGCATAGACGTCCTGCAGCAACTTAAACAGCGTAAAAAAACGGAATAAGGCTATTTCCGTGAACCCATATACCGAAACAAGTAAAATAAACGCCTATT
>JBLRXA010000123.1:0-10277 GCA_047920955.1 Methylobacter sp. | reverse complement strand
CCACGCCGAACTGGCAGTTGCCGTTTTCCACCGCATTAAAAATATCGTTAATCGTCGTCACCGGGACAGTTTTGACCGCCGAACCGAAATGCTTAATCGCCGCTTGCTGGGTAAACGTACCTTCGGGCCCCAAATACGCGACGTCCAGCGGTTTTTCCAACGCCAAACACGCCGACATCAATTCCCTAAAAAAATGCGCCGCCGTATCATCGGATAAAGGCCCTTGATTCAGCTCTTTAATGCGCCGCAACACCAAGGATTCGCGATCCGGGCGATAAAATGACCCTTGCTCACCCTGCGCAATCTTGGTTTTGGCGACTTCCACCGCGCAAGATGCGCGCTGATTCATCAATTGCAAAATCTGCTGATCGATGGCGTCAATTTTGCCTCTTAATTCTGCAAGCGGGGTAACAGATGACATGTCGGCCTGATTTAATGATTAAAATTTCGATTAATGAGTACGTTCAAACTCAGCCATAAAATCAATTAAAGCCTGTACGCCAGCTTCCGGCATCGCATTATAAATGCTGGCTCTCATGCCGCCGACTGAACGATGGCCTTTTAATTCAAACAAGCCATTCGCTTCCGCAGCCACCAAAAATGGCTTATCGAGGCTCTCATCGCGCAGAATAAACGGCACATTCATCCGCGAACGCGAAGCAATTTCTACCGGATTGGAATACAACGCCGATTGGTCAATCGCTTGATACAATTTTGCCGACTTCGCGATATTACGTTGCTCAATCGCATCAACACCGCCTTGCGCCTGTAACCATTTCAGCACCAGTCCGGTCAGATACCAGCTATACGTTGCCGGTGTATTCAGCATCGATTGGTTTTTTGCCTGCTCGGCATAATTGAAAACCGGCGGCACGGTTTTAGGCGCGTGGCCGACCAAATCATCTCTGACAATGACCACGGTCACGCCGGCCGGGCCCATGTTTTTTTGCGTTCCGGCATAAATCAAGCCGTACTGACTGACATCAAGCTTGCGCGATAAAATATTCGATGACATATCCGACACCAGCGGCAAGCCTTGACTGTCAGGCGTCGATTGGAATTCCACACCGTGAATAGTTTCATTGGAGGTGTAATGCAAATAAGCCGCTTCGCTATCGATAGCCCAGCTCGCTGCTTCAGGAATCGTGGTAAATTTGCTGCTTTCGGAACTGGCGCTGACCACAACATCACAATAAGCCTTGGCATCTTTAATCGCCTTTTCCGACCAAGCACCGGTGTTCAAATAACAAGCTTTGGTTTTGCCGTTCAGGATATTTTGCGGTATCAGCGAAAACTGCGCCGAAGCACCGCCTTGTAAAAACAACACCTTATAGTTAGTAGGAATCGCCAACAGCGCCCGCAAATCGCTTTCCAGCTCTTCGGCAATGATGGAGAAATGTTTGCCGCGATGGCTCATTTCCATAACCGACATGCCGCTGTCGCGCCATTCCAGTATTTCTTGTTGTGCCTGTTGCAAGACCGATTCAGGAAATGCAGACGGGCCTGCGCTAAAATTATAAACTCTGGACATTATGATTCTCTTGGATAAGTTATTAAATACGTTAAAAAACCGCGTACTTTCAGCGTTACATTACAACCCTAGTCAATGATTGCCTCGGCTAAAGAAACGGGTTTTTCGCCTTTTGATTGTTTTTTGGCTGCTCTTAAATCATTAAGATCTTCGTCATCTTCAGTAAAAATCTCATTCATCGCCCGATTCTACGTTGTCGTCTAAATCCAGGTTATCGCCCAATGGCAAATCATTTTCGGATACAACGGCGTCATCTAAAAGCTCATCATCGGCATCATCAACCCCAGCCAGGCCCTCAATACGATCAACACCGATCACTTTTTCATTCTTATCGGGCTTAATAATAGTCACGCCCTGGGTGTTTCTGCCGACTATTGAAATCCCCTCAACCGGTGTACGCACCAGAGTGCCGCCATCGGTAATCAGCATAATCTCATCGTTATCATTGACCAGTACCGCGCCAACGACAGCGCCATTTCGCGCCGAGGTTTGTATCGCAATCAGACCCTGACCACCGCGTTTGTGACAGGTAAATTCTTCCAGTTTGGTGCGCTTACCGTAGCCATTTTCGGTGACATTCAACACCGTGCCTTCGGTGGCAATAATCAACGAAATGACTTTTTGCCCTTCCTGCAAGCGGATTCCGCGCACACCGGTCGCTGTCCGCCCCATTGAGCGTACATCTTCTTCATTAAAACAAACAGCTTTGCCAGTGCTGCTGAACAACAGCACATTTTGCTGACCGTCGGTCACAGCAACGCCGACTAGGGTGTCATCTTCGCGCAAATCGATGGCGATTTTACCGTTGGTACGTTGGCGCTCGAATTCTTTTAACGGGGTCTTTTTAACCGTACCCGCAGAAGTCGCCATAAAGATAAATTTAGTGTCGGAAAACTCGCGGATAGGCAACATTGCGTTGATTTTTTCGCCTTCTTCCAATGGCAGCAGATTGACAAAAGGTTTGCCTCGGGCGGCGCGGCTGGCAACCGGCAATTGATACACTTTGAGCCAGTAAACTTTGCCCCGCGAAGAAAAGCACAAAATAATATCGTGAGTATTGGCCACAATCAGCTTATCGACATAATCCAGCTCTTTAGTTTGCGTCGCCGATTTGCCGCGACCGCCGCGCCGCTGCGCCTTGTAATCAGTGAGCGGTTGCGATTTGACATAGCCTTCGTGAGACATGGTCACTACCATGTCTTCTTCGGTAATCAAATCTTCATCAGACAAATCCGAATGGTTTTGGATGATTTCGGTGCGGCGTTCATCGGAATATTGTTCTTTAATCGCGACCAATTCTTCCCGAATGATTTCCATCAACCGAGTATCGCTGCCCAGAATAAACAAATATTCGTCAATTTGTTCGAGCAGCTGCTTGTATTCGTTGACGATCTTGTCCTGCTCCAGACCGGTCAATCGGTGCAGGCGCAGTTCGAGAATAGCCTGTGCCTGAGTTTCAGACAGACGGTAAATCCCGGCATGAATACCGAATTCAACGGCTAAATCATCCGGCCGCGAACGATCGGCATCAGCACGATCCAGCAGCGCGGCAACCAGCCCGGCATCCCAGCTTTTTTCCAACAAGCCGACTTTAGCCTCGGCCGGATTAGCCGCCGATTTAATCAGCGCAATCATTTCATCAATATTGGCTAAAGCAACCGCCAGACCTTCCAAGATATGCGCCCGCTCTCTGGCTTTGCGCAGATTATAAATCGTCCGGCGGGTAACAATTTCGCGCCGGTGATTAATAAACGCATGGATAATCTCGCGCAAATTCATGCAATGCGGGCGGCCATCGAGCAGCGCCACCATATTGATGCCAAACACGGTCTGGAACTGCGTTTGTTTATACAGATTATTGAGCACCACTTCGGGCATTTCGCCGCGACGCAGCTCAATCACCATGCGCATTCCGTCTTTATCCGACTCATCGCGCAAACCGGAAATGCCTTCGAGCTTGCCTTCCTTAACCAGCTCGGCAATTTTTTCCAGCAATCGGGCCTTGTTGACCTGATAAGGCAGTTCGGTGGTGATAATCGCTTGCCGACTGCTGTCGCCAATATCTTCAAAATGACAACGCGCGCGCAGATAAATCTTGCCGCGTCCGGTGGTGTAGGCATTATAAATGCCGGACGCGCCGTTGATGATGGCTGCGGTAGGGAAATCGGGGCCGGGGACATGCGCCATCAATTCATGGATAGTAATTTCAGGCTGATCGATCATCGCCAGACAAGCGCTGACCACCTCATTCAGATTATGCGGCGGAATATTGGTCGCCATGCCGACTGCGATACCGGATGAACCGTTAATCAATAAAGTCGGCACCCGTGTCGGCAGCACTTTCGGTTCGGATTCCGATTCGTCATAGTTGGGCGCAAAATCAACGGTTTCCTTGTCCAAATCAGCCAGCAATTCATGGGCGATTTTCGACATGCGCACTTCGGTGTAACGCATCGCCGCAGGCGAATCGCCGTCGACCGAGCCGAAATTGCCTTGCCCGTCGATCAGCATATAGCGCATCGAAAAATTCTGCGCCATCCGCACCATGGTGTCGTAAACCGCCGTATCGCCATGCGGGTGATACTTACCGATCACGTCACCAACTACACGCGCCGATTTTTTATAAGGTTTGTTCCAGTCGTTGCCCAACTCGCTCATCGCATACAACACACGGCGATGCACCGGCTTTAGGCCGTCTCTGACATCTGGAAGGGCTCGACCGACGATGACGCTCATGGCGTAATCGAGATAGGACTGTTTCATCTCGTCTTCGAGATTGACAGGTATTATTTCTTTAGCGAAGTTTGACATTGATCCCTATATTGCACAGTGTGCCGTTACTAGATACCGGCATGGTTTCGTGACTTAAAGCGCAACACACTTTTCCTGGTTGTTTATGTTTTTAAGTGCGCCACAGTCACAAAATTAAGTGCGAAATTATAACAAATTGTCTCTATAGTGTCGAAGCCGAAGCGTTTTATCAGGTACAAACAACGCTTCACCCGGCCTATCTTAAACTTACAGGGACACGACATTTATTATCAGGCGAATATTTCCGCGAAAAAATTCTGCATGGCCAGCCATGAGCGCCGATCTGCGTCAGGCTGATAAACCGTACCGAATCCCGGATCATTGGCAATCGGATTAGTAAACGCGTGCATCGTATGTCCGTAAGTATGCAATTGCCAATCTGCGCCCGCTTGGGTCATTTCCTGCTCAAAGGCCAGCACTTGTTCAGCAGGCACCATAGGATCATCATGTCCATGCAACGCCAACACTTTGGCCTTAATCGCAGTACCTTGGGCATTGCCAGGCGGCACTAGTAAGCCGTGAAAACTGACCACGCCTTTTATATCGGCACCGGTTCTGGCCAAATCAAGCACACATAAACCGCCAAAACAAAACCCCATTGCGGCGATGTTGCTGTCATCAACCCAAGGCATCAATTTAACCGCCGCCAAAGCCGCTTTCATGCGCTGTTGCAGCATGGCGCGATCAGCCATAAAAGGTTGCATCAAAGTCATATTTTCTTCAGGACTCGTGCCTAAAACGCCTTTGCCGTACATATCGACAGCAAAGCCGACATAACCCAATGCGGCCAATTTTTTGGCTTTTTCGGCGACAAAGTCATCACGGCCACCCCAAGCATGATTAATTAACACCGCAGGCCGACGCCCTGCCTGCGCATCATCGAAAGCAAAAAATGCTTCCAGCACGACGTCGCCATCCATATAAACAACCGTATTCGATACTATTGCCATGACATTGCCCTCATTATTTTATGCGCCCCGATTCGCGTAAAGCGTTTAAAAACCCGGCAGAAGCCGCTTCAATCATATCCAGCACCCGCTCAAAACCGTATTGCCCGCCGTAATAAGGATCGGGCACCTGACGCTCGTTAAGATGCGGCGCGTAATCGAGGAAATATTTGATTTTGTTTTGGTAGTGTTCGGGACAAGCCTTGATCAGGATGGCATAGTTTTCATCATCCATGGCCAGCAAAAAGTCGAAATCCTCGAAATCGCCGTTGAGGACTTGCCGACCCCGCAAACCGGACAAATCGACACCGCGCTCAAGCGCAGCCGCCTGCGAACGCAAGTCAGGCTCCTTGCCGATATGATAAGCATGAGTACCGGCAGAATCGATAACAAACTGCGCGTCCAGCTGATGCTCTTTAACCAGCTTGGTAAACACGCCTTCAGCTGTGGGCGAACGGCAAATATTACCTAAACAGACAAAAAGGACTTTTACTTTTTCCATGGTCTTACCTGATGAATAAAATTAACAAATGCACTGATACTCGATTAGCAACCGGCTTTTAGAAACTGTCCGCCTTTTTTTTGGCTTCCTTGGCACCGGCAAAATCCTGCTGCATTTCTTTGGCATGGGCGATCAACAACCAACAGTGCCTTTTTAAAGTGTTATCGTTAACGGCCAGTAACGCGGATTTTTTGGCCAAATCCTCGGCCAAACGCGGCTTTGACTGCTTTATCCTTAATAAGGCCAGCTTATAAAATAAGGTCGCATTTCTGGGCTCGATTCTGATGGCGCGTTCAATAGAAGCGGCGGCCGACTCAATATCCCCGGCCTTGGTGTTTTGGTTAGCCGCCAACACCAGCGCATTGACCACTGGCGATAACGGTACCGTAGGCTCTATGGGTACGAAAGGCGTCAATTCAGGGCTAAGTAGCGGTGACGCCATCTCGCCGCCTAAGGTCAATGGTTCTGGAGGCGGCTCTGGAATTTGCAGTGACGGCTGTTCAAATATCAGCTCAGACGGCGGCAACGGTTCCGATTTTATCGCCGAAAAATCCTTAAGCGGTTTGGTTTTAACGCTTGATTCGGGTAGCGTTATTTTTTCGGTTGTACTTTTCGGAACCGCCGGTTGCCCGCCGTACACCGGCGCAGGCGTCTGTGTTCCGTAAATCCCCGCGCAACCTGCGAGTAAAGAAGGTAATGCGCCAATAATGGCTAATCGTTTAAATGACATCACAGATTAAAACAACTCTATATTGTCCGACTGGTCTTCTTCCTGATGCGCATTTTTTAATGCCAGCGCCTCATCCACAGACTTGCCTTGTATGATAGCGTCAAACATCAGTTTTTCAGATTCCATGGTATAACGGGAGCGGATTTCATGCTGAAACTGCCGCCATTCGGCTGGGTTATAAAGGCGGTTTGGGCTTTCTACCAGCTCCGACAAACCCTTTAGATTCAAGGTGACATGCTGCAAGCATTGCTGCATCCGGTCATAAAACTGGAAAGCGATAATGGACGCCTGGATTTTGCCCGTTGTTTCCGCGCAGCAGGCTATTGCTTCATCCCTTATATCGCAAGAATCAAGGGCCAGCAAATGATTGTTAATGGCTTGCATGTGCTCAACAATCGAGGTAAACGATTCGGTTAGCGTATTGACCGATAAATCGGATTCATTCAGCATATCTTCTACTTGAATAGCCGACAAAATAAGCATTTTTGACGTTTCCCTGACTTGAGTCCAATCAAGATCCGGGTTATACGAGTTTGAATTAGACATACGTTAAATACCAAGTAAAGATTTGCATAAAGTTAGAGACAGGAAAGGATTGGCTTATATATCCTCTGGAGAACGGCCTAACCTAACAACATTAAATTTCGGCGGAAATTATAGCAAGTATAATGCCCGCCAGTGCTATTAAAAACACTCTGCCTAATCGGGCAGCACGCTTAAACGCATTTAAAATGCACCTAGGTTTTAATGTAGCAGGCATTTACAATAGTGACACTCTGCCGCAACTTTCCGTCGTTATATGCCCAAAAAATACCTCATCCCATTAATGCTGCTCATTCCTGCATTAATCGCCCTAGCTGTTTATTTTGCCCCTTCCCTATCGCAACATGCCGGCATTACGCCGCCTGAGACTGTCCTTTACCGCTCGGAAGCAACCGCTGCGGTAGAAAAGCCTTGCTCCAATGAACATCCCGAATGGCGGCCTGCCCAAGTTATCGACGGCGTCGCCATCAACGAAGCGCTGGCCTGCGAACCGGATAACCCTTACGACATTGCCCTCGCGGTCAAAGGCGCCAACAACGTGTCGATGCAAACATTGATGCAAACGCATATCGCCCAAGATGCCCTGACCAAGAGCGACGACCTTGATGGCGACGGCGACCCCGACATCATCCGCATCAAACTGGAAGTCGTGGAACTTAACGGCGCCAGCCCCGACGGCGATTTTCTGATTAACACTTACGACATTGCCCCCGGCATCCAACCAGGGCTATGGATTTTCGCGCCCAAAGGCAGCGGCATGGCGGTTAAAAATTTCAATTCGCTGGTCGCCAATCCGCTGCTACGTGCGCCCTCGCCGGTGATACGCGTCGAACAAGGTGACAAGGTTTACATCACCCTGGAAAATACCCATTATCTGCCGCACACCATTCATCTGCATGGCGTCGATCATCCCTGGGAAACTGCGGAAGGTAGCGATAATGACGGCATGGAAGAACACCCGGTGTTCCCCGGCAAAAGCCACACTTATGAAATCCAGCCACGTCATGCCGGCACCATGCTTTACCATTGCCATGTACAAACCGCGCAGCACACAATGATGGGCTTGAGCGGCATGATTATTGTCGAAGAAAACCGACCCAATAACTGGGTGCAAACCTTTAATATCGGCGCGGGGCAAGTGCGCCACCCCGCCGTTGCGGTGAAAGAATCTTACAGTCAAGAATACGATTTGCATTATCAGTCGGTTGATAAAAAACTGGCGCAGATCATCCAAAACGCCAATGACCCCAGGCTGATTGCACAGCGTATGAACCGCGACTACAACATGACTGAATCGTTTGAAAATTATTTTATGCTGAACGGCCATTCCTTCCCGTACACATTGCGCGATGCTGTTATCGTCGCCAATGACAACGAAGACATCAAACTGCATATCGCCAACGCCCAACGCTCCCCAGTCGCGCTGCATATCCACGGGCACAAAGCCACTATTACCGCTTTCGACGGCGTTGATTTGTCGGCGGCCACGCAAATAACACGCGATGTCTTCGACATTGCCCCGGCACAACGGCTTGACCTGCGTTTGCGCACCGAAAACAACGGCTTAAACAGCTACGGCCCCGGCTTGTGGATGTTCCACGACCATGTTGCCACCGGCACCACCACCGATGGCATGGAACCCGGCGGCAACATGGCCATTCTGGCCTACAAGCCGTTAATTGATGAGCAAGGTATGCCACTTATGCACGATGCCTTGCTCGATCAAGTGTTTAACAAAGATTACTACGCCAAAAAACAGGCGGTCTGGGGACAAGGCGATTTTGCGCCGGTACTTGGCGAAGCCGGATTGATGGCACCCGATTACCTGCGCATCATCGTATTCGGCCTAGCAGCTGGCTTGGCCATCGGCCTGTCGATTTTTGTCCTACTGGTTTATAAACGGAAACAAAAGCAATGAAAGGTTTAAGCGCACTGTTAATCATACTGGGTCTGCACAGCCTCCCGGCAATGGCCGACGCAACCATGGCCATGATGCACCACGGCAGCATGATGATGGACGAAAAGGGCATGATCATGAACGCCAACAGCGACAATTTGCCCAAAGATTGCCCAAAAGTGTCCGGCGACGTCAATATCACCATCCGCGCCGGACACAAATACGCACTGAAATTTCCCGGCAAAATGTTTGCCTTTGACACCCAGGAATGGGATGTTAAGCCCTGCTCCCGCATCAACATCACGTTTATCAATGACGACCAAGTCCGCCACCAACTGATGATTCACGGCTTGCCGGGTTATATTTATCCGCAAGGCATGTTTCATCTGGAGCTTTACGGCCAGGGCGAATTGAAAGCCTCGTTGATTGTGCCCAGCCAGAAAAAAACCTATCTGGTGCATTGTGAACTGGCGCAACACATGGAAAAAGGCATGAAAGCGCAACTAAAAGTCGATGGCGGCGATGGCGATTTGCCCAGTATTCCCGGCATCAGCGCGCCTATCAAAGCCGACAGTTATCCGGTCGATTGGAACCAAACCGCGTGGGGAGTGCTTATACTGTGCGCATTATTAGGCGTCGCCATCCCGTTTTTACCTTGTTGGCGCAATTAATGGGCCATGCGCTGTTAGTGGGAAACCAACCTCCGGGCAGATCATTTTGCAAGCCCGGTTGCTGCGCACCACGCTAAGGATAAAGCGCGGTCGCCAATGCGTAAGCCAATCATGAGCAAGGCCATCGAGTCGCCCAGATCGGTTTGATCCATGCTCAGCAGGATAGTTTGCCCCGATTTTCCGGCTTCGAGCAACTCTTGCCGCGCAAAAGGCTCTGTCAATGTTACACAATCCAGCAAGGGATTCTTCAGCAAACGGCGTAACCACTGTTCGTGCATATCCTGGCGTTCGGTGCCCAAAGGCAATAAGTTAGCCAATTCAACTGTGTTCGGCGTTTGTTTTTCAATCATTGCGCCGACCACTAACGCTAACTTACCCACGACTGTTTTACGCAGCTTTGGCAGGACTTCATTAAGCCTGCAGTGTACTTGTTCTGCTAATCGTTTAACTGAGCCCATGACCCATACCCCATCAATTATAAAACCGGCTACAAACCAAGGCTTAAATTTAACACATTGATTTTGATGTGGTAGTGGCATTTATATTAAATTTTTAGGTAGCGCACAAGCAAACTGATAGGTGGTGAGCTCCGGGCAGACGGGGCTAGTCTGTGAAGTGAACGGTGCAGTAAGGCCGTCAGCAGCA
>JBLRXA010000122.1:0-10412 GCA_047920955.1 Methylobacter sp. | reverse complement strand
CCGCCAACTTCAAGCTTTGGGCTTCTTCCTCAGGCATAATGCCTATGTACAGTTGATAATTCAGCGGCGAAACGACCGTTGGGTCAGGATCGGCGCCAATCTCAAGGGCCAACTCACCGCCTTGTTTGAAGACCAAACCTTTCATGTCGGTGTCATCCGAATGGAAAGCCAGGTAGTATTTTTTGGCGACCGGATCGTAGCTATAAACCGTGAACTTAAAGACGACTGTGGTATCCGACAAGTCGGTATGCTTCATGATGCTGACCAGTTTTGCATTCTCATTACTGACATTACAACCAATGTAAACGGGATCGGCATAGCCGCCTTGCCAGGAAATGTCGGAAATGACGCCAACAATGTCAAGGTTATTGTCCACGCCAAAGTTGGTCGGGTCGGTCACATTGATGTCGGCTTCCAAATCTTGGGTGCCGATTTTCATGGTGACAACATGGCCCACCAACACTTGGGCGTCCTTTTCAAAGTTGAAGCCTTGTCTGATACTGCAATTATATTGTGAAGATGCCATAGTGATTATCTCTCAAAATTAGGGTTGTTATTGTCGACATTACAAACGCGCATCTAACCGCAATTCGACATCCATGCCTTCGAATTGTATATGCGGCAACACGGAAATCTTACAATCGTACCAGCCGATCATTCCGGGACGGTCAGCTACGGATACGGATGCCGCCTTGAACGGATAATAACGTAAGGTCAAATCATCGGGATTAACGACGGTGGTCACATAACGGAACATCCACGCATTAAGCGTATTCGCTATGTAAACGGCATCGGCACTGCTACCAATGTTATCGCGCATGATACTTTTGACGTAATGGGCGATGCGGGTAATCGACAAGGTATAAGACAGGTTGGTCACCAGTTGGGAGTTTTCCGAATCTTTAGGATCCTTAAATTTCTTGGATTTCTTCAGTGACTGGCAACTGAAAAAACAGGCATCCGCCGTGCCTTTACGGTAAATCAGCGGCATAAAACCGGCATTGGCGAACTCAAGTTCGCGGTAATCGGGAATGACCATTTCCACGGGAATTTTCATTTCTTCTTCGCCGCGAATATTGAACATGTGCACCGGCAACCCACTGACCAAACCGCCGCCTTTAGGGCCGCGCAGATATTGGCACCATCCTGAGGTGGTGAAGGAGCGGATCATATTTTGCGCGAATAAAATTGTGGCACTGCCCCAAAGATAATCGGCGCTGTTGTCACCACGGACATCTTCTGTAAAAGTGAAATCGCCCCGGCCGCAAGGGTTGGTTTCCGGGTCATAAGGTTGGCGCAAAATGTAACGCGGTAAAGTCAGGCCGATATAAGCCGCAGCTTCCGATTCCCTCAGGTTATTCCAGGAGCCAAAGCGGGGATGGTTCATCATGCCTTCAAGATCCTTGATGGCGGACAGTTCTTCGATATTTTGGCAACCAAAAAATTTGGGGGAAACCGCGCCGATGTAAGGCGCATGGCTGGCCGAGGCAATTTTACCCATGATTTTTAGCCAGAACTCATCGCGGGGGGTATGCTCGGTTTCGTATAAACCTACGATGCAGCCATAAGGCTTGCCGCCATACTGGTCGTATTCAGCCAAATAAACCTTTTTGAACAAGGCGCTACCGGTAATGTCGACAGCGTTGCTGTCGAAGTCATCGTATAACTCATCCTTACTGACATCGATAATATCGATCATGACATCAGCCTTAAAGTTAGTGGTGAGGATCAGGTCGTTCAATGAACGCCAGTCGGATTCCATCCGTTTAAATTTTTCGTGGTGAATAATTTCGTTTAATTGTGCATTGACCAAATCATCAATGCGGGCAATCAGGTTTTGCACCGCGCCCTTATCAAACTTGCCTGTTTCGGAATCGATATTCATCAACACCGCAGCCATCCCTGAAATAAAGCGATCTTCATCGCGGATATCTTCAGCAACGGTTTCCAGGTTATTGGAAATCATGGGGACAGGCTCGGAAATATCCGGGTTAAGCCTCATGCTTGATAAGAAACGCTTTATATCCAGCGCCTCATTGGTTTCATTGGCAACGGTACTAACAGCAGTTGTGGCAGGGGCTGGGGCGGTATCATCAGACATAATAGTATTCCTAGTATTCTAGTTGACGGGGGTTTCGGCGGCACTTGGCAATTTGAAGCTATCAAAGCCTTTCAAATCAGCCAACACTTTTTCCAGGCTTTCGGGGTTGCTCATGAGCTCGTCCATCAGCTTACGCAACTCCTTGCGGTTATCTACATTAGAGAGCATTTCCCCAATTAAATCCTTTAATGCGAGCAGCCCCTTTAATTTGGGGACATGCTGCGCTACCTGCTCGGGAGAAAAAGATTTTATCGAGTCAATCGGCAGCGATATTTGCAAATCTTCCTCTTCGCCGCCATCAATCTTGTTTTCAACCGTAAAATTCAGGCTCATGCCCATATCTTTCATGACTTGATCGGTGTTGGTCCCGTCCAAATTGCGTATGCGCCTTTCATCAAGGTCAACGATACGGTCATTAGATGAGCCTTGCGAAAAATCGCCGGTAATAAGCAAGCGCATCGGCAAGGTAATATCTTCAGGCTGGCCATTAACTTCAGTTTTGTAGCGTAAGGTTAATCGTGATTTTGGGATTTCGTCTTGTATTGCCATTGTTTTCTCCGCAGGTAACAGAAATTGTAAGTTTGCCCCCGATTAGGGAATTTTTTTACAGGCCGATTCTATCCCTTGATTATGCGCCACGCAATCAATACCTAAGTAAAACTACGTATTGATATTTAGAAAATTAAGGTTATTAGTATATTGTGTGCACGGGCATATTATGACGGCACTCGAAAATCGAATTGAATTTAAACGCTTAATTTTTATACTTGAGGTGAACAATGATTTTAGTCACTGGCGGGGCCGGCTATATTGGCAGTCATACCTGTGTGGCGTTGCTGCAGGCAGGTTATGACGTATTGGTTCTGGATAACTTTTGCAACAGCAAAGCCGAGTCTTTGCTGCGGGTAGCGGCCATCACCGGCAAGACAGTGCCATTGGTGCAAGGCGATGTGCGCGACCGCGAGCTGCTGCGGCAGGTTTTTAGCCGCCACGCCATTGACGGGGCAATTCATTTTGCCGGTTTAAAGGCGGTGGGCGAGTCGGTAGAAAAGCCGCTGAGCTACTACGACAACAATGTCTCCGGCAGTGTGGTTTTGGCCGAAATAATGGCGGAGTTCGGCATACAAATGCTGGTATTTAGCTCGTCGGCAACCGTCTACGGCGACCCTGCCAGTTTGCCGATACGCGAAGACTTCCCGACAGGGGCAACCAACCCTTATGGCGGTTCCAAGCTGATGGTGGAGCAGGTTTATAACGATTTGGCGCATTCGGATAAGGCATGGCGTATTGCGCTGCTGCGTTATTTCAACCCGGTCGGCGCCCATATCAGCGGCACCATTGGCGAGGATCCTTGCGGCATCCCCAATAACCTGATGCCCTACATTAGCCAAGTTGCAGTCGGGCGGCGCGAGCGATTGACAGTGTTTGGCGATGATTACCCGACCGGCGACGGCACTGGTGTGCGCGATTATATTCATGTGATGGATTTGGCCGAGGGCCATGTACGCGCCTTGGCTTGGTTGCAACATCAAACCGGCGTCCATGTTTTTAATCTCGGCACCGGACGCGGTTATAGCGTATTGGAGATGGTGCAGGCGTTTGAGCGGGCGTCCGGTTGCGCAGTGCCTTACTGCGTGGCGCCCCGGCGGGCAGGCGATGTTGCAAAAGTCTACGCCGACCCGACTAAAGCGGAGCGGGAATTGCACTGGAAAGCGGCGCGTGATATTGAGGCCATGTGCCGGGACAGCTGGAACTGGCAGAAACAAAATCCTTTGGGCTATCCGGATTGAGCCCATATCCCACCATCCTCTACATTCAAGCATTATCCAGTCGTGTTCGCAGTATAATTTGCCAATGCCAATGCTTCGCCGCCATCAATCCGCTTCCTTTACTAAATCAACCCTATAAATACTTGACCTTAAATAGGCCTTAACTATTGCGTTCGCTATTCTACGTGCGGACGTGATTTTGCCGTTTACTTTGAACCTTAAACTCCATGCTAAATTTCAGAAATATAACACTGCGCCGTGGTGCGCGGGCGCTGTTTGCCAACGCTTCATTCACTATTCATAAAGGCCAAAAAGTCGGCTTTACTGGCGCTAACGGCGCAGGTAAGTCCAGTTTTTTTGCTTTGGTGCTGGGCGAACTTCATTTGGATGAGGGCGATTTTTCTATGCCGCCAGGGCTGGAAATTGCCCATGTTGCCCAGGAAACGCCTGCTGTTACCCGTTCCGCGCTTGATTATGTGATTGACGGCGACCAGCCGTTAAGGCGACTGCAAGCGCAGTTGCTTGCTGCCGAACAGGCCGATGATGGCTTGAAACAGGCCGAATACCATGCCGCGTTGGACACTATTGGCGGTTATACCGCCCAGGCCAGGGCATCGCGCTTGATGAACGGCTTGGGTTTTACTGCCGATCAGGAAGCTAAGCCGGTCAATTCGTTTTCCGGCGGCTGGCGGATGCGGCTTAATCTGGCGCAGGCCTTGATGTGCCGCTCGGATGTGTTGTTGCTGGATGAGCCGACTAACCATCTGGATTTGGATGCGGTGATCTGGTTGCAGGACTGGCTGTGCAAATATCCAGGCACCTTGTTGCTGATTTCCCATGACCGCGATTTTCTCGATACCATCACTTCCCATATCGTCAATATTGAGCAGAATAAGGCCGAAATATACACTGGCAATTATTCGGCCTTTGAACGCATGCGCGCGGAAAAACTGGCGCAACAGCAGTCATCCTACCTAAAGCAGCAGCGTGAAATTGCCCACATGCAAAGTTTTGTTGACCGCTTTAAGGCGCAAGCGACCAAAGCCCGACAAGCGCAAAGCCGGATTAAAGCCCTGGAACGCATGGAACTGATTGCGCAGGCGCACGTCGATTCGCCGTTCGATTTTAGTTTTCCGAAACCGGGAAAAATGCCTAATCCTTTATTGACGCTGGATAAAGTCGATATTGGCTACGGGCAAAGCTGCGTGATTAAACAGGCCGGTTTATCGATTTCGCCGGGCGACCGTATCGGTTTATTAGGGCCGAATGGCGCCGGGAAATCCAGTTTGATTAAGGTGCTGGCGGGTACGATGCCGCCGTTATCCGGCAGCAGGAATGAAGCCGAAGCATTAAAAATCGGCTATTTCGCCCAGCATCAGCTGGAGCAATTGCGCGTTGATGAAAGTCCGTTATGGCATTTGCAGCAACTGGACAAGCAGGCCACCGAGAAGGATTTGCGCAATTTTCTCGGCGGTTTCGATTTTTGCGGCGACAAGGTGATGGAGATAGTCAAACCCTTTTCCGGCGGCGAAAAAGCGCGGTTGGTGTTGGCGCTGTTGGTTTATCAAAATCCTAATTTATTGCTGCTAGATGAGCCAACCAACCATTTGGATTTGGAAATGCGCCATGCTTTGAGCGTGGCCTTGCAGGATTATGAAGGCGCTATCGTGGTGGTGTCGCATGACCGGCATTTGTTGCGTTCGGTCACCGATCAGCTGTTATTGGTGTCGGGCGGCAAGGTACAGCCTTTCGATGGCGACTTGGATGATTATCGGGTGTGGCTGACCGAGCAGAAAAAAAGCGACGAAAAACCTGTGGCCGATACCACGCAAACAGTGTCCAAGAAAGGTCAGCGCAAACTCGATGCAGAACGCAGGCTGCGCCATAAACCCTTATTCGATGCGCTAAAAAAAGCTGAATTGGCCGTGGAAAAATACCATAATGAACAGCGGCAACTGGAGCAGCAATTGGCCGATCCTGAAATTTATGCGGAATCGGAAAAGGCGCGTTTAAAACAGCTGATGGAGCGCAAGGTGCAGGTCGACAAAGCATTGGATGAGGCGGAAGCGGCCTGGATGGAAGCCGAGGAAAAAATCGCTGAAGCTCAATAAGGTTAATCATCAACAGGAAAAATCATGTTCGAACTGATAACGCAATTATTTGATATTGCCTTGTTTAAAAAAGGCCCGCAAGACTTGCCGTCTTCGGCTTTTTTGTTGTGGATATTAGCTGTCGATGATCTGGCTGTCGGTTTTTTGATGGCCAGCATACAAAGCCATTGGTTTGATGCGCTGTTGCAGGCAGCTGTCGGCGTTGTGCTGCTGGTCGGGTTTAGCGCGCTGATGTTGTCTGTCGCTGGAAAACGGGCGCGGTTTTATCAAACCACCAGCGCCTTGTTGGGCGTTGATGCCTTAATCGGCTTTATCGCCTTACCGGGCATAGCGACGATGACGACCGGAAAAGGCGTTTTATTGGCGTTTATAGTCACCGTTGGATTAATGATTTGGCACGGGGCGGTTATCGGGCATATCATTCGCAACGCATTGGAGCAAACCTTGATGTTTAGCTTGGGTTTGGCATTTTTATACCTGCTGGCCACTTATCAGGTGATGGCTTTAGTGTTCCCTGAACTGGCCGGTGTTGAATAGGAGACATGATGGAAAACTATAAACATATCTTACTGGCGGCTGACTTTTCCGAGCACGGCGAAACGGTTGCCAACAGGGCAAAAGACTTGGCCGAACACTATCAGGCAAAACTGAGTGTTGTTCATGTGATGGACAATTTGCTGATTAGCGATGCGGCTTATGGCTTGACGATCCCTTTCGATTTGGATTTAACCGCCGAATTAATGGCGTCGGCAAAAAAGAGAATGGCGACTTTGGCCGAAAAACTGGCGATTGCCGAAGAGCACAGGTGGCTGGAAACCGGCAGCGCCACCTTGGAAATTATCAGGGTGGCTGAAGAAAATCAGGTTGATTTAATCGTCGTCGGCTCGCATGGTCGGCATGGCTTCGCGCTGTTGCTGGGCTCGACGGCAAACGGGGTGCTGCATCATGCGCGTTGCGATGTGTTGGCGGTGCGTTTGCAGGACGAGTGAGCGAACAGCGTATAAAGGCATTCTAATAACAGGATGCGTTAATTTTAAAGGTGGATGATAAATGATTGGACAGGTTGAGAGTTACGATAGCCAAACCCAAACTGGGGTGGTAAAAAGCGGGGAACAGTTTTTTGAGTTTCATATCGACGACTGGGTTGCCGATGTGCCGCCGGATGAAGGCGATGATGTTAATTTTGATGCGGAAGGCACAAACGCAAGCAATGTCAGCTTGATGGGCGCGTTTTTACAGCCGCCTAAAGCGGTTAAATACAAATACCTGGCCGGGGCGTTGGGCTTGTTTTTGGGCTGGTTAGGCCTGCATCGGTTTTATCTGGGTTTTTACCGGGTTGGTTTTATGCAACTGGCATTGACTGCGATACTTTATGTGACCGGACTGCCCGGATTTGCCGCACTTTGGGGCTTTATAGAAGGCATTTTGCTGTTTGGCGGACACATTAATAAAGATGGCAAAGGCCGCCCGTTAAAATAACGCGTTAAAAAAACACTGAGCAAAAAAAAGCCCTTGTGAGTGATCACAAGGGCTTTTTTTAAAATTCGGCTATCCCTTATTTAGGATAAACATTAGCAGCGGTTAAACCTTTTGGGCCAGACTCAATGTCAAAAGTGACAGTATCGCCTTCGGTCAATGTTTTAAAACCTTCGCCCTGAATAACTGAATGGTGGACGAAAACATCTTCGCCGCCATCAGTCGGCGCAATAAAACCAAAACCCTTGGTGTTGTTAAACCACTTTACAGTGCCTGTTGCCATTTTGAAACTCCTAAAAATAAAAACTTACGGTTAACACAGAACTACAACATTGATAACCGGACAACCTAACAATTTAGGAATCCCTTAACTCAACATCTGTTTTCTGACGCGGGGTATTGTACTGTTTTTTTTGTGTTATTGTCACCAGCAGATTTTAGAAAATGCGGTCTAACGTTAAAAAAGGGCAGATAAAAATTACGCCAAATGCCCATTATTTACCCACGTTTTTTATGCGCAAAATAAAACAGCCCGGCACCAATGATAATCATCGGCGTTGACAATATCTGCCCCATCGTCAACCAATCCAAGGCCAGATAACCTAATTGCGCATCCGGCATTCTGAAAAATTCGACAAAAAACCGGAAACAACCGTAAAAAAACAGCGCCATGCCAGTCGTCGCCATCACCGGCCTAGGTTTTCCCGAATACAGCCAGAGAATGACAAACAACACCACGCCCTCTAAAAAGGCTTCATATAATTGCGAAGGGTGACGGGCTAACGGGCCGCCGGTAGGAAACACCATGGCCCAGGGCACGTCGGTGTGCCTGCCCCATAATTCGGAATTGATGAAGTTGCCGATCCGGCCTGCGCCTAAACCAATCGGCGCCAACGGCGCGATAATGTCGGTCAGCTGCAACAGAGTGCAGTTCTGCTTTTTGGCGAACAACCACATCGCGATAAATACACCCAACATGCCGCCATGAAAGGACATGCCGCCCTGCCATATTTTAATCAGGATCAACGGGTCACTTAGGAAACCTTGAAAATTATAAAACAGGATGTAGCCAATCCTGCCGCCCAAGATGACGCCAAATGCGCCGTAAGTCACCAAGTCTTCTATCGCTTCCGGTTTAATCGGCGACCACGGCTGTTCGGCGCGTTTTTGCCCTAAAAACCACACGGCGGCAAAACCGATCAGATACATCAGGCCGTACCAGTGAATTTTTACCGGGCCTAAACTGATCGCGATAGGGTCTATTTGTGGAAAATTCAGCATAATTACACGTCCAGATTAGTGACATCCAAGGCATTTTTGACGATGAAATCGCGGCGCGGTTCAACCACATCGCCCATCAGCGTAGTGAAAATTTCATCAGCGGCAATCACGTCTTCGATTCTGACTTGCAGCAAACGCCGGTTATTGGCGTCCAATGTGGTTTCCCAAAGCTGTTCCGGGTTCATTTCGCCCAAACCTTTGTAACGCTGGATATGCTGACCTTTTTTAATTTCCTTCATCATCCATTCAAAAGCCTGTTTAAAGTTGCTGACCGGCTGCTGCCTTTCGCCCATTTGCATAAATGAGCTTTCGTTAAACATGCCCGCCGTATCGGCGGCATATTGCGCGATTTTTTGGTAATCCTTGCCGTTGAAAAAAGCCGATGGCAAGATAAAAGTTTTGGTGATGGCGTGCAGGCGCTTGTTCACCACGACAGAAAAGTCAGTGCTGCTTTTGTACTCCAATTCGACGCTGTATACCGCCTTGCTGTCGCAATCAGTCAGTTTTTGCGCCAGCGTGGCAAACCAGGCGGCGAGCTTTTGCTGATCTTGTTTAAGTTCGTCGCTAATCACGTCCATATAAGCAAACTGCTCTAAAAATATCTCATCGTAGCGTCTGGACAGGCGGTTATTGATGCTGTCGACTTCAGTGAACAACTTGGCCAGTTTTTCCAAGCCCTGCCCTTGAATCGGCGGCGCCGACACATCGGTAAATAACTGGGCTTTATCGAGAGCCAGCTGAATCAGGTATTCATTTAATTGGGCATCGTCTTTGACGTAATGTTCCTGTTTGCCTTTTTTGACTTTATACAGCGGCGGCTGGGCAATGTAGATATAGCCTTTTTCAACAATCTCAGGCAGTTGCCGGTAAAAGAACGTCAGCAATAAGGTTCTGATGTGCGAGCCGTCGACGTCGGCATCGGTCATGATGATAATACGGTGATAACGCAGCTTGGCCAGATTGTATTCGTCCTTGCCGATGCCGCAGCCCAATGCGGTAATCAGGGTTCCAACTTCTTCCGAGGAAATCATTTTGTCGAATCGGGCTTTCTCCACGTTAAGAATTTTCCCCTTTAACGGCAGAATGGCTTGGGTACGCCTGTCGCGTCCCTGCTTGGCCGAGCCGCCCGCCGAATCCCCTTCCACCAAAAACAGTTCAGACAGCGCCGGATCTTTTTCTTGGCAATCTGCCAGTTTGCCCGGCAATCCGGCAATATCCAGCGTGGTTTTACGCCGCGTCAAATCACGCGCTTTACGGGCGGCTTCCCTGGCACGAGCGGCCTCGACAATTTTGCCGACGATAGCTTTGGCGATTTGCGGCTTTTCCAGCAAAAACTCCTGCAGCTTCTCATTCATCGTCGATTCGACAATCGGTTTAATTTCTGAAGAAACCAGCTTGTCTTTGGTTTGCGAGGAAAACTTCGGATCAGGCACTTTAACCGACAACACCGCTGTCAAACCTTCGCGGGCATCATCGCCGGTCGTTTGTACTTTTTCTTTTTTGGCCAAACCGCTGGATTCAATATATTGATTGATGGTGCGGGTCAATGCGCCCCTGAAACCGGCCAAATGGCTGCCGCCATCGCGTTGCGGAATATTGTTGGTGTAGCAAAACACATTCTCCTGATAAGAATCATTCCATTGCATCGCTATTTCAACCACAACCCCGTCTTTT
>JBLRXA010000121.1:0-10417 GCA_047920955.1 Methylobacter sp. | reverse complement strand
GTTTTTTGATAAATCACCTTTTCAGGTGGACGACAACTAGTCTGACACAGAGGGGAAGCTTTTTGCTTCTTCTTTCTTTTGTTGAAGTATCGACGGTGAAAACCGGTGATTGTCAAACTTTATGTAATCTCCTACCCAATCGTACATGTTGAGTTCATAGATGCTAAGGATTCCGACAATATTGTTTGCAATATGGTCTTGGAGTTCTCGAATACTAGAATTAAATGAGCGTAGCGTATTTGTATGCCAAAAATCTCTAATTTCAGCTAGAGAATCCATTACATTGTGGTCAATTTTGAAAGCAAGCTCGCTGTACTCGTGAAAGATGTAAGTAAATACGGTAGCATATTCTTTCAAGTATTTTCTTGCCAATTCAATATCTTCTGGACTGTATTTCGAGGAGGAATACATCTGGTATAGCTTATCCCGATGATTTCTTACTTCGAGTTGAGTGTAGTTTTTTGTTTGGCTAGTTGTGGAATCAAACTTATCGTGATGCTCAAGGCACAGCCATACCAAATTTTCAAAACGATTATCTGAGTGATCGCCGTTCAGATGTGCAATTTGTCCGGGACGTTCAGAGGTATTTCCATCAAGCCCAACACAGAGCGCACATCTGCGTTTACTTTTAATGACGACGTCAGCCTGAACTACTTGAGGGATGGGTTTTCTTGCCATTTACATTTCCTTTTTGCTTCGTTGATGGTTCAACAAGCGGGACGGGGTTTGCAACCCCGTCCCTAACGTTTTAGTAATGCTTGAGCTAAACAGTTAAACCTAAATGTTTCGGACGGGACAATATGCCCCATTCGGCTGTCGCAGTTCAAAGTAGCCCTGTAGGGCGGTTTCGCGCAACAAACCAGCGTTAAGCAGGCTTGTGCGAACCGGATTAAACGCTTTATTCCGCACTTTAGCAAGAAACAATCGCCTGATATGGGGCGTCATTAAGCTGGAACCATTTTTAACACATTTGCCGGTTAATGGTCGGGTGTCGGTTATGCAGATTTGACCAAAGCGACTACGCCGCATAGGATGCGCCATAGTTTTGCAACGCATGTGTTGCAGGTGGGTTACGATATTCGCACTAAGCAGCAGAGGGAAACGAGATAATGGTGATTCATCAAACTGAAATCGATCTGCAAATTCCTTTCCATGATGTCGATATGATGGAGGTGGTTTGGCATGGGCATTATGCCAAGTATTTTGAAATCGCGCGTTGTGCGCTGCTGGACAAAATCGCTTACAACTATCCGCAAATGCGCGACTCCGGTTTTGCGTGGCCGGTGATTGATTTAAGAGTCCGCTATGCGCGGCCTGCGGTATTCGGGCAGCTGATTACGGTAACGGCGCACATCGTCGAATGGGAAAACCGCTTGAAAATAAATTACCTGATCACCGATAAACAATCGGGCTTGCGGTTGACTAAAGGCCATAGCATTCAGGTGGCTGTCGAGTTGGCAAGCCGGGAAATGTGTTTTGTATCGCCTGCGGTGTTATTTGAGAAACTCGGTCTGGAGGTGGTTTGATGTTAATAAAGGCGTTATTGCTGTTTTTCCTGTTATCAGCCCCCAGTTACGCGGATGCTGTATTAGCTCAAATCGCCGCACGTTTGGTAAAAACTGACATCACTCAAGGCGATTTTCACCAGCAAAAGCAGTTGAAGGTTTTGCGCAAACCGCTCCTATCCACGGGTACGTTTACCTACCATCAAAGCAAAGGCGTTATCTGGAAGACTCAGACGCCGGTGGTGTCCTTGCTGTTGGTCAGTGAGTCGAAATTGCTCACAGGGCAGGGCGAGCAAGCGCTTCCGGCGGCTTTCGGCAAGGTGTTTAAGGCGATGTTGGGCGGCGATTTGGCGGCGCTAAGCGAGGGTTTTGCGCTAACGCCCAGCGATCAAAAAACCGCTTGGCAACTGGTTTTAACGCCTAAAGACGAGATGCTGAAAGGACTTATCGGCAGCATGATACTGTCGGGCGATACCGAATTGCGCCGGCTGGAAATACGCGAAACCGGCGGTAATATCACCTTGATTAGTTTCGATAACATTACTCATCCTGCACAATTAACCGCTGAGCAACAAGCCGATTTTGAACGTTTATCGCCCTAAAGTAAATGCAGGTGTTTGGCTGGCAGGGATGTTGATTATCGGGATTCTCGGCAGCCGGATTTTGACCGAAGACTGGCTGGAAACCGGCTTTCTGGCGCTGTTGCCGGTTAGCGAACAGCAGCCGGACATCGCCAACGCCACCCGGCAGCACAGCCAGTTGCTGAACCGGAAAATGGTGTGGCTGGCGGGGGCGGCGAGTTCCGCAGAAGCTATTAGCCATGCGCAAAACCTTAAACAGCAACTGGAGCAAAGCCAGTTGTTTAGCAAGGTGGTGCTTGAGGTTCCTAAGCAGCACTACATCAAGCGGTATCAGCAATTATTCCCTTATCGCTATCAGTTGCTGGATGCGCAGACCCAGGCGATGCTGGCGACTTATCCCGAAGACTTCATCCGGCAAAATCTGGAAATACTGAGCAGCCCGCTTGGGCAGATGCAGGCGGCCAATCTGGAGCGCGATCCGTCGTTGCTATTTGGCCGTTATTTTAGTGCGCAAAATCCGGTCAAGTTGAATCTGGAACAGGGCATTGTGGTGTTGTCCGACCGGCAGCAATTTTGGGCGCTGTTGTTGACCGATTTGCACGATGAACATTTGCAGTTGGATAAGCTGGATAGCTTGTTGCAGTTGGTCAATGATGCAAGCGGGCAAGTCAACGCGCGGGGCGGCGAGCTGCTGGTTTCCGGCATGGCTTTGTTTACCGCGCAGGGGGCGCAATCGGCCAAACAGGAAATGTCCACAGTGGGGCTGGGGTCGAGCCTTGGCATTATGGCCTTGCTGTTGATGGTTTTCCGCAGTGTCAGGCCGTTGTTATTGGCGTTGTTGGCGTTGGGCAGCGGCTTGTTGGTCGCCTGGGTGCTGAGTATTTTGTGTTTCGACAAAATCCATCTACTGACGCTGGTGTTTGGTGCGAGTTTAATGGGCGTCGCCATTGATTATGCGCTGCATTTTTTTTGCGATAGTTTTGACGACACGGCTTGGCGACCGCAGCAGGGTTTGCGTTTTATCATGCCCGGCATCAGTTTGGGCTTGTTCACCACACTATTAAGTTATGCCGGTTTGGGGCTGTCGCCGTTTCCCGGTTTGCAGCAGGTTGCGGTGTTTTCGGCTATCGGTTTGAGCGTCGCCTGGTTGACAGTGGTGTTAGTGTTCCCGTTGTTGCTGGCTGGATTCAGGCCGACGCATCGGCCGCTGTTGCTGAAAGCCGCCGCTTATTGGCAACAGCACTGGCCGCTTTGGCTGCTCAGACATAAACGCGGGTTGGGTTTGATTGCGGTTGTGTGGGTGCTGGGCGGTTTGTGGCTGTTGACGCCTCGGGACGATGTGCGTTTGTTGCAATCGCCGCCCGCCGAATTGACCCGCACTGCCGATAAAATCCGCTCGTTATTTCCGCTGAGTCCTGACAACCCGTTTTTTCTGGTGTCGGGACACGATCAGGCTGACTGGTATCAAAACGAACAACGGCTGCTTCAGCGCCTGGAAACGCTAAAACAGCAAAAAGCGCTCGGTGATTATCAGGGCTTGAGCCGCTATTGGCCTGATGACAGGTTGCAGCAGCAAAATTATCGGCTGATTAAACAGCAGCTGGTTGATTCAGGCTTGCTTGAACGCTATATGAATGATCTCGGTTTTGACCAAACAGCGGTTAAAACCGAGCTGAAACAGTTTGCCGACGCGGAGCGCAACAGGCTGACTTTGCCGGAATGGCTGGCGGCCGCCGATGAAAGCAAACAGTCGTTGTGGTTGGGTTGTAGCGAGGGTCGTTGTCAAAGTACGGTGGCCTTGATCGGTATCAAGGATGCCAAGGCTTTGGCGGCGGTGCAGGATGTACCCGGCGTCATCTGGGTGGATCAAGCCGGGTCTTTATCGTCATTGTTTGCGCGTTATCGGGTTAGAGCCAGCGGCTTGTTGGTGCTGGCTTTTGTGCTGGCTTTGGCGGGTTTGGCGGTTAAATTCGGTTGGCGTAACAGCCTGCGCATTATGTCGGTGCCGGTTGCGGCACTGGCGGTGGCGTTGGCGATGATAGGCTGGTTCGGGCAGTTGTTCAGCCTGTTCAACTTGTTTGCGTTGTTGCTGGTGTTGGGTATCGGCGTCGATTACGGCCTGTTCTTTTTTATTGCTGGTGACCGGCGCGCCGGTACTTCGCTGGGGGTCACCCTGTCGGCATTCACCACCTTGCTGGCGTTTGGCTTGTTGGCGACCAGTTCTACCGAGATCGTTCATGCTTTTGGTTTTACCGTTGCCGCCGGTATTGTAACGGCGTTGCTGTGTGCGCCCTTGGTTGGGTTTAAGGAATATAAAAATCACTATGACAAATAAAGGCGAAATTATCATCATCGGTGCCGGGCCTTCCGGGAGTATCGCCGGGGCCTTGTTGCAAAACCAGGGCTTTCGAGTGACTATTCTGGAACGGCAGCTGTTTCCGCGTTTTAGCATCGGCGAAAGCCTGTTGCCGCAATGTATGGAATTTATCGAACAGGCCGGGATGCTGGAGACGTTGGTTAATGCCGGGTTCCAGTATAAAAACGGCGCGTCTTTCGTCTATCAAAACCAGCACACCGAATTTTCCTTTGAAGACAAATTCAGCCCCGGCATCGGTACCACGTTTCAGGTGCAGCGCGGCCGCTTCGACAAACTGCTGGCCGATGAAGCGCTGCGCATGGGGGTTGATATACAGTGGCAAATGGAGGTGCTGGCGGCCGATTTTTCCACCGATAAGCCGGAACTGACAGTGCGCAATAAGCTAGGCGAGGTGATGAACTACCGCGCTGATTTTGTGCTGGATGCCAGCGGTTTCGGGCGCATTTTGCCCAAGTTGCTGGATTTGGAATCGCCGTCCGGTTTTCCGGTTCGGCAAGCTTTGTTCGGTCATATTGAAGACCGGATCGGCGCGGGCTCATTCGACAGGAACAAAATTCGGATTACGGTACATCCTGAGCATAAAGATGTCTGGTATTGGCTGATTCCATTCAGCAATGGGCGTAGTAGCGTGGGCGTGGTGGCGGAACCCGACTTTTTTCAAGACTGGGACACTCACGATCAGGCGTTGCAGGACATAATTCATCAAGACCCCAGCTTGAGCGGGTTGCTTCAAGATGCTGTGTTCGATGAGCAAATTAACACCATTACCGGTTATTCGGCCAATGTCAAAAGCCTGCACGGTAAAGGCTATGCCTTGTTGGGCAATGCTGGCGAGTTTTTGGACCCGGTGTTTTCTTCCGGCGTAACGATTGCGATGAAATCGGCCAGTTTGGCGGCGGATGTTTTGGTCAGGCAATTTAACCATGAAGCCGTAGATTGGCAGCGGGATTATGCCGAACCCTTGCAGCGCGGCGTTAATACCTTTCGGGTGTTTGTCGATGCCTGGTATGACGGCCGTTTTCAGGATGTGATTTTTCATGCGCGGCAGCAAGCCGACATTAAGGCGATGATCAGTTCTATTTTGGCCGGTTATGCCTGGGATGAAAATAATCCTTATGTTAAAAATGCCCGTTCGCGGCTGGATACGCTGGTTGAGTTATGCCGATAAAGGTTTTAATCGGTATTTGGCTGGTTTCCGGCTGTGCGCTGATGCCGCCAAAACCCGCCGCCAAAGCTGAATGGATGCCGCTTGCGCAACCTTTAGCCCCGGCCAGACGCATTGTGCAGCAAATCAACGCGGTGTGGGCGGATAGGGAAGAAACGCTGTTGGCGGTTCTGGAACTGGATGCGCAGCATATCGCGATGGCGGGACTTAGTCCTTCCGGCTTGAGCCTGTTCAATCTGACTTACGACGGCAACACGGTGGTGTCCGATAAAAGCCCGTTATTGCCGGAGTCGGTCAACCCGGAAACGATTATTAGCGATCTGCAACTGACTTTTTGGCCGCTTGCCGAGCTGCAAAAAAAACTGCCTGCCGGATGGCATTTGGAGCAAGCCGGTAACAAACGCCTTTTAACCATCAACGCCAAAAAATACGTTGAAATTATTTATTTATCCACTGAGACCGATTGGCCTAAAGCCGTCGAATTGGTCAATCTCCAGTACAATTACCGTTTGAACATTAAAACGATAAGTTATGACCTACTACCTGAATGACTTAGGCTTGTTGTGTGCAGTTGGTAACAGCAAAGCCGAGGTACTAAAGCGCCTGCTGGCGGGTGACCGCTCAGGCTTGATCAGCAGCGACGAGTTTGGCGCGCGCTGTCTGGTCGGTGCGATAAGTACCGAGTTGCCGGAAATAGATGAGCGTTACCGTGTTTACAACTGCCGCAATAACCGCCTGCTATTGGCGGCATTAAGCCAGATCGAAGCGACGGTGGCCGCCATGATTGCTCGTTTCGGCGCCGATCGTATCGGCATTGTGCTAGGAACCAGCACCTCCGGTGTGCGCAATACCGAGCTGGCTTTGGCTTATTGTGCCGATCACGGCGTATTGCCGGAGTCGTTTCATTACAAACAACAGCAAATGGGTGCGGGAGCGGATTTTTTGGCCGATAAGCTGGGTGTGAGCGGCCCGGCCTACACGATTTCTACGGCCTGTTCTTCCAGTGGCAAGGCGTTTGCGGCGGCGCGGCGTTTACTTAGCTTGGATTTGTGCGATGCGGTTATCGTTGGCGGGGCGGACAGTTTGTGCGGCTTGACTATCAACGGCTTTACCGCGCTGGAATCGATCAGCAGCGGCTTGTGCAAGCCGTTCGGCCTGCACCGCGACGGCATCAATATCGGCGAAGCGGCCAGTCTGTTTGTGTTGAGCAGGCAGCCGGGGCCGGTGATATTGCACGGCATCGGCGCAAGCAGCGATGCCTACCATTTTGCCGCACCCGATCCGGAAGCAACCGATGTCATCAAAGCCATGCAGCTTGCGCTGGACGATGCAGGCAAAACGCCGGGCGACATCGATTATCTGAATTTGCACGGCACGGCCACGTTATTGAACGATGCGATGGAAAGCAAAGCGGTTAATGCGCTGTTCGGAACAGAGGTTGCGGCCAGTTCCAGCAAAGGCATGACCGGCCATGCGCTAGGTGCCGCCGCTGCCTTGGAATTGGCTTTTTGCTGGTTGTTGCTGACCGATGACGACGAACACGGTACGCTGATTCCGAACAGTAACGATGATCAAACCGATCCTGCCTTGCCCGCGCTGTATCTGGCGAAACAGGGCGAAACTTTAGGGCGCAGAATCAATACCTGTCAAAGCAACTCGTTTGCCTTTGGCGGCAATAATCTGTCTATTATTGTGGGGCGGGCATGAGCGCGATTGTCAATTTGATTCCGCATAGTGGCAACATGGTGTTGCTGGAGCGCGTTATCGATTATGACGAACAAAGTTTGACTGCCGAGGTTGTGGTGCGGGCTGACGGTTTGTTGGGCGGTGATGAAAAAAACGTTCCGGCTTGGGTCGGTATTGAATACATGGCGCAAACCATAGCCGCCTATGCCGGAATGATGGCAAAGCAGGCCAACGAACCGATACGCCTGGGTTTTCTATTGGGGACTCGGCACTATAGCAGCACGGTTGCGGCCTTTCAGGTCGGTTCAATAGTGACGATACGGGTGGAAAAAATCATGCAGGATGATAATTTAGGGGTTTTTGAGTGCCGTATTTTGGGGGAGGGCGTGGAGGTTACGGCTAAGCTCAATGTTTATCAACCGCCATTAAATAACACACAGGTAAAACATGAATAAAACCGTTTTAGTAACCGGCTCCAGTCGGGGCATTGGCAAAGCGATCGCCTTGTATCTGGCCGAGCTGGGCTTTGATTTAGTCATCCATTGCCGCAGCCAGCTGGCACAGGCTGAACAGGTTAAAGCCGAAATCGAACAGTTAGGCCAACAAGCCCGGATATTGCAATTTGATATTGCCGACCGCGCGCAATGCAGCACACAAATCAACCAGGATATTGAAAGCCACGGCGCTTATTACGGCGTGGTCTGCAATGCCGGTATTAGCGACGATAACGCGTTTCCGTCGCTGACGGGCGAACAGTGGGACAGCGTGATTCACAGTAATCTGGACGGCTTTTACAATGTGTTACAGCCGGTGGTGATGCCAATGGTCAGACGCCGAAAACCGGGGCGTATTGTTACTTTGTCTTCGGTTTCAGGATTGATGGGCAATCGCGGGCAGGTCAATTACAGCGCCGCCAAAGCCGGGATTATCGGAGCGACCAAGGCATTGGCGCTGGAGTTGGCCAAGCGCGACATCACCGTTAATTGCGTGGCGCCCGGCCTCATTGAAACGGACATGGTTAGCGAATTACCGCTGGAGGACATCAAAAAAATGATTCCGGTGCGCCGGGTCGGCAGTCCCAGGGAAGTCGCCGCCGTGGTCGCCTTTTTACTGTCGGATGATGCGGCCTATGTGACCCGGCAGGTCATTTCGGTTAACGGTGGCTTATGCTAAAACGCGTGGTGGTGACCGGCATGGCGGGGATTTCGCCGATAGGCAATGATTGGCCGCACGTTGCCGAACGCCTTAAAAACCAGTTGACCGGCATTCGCTTCATGCCGGATTGGGCTAAGTATCAAGGTTTGAATACCCGTCTGGGTGCGCCCGCCGACTTTACCCGGCCTGAGCATTATTCACGCAAACAGATTCGCGGTATGGGGCGCATCGCCTTAATGGCGACTTATGCTACCGAATTGGCATTGAATGATGCCGGTTTGTTGGGCGATTCCTGTCTTAACAGCGGACTGATGGGCATCGCCTACGGCAGTTCATCGGGCAGTCCCGATGCTATCGCCGAGTTCGGCAATATGCTGCTTAATCATGCTACCGGCGGCCTGAACGCCACCTCGTATATCAGGATGATGGGACATACCGCGCCGGTCAATATCAGCCTGTTTTTCGGTATCAACGGCAGGATTTATACCACCTCAAGTGCCTGTACGTCGGGCAGTCAGGGCATCGGCTATGCTTACGAGGCGATAAAATTCGGCCAGCAAAAACTGATGGTGGCGGGCGGGGCGGAAGAGCTTTCGCCGATTCAGGCCGCCGTATTCGACACCTTGTTTGCCACCAGCCTACGCAATGACGCGCCGGATAAAAGTCCCCAGCCTTTCGACCGTGATCGGGACGGTCTGGTCATCGGCGAAGGCGCAGGCACGTTGATCCTGGAAGAGCTGGAACATGCGTTAGCGCGCGGCGCGCACATCCACGCCGAAGTGGTGGGATTCGGCACCAATTCGGACGGCCTGCATGTCACCCAGCCTAATAGCGACAGTATGCAAATTGCCATGCGTCTGGCGTTGCAGGATGCCCAACTGGATGCCGCAGCCATCGGCTATATCAGTGCGCACGGCACCGCAACCGGTCACGGCGATGTTGCCGAAAGCCATGCGACCGCTACCGTATTCGGCGCTAACACGCCGATCAGCGCGCTGAAAAGTTTTACCGGCCACACGCTGGGCGCTTGCGGTGCGCTGGAGGCTTGGGTCGCGGTTAATATGATGAACGAAGGCTGGTTTCATGCCACCGCCAATCTTGACCATATCGACCCGGAATGCGCCCGGTTGGACTATATTAAAGGTGACGTCCGCAGCATCGACTGCGATTATGTGATGAGCAATAATTTTGCCTTTGGCGGCATTAATACGTCTTTGATTTTTAAGTGTTGGCATGATGAACCTTGATTTTGTCGTGAGAAACTGGAGCGCCTGGGCGCCCGGCATCAGCAGCCAACAGGATTGGCGGGACTGGTTGCTTCACCAAACCTTTGCTAAGGCCGATAAAGCGCCGATACCGGCTATGGTGCCCAAAATACTCCAACGCCGGTTAAGCCCGTTAGCCCGCGCGGTTTTTTATGCCGCCGATGCGTGTATGGATGGCGATAGTCCATTACCCATCGTGTTCAGTTCTGCCCACGGCGAGGTGAATAAATCATTGGCCATGCTGCAAAGTATGCAGGCAGGCGAGGACGTTTCACCGACTGCGTTTAGTTTATCGGTGCATAACGCCATCGCGGGATTGTTTTCCATAGCCTATAACAACCATCAGGAAATTACCGTGCTCGCACCCGCTCAGGATGGTATTGCACCGGCGTTTATTGAGGCATTGGGGCTGTTGCAGGAAAATCATAACGAAGTGCTGATGGTTTTGTACGATGAACCGTTAGCGGATTTTTACCCCTCATTACCGTGTGCGCTCAATGCGCCTGCTATCTGTGCGTTGGCGTTGCGGGTTTCTTTGTCCGGGAACGGTTTGCCGTTACGTTTTAGCCGCTCCGCTACGCCTCGTGACGATGGCGAACAGGCTTTACAGATAATCGCCTTTTTAAAATTTCTAGTCGCCGACGATAAAGCCTTGGCGCTGGGCAATCATAGACATAGCTGGG
>JBLRXA010000120.1:0-10445 GCA_047920955.1 Methylobacter sp. | reverse complement strand
ATACGCCGGTAATCCAAGGCGCTCCGTTGCTTATCGGCCTTGACCACAACTTTGAGTACCGAACCTTGATAATGGCGTTCGACACCCACGATTTCCTCGCTAAAACCGATGTATTTAAACGTGTCTTTGACTTTGGGGATATGGTGCTGAGCCACCATAATAGCCAACACTGATCCCGGAATATTCCCGGCATCGAGTATGAAATCGACATCATTAGCGGCCAACAAGTCGACGACTTCATCATAGCTGGACGCATAGGGCTCGTCTAAATCGACATTTTTAAATAAGTCGACAATGTGTTTGAAATCATCGGAGTCAATCAAAATTTTGTAGTTGCGGTAATGCAAATGATAACCGTCGCCGCATTCTTCCAGCGCAAAGCGTTGGGGATGATATTTAACCTCCTGTTGCAACCTTGATTCCGTCCAAATACGCACGTCTTCCTGATTGGCATTGGGCAATTTACCGTCCTGGTAGTTTTTTTCCAGGATAATCGTTTGCAACTCCTGCGCTTGTTTTACAAAAATAGCGGCAATTTCTTCAAACTCGGCGCGGCTTAGCTCAATGCGCAAATCGCGGTAATGGATATGGATGTTTTCTTCCATATCGAGGAATAAATTTCGGTGACGTGGTTTATCAAGAATCTTGCCTTGATATAAAACTTTTTTTATGACGCCCAATGTAAGCTCCCGTGTCAAAAACCATGCTTCTGATGTTGTTCAAACATCCAGTTTAGTGAAGGTGTTTGGAAATACAAATTGATGTGCCCTGCAATTGCCGCTGCGGTTTGAATAAGTGGTTAAGTTGGTAGCCCGTTATATCAAAATTTATTGGCAATAATAGCCAATTTGTCGGACTCAATCCCGAGAAATAATTCGCCTTTTAACAAACCGAGCAATTCCCTGCCTGCCATGTCAAAACGCCAGCCGTGCAATAACAGGCATTCCTCATCATCATTGAACATCAGCACTTCCAAATCCTTGCGGGTCGCCAAAATGACCGGGTTTAACGAATTTTCTTCGGCGCGTATCCTGACCAGCGCCGTTAAAATATCCAGTATCGCTTCTTGCTGCTGCGTCTTTTTAGCGGGCCGCCCCTGTTCATTCAGGGGTATCGGCGTACGCTCCTTGGCCACCGTAATCAACCGGCACAATTCGGCGCCATAGCGGTTAACGGCGCGCTCGTTAATGCCTCGGACATTAGCCAATTCACTCACGGTTTCCGGCTGCAATTTAGCCAAATCGAACAATAACTCATCGCGTAACAGCCAAGTCTTGGGGCGGTCTTCAGTTTGCGCCGTCCTTTCCCGCCATTCGGCCAAGGTCTGGACAATGGATAATTGCCTGCCGGTCAGCTTGTTTTTGCCCCTAATTTTTAACCACGCCTGCTCCGGCCTCACCTGATAAAGCTCTGGATTGCCAAGCTCGGCAAAGTCGCGCTCTAGCCACTTTGCGCGCCCTAACTCGGCTAATTTCTGCAACATGATTTGATAAATCTGGCACAAATAAATCACATCATCGGCCGCATATTGAATCTCGGCCTCAATCAGTGGCCGTTTGCTCCAGTCTGCACGGGTATGCGCCTTGTTTAAATTGACATTTAACAGGCTGGACACCAGCATGGCATAGCCCGGATTTTCTTGGAAACCCAACAACGGCGCGGCAATTTGGGTATCAAACAGCGGTTCGGGTATTTTTCCGGTCAATTGATAAAAAATCTCCAAATCTTGGCGGCAAGAATGGAACACTTTGACAATGGCGGGGTTATAGAGCGCTTCAAACAAAATATCCAGCGATGGCAAAGCGATAGGGTCGACACAGGCCACCCATTCAGGCGTCGCTATTTGCAATAGGCAAAACTTCGGATAATAAGTTTTCTCGCGCAAGAACTCGGTGTCAAGCGCCAACCAGGGTTCTTTTTTTATTTGTTCGCACAGCGTAGCCAGTTGGGCTGGTGTGTTGATATATTGGATGTTTGTAGATTTTGTTTCTCTGACAGTCAAAGGTTTTAAATTATCATTCATTAAAAATATATACTCAATTATGTGTGCAAGGGAAAAGCTACCCGATAGAAACCAAGCAACGAATAAAAATGATGTGTCATCGATGTACCGTATCGGCAGTCGCTTTTCTGAATAAAATCGTTTTCAAATAATCCTCGGTCAGCTCAAATAAAGGCTCACGCTGATTAAACGTCTTCATCAAAGGGATGATTTTGGTGCGTACGCCCATTCCACGCGCATCAACATAGGCATAGTCGCGTAAAATATCCATAATTAATGGATTTCTCGGCGAGCGCTGCCCGGCAATCATTTTTTCAATAGTCATGGAATTTTGTAGCTTTCCAGGGCTGATGATTTCAAGACGGTCCGCATAAACCGACAACTCGATGTCAACGGCAATCGTCCAATCCCTGTGCGCCAAGGCATTAACAACGGCCTCCCTTAACGCTTCCCAAGGATAATGCCATTGCCGCTCCCGGCGCATATTTTCGTCAATTTCAGCCGACTCTTCGGAAATGAAGGGCTTAATCAGTGCACTCAGTTTTTCAATAACGCCTTCCTGGTCAAGCACTTTTTGTCCCTCAGGATTTATCACCCAGCGACCGACTAAAGGCGCATCCAAGATGACGTCCAGTTTGGCCTGGTACTCCTTATCAGTGCCGAGAAACACCATGAGCCGAAGCCCAGACTGCCTTAAATAGCGGCGAGGATTATTGGCAAAACAAACCAAACCCGCCACCGAGCAAACGTTATTGCCCAAGCCGTCCGACGTCATCAGCCCCAAACCGAGCAGACGCTTCTCCCACTCGTCATCTGTACTAGGAATATCAGGGTCTTTAATAATATAGGCTAAATAAAAATGAAGCCGCTGCCTGTCCAAATGGAACAGGCCGGTGCCGGCAACCGGCAACACTTCAACATGCAATAAGCCGCCACTTGCAAACAATCTTAACTGCTGCTCACGCGTTGCCAGTTCGGAGCGGTCGCCAAGCCGAATGTAAATTTCTTCACGCTGCTTATGTTTGAGCATGTAAGGTTTTGATAAACCGGCTGCAATGGTAATCACGGCAACCCGCTTTTGATGGTCTAATGTCAATTCTTCATAAAAGGGAATCAGCTGCGGGTAAACTTTATCCCTAAAAACGTTCAACACCCATTCCTGAGTATTAGCCTGTTTTAACCCTGAAATGCTGCCGTCATCCTCGACACCCAAAAAAATTCGGCCGCCTTGCAGATTCGCCAGCGCAACAATTTCTTTTGCCAATTGTTCAGGGCGAATGTCATCGCGTTTGAATTCAACACCCGAATTTTCGCCATGGGCAAGCATTTCCATCAGCTCAGCTTTTAGCATCGGTAACACCATCGGCTTGGCCGGAAGCGCCGTTAGCGGACTTTTTCCCGCGTCGGCGATAATTGTTGCCGCGCTTTTTATTGCGTGCTTTTACCCGCCTTATATCCAGCTTATGCTGCTTAACTTCGACCGACTTTAAATGCAGGAATATGTCTTGCGGCATTTCATCGGGCAGTTCAAGCAGCGTGTAATCACCGTGGATATTAATATTATTGATGTTGTTTTTATCGACCCCGGACTCTTCGACCAATACTTTTTTAATGTTTTCTGGGGTGACTTGATGTTTACCACCGACATCTAAACGGTAACGCACCATTTTAATGGCCGGAAGGTTGATGTCGGTGCGCCCATGATTATTATTGCCGTTCATTTTGCCCCCGGTCTTGAAGGACTAAGCACACGGTAACGCCTCAAAGCCTATCCTGATAAATTTCGACAAAGGCCTCGTCGCGCAAGCGGCGCATCCAAAGTTCCGTTTCCTCTTCGATTTTACGTTTCCGAATCGCTTCCCTGACTTGGTTCTTTTTGAACTCGTCACTGTCATCTTTCTGTTCGCGGCCTAAAACCTGAATCAAATGCCAGCCAAACTGCGACTGTACCGGCTCGCTCAGTTCATTCACACCCAGTTTTGTCATGGCTTCTTCAAACGGTTTGACCAAATCGCCAGGCCCCACCCAATCCAATGAGCCGCCTTTGATGGCTGAACCTTTATCATCGGAATGCGAACGCGCCAAGGCCGCAAAATCATCGCCACTGACAATACGGTTCCTTAATGCCAACAAGCGTTTCCTGGCTTCGGCATCGTCAACCAATTCATTGGTTTTGACTAAAATATGCCGTACTTTAGTTTTAGTGATGGTATGGCTACCCGCACCTTTCAGCTCCAACATTTTAATGATATGGAAGCCGCTAGGGCTGCGTATCGGCTCAGACACCTCGCCCTGCCTCATATTCCTGATTTCGTTGACGAATAGCGTCGGTATTTCACTCAAAGGACGCCAACCCAAATCACCGCCCTTTAGCGCATTGGCATCACCCGATTCACTTACGGCAGTCTGATTAAAATCCTGGCCTGCGCGCAGTTTCCCGACCAATTCCTCAGCTTTCGCCATCGCCTTTTGTATTTCGGCAGAAGATGCGCCCTCCCTGACCGCAATCAGAATATGGCCTAAATGGTACTGCATGGATTCTTCGCCAATTTTACCCTGAGTCTCCAGATAGTGTTCAACCTCACGGTCAGTCACCCTGATGCGACCACCTATCTCGCGGCTACGTAATTGATTGATAACGATTTCATTGCGCATATTGTCGAGAAAGCTTTGGTAACTGATGCCCTGCCCCTGTAGCTCGACCCTGAATTCGGCCATATCCATATTGTTTCTGCGCGCTATATCGGCGGCCGAATTATTGAGCATTTCTTCACTGACGGTAATCCCAGCCTTTTCCGCCAACTGCCGCTGTAGCTTATCAATAATCATCTTTTCCAAGACTTGTTTGCGCAAAATATAAGCAGGCGGCACCGCCGTGTTGCTTTGCTGTATACGTTGCTCAATGGCGGCAACTTCCTTTTGTAATTCGCGCTCGAGGATAACGTCGTCTTCAACGACCGCGATAATGCTGTCAAGCACTTCGGCGCGGACTGACACACTGCTAAACACTAGGTTACATAGCAGCACTGCCATAAGCGCTTTTTTGATGTTTTCTAGCGTGATCATTATTGAGGTTTCCGATAACCGTAAATTTGCTGTTCAAAAAATTCGTCCAGCTTCTCCCCAACACCGGTCAAGCCTTTAAGCTCTATCTGAAAAAACACCCCGGTCTGGCTTATACCAGTCGCATCAACCACTTGGGCAAAGTCGGGGACATTTGGGTTTGGATTCAGGCCGACGTTATTAATCCAACGCCGTCCGATCACCCGAAAACGCCAGCAACAGTTTTCTTTTTCCAGACCAAAAAAGCTTTCCTGCGTGGCATTGTTCAGCAAGGAATAAGTCCAGCGCCCAACGGCAGACCAATCGTCATAAATCGGCCAATGAAATGAGGCGTCACTTTGGATAATATCGTAGGGTCTTACGCCTTCCGGCGTTGGGATTAAGGTATTTTTTCTATACCGGTAGCCTAGGTTAACAATTTCACCCGGCTGGTTAATATAATGCAGCATGGTGTGATGCCTGACAATATCATTCAGATGCGGATCCCATTGCACGCCTGAACTCATCGACACATGCTTCATCATCTCGGCATTCATTTCGGCCACCAACGGCGAAAGCAGGTTGGTTTCTATTGGGTAGCCCGGCAATGTCACTTCCCTGTCGCGGAAATAAAGGGTCTCGCCGACGCTAAGTTTTAATTTATCCCGTCCGGTTTCAGTATCAACGATCCGCGTTGTCAGCGCGGCGGTCAGCTGGTTGGCATCCTGTACCCGGTCGGTGCCGCTAAAGCGATTTTCCAAAAACATGCTGTTGAATGAAAAGTCATTCAGTGCGGTGTCAAATATAGGGATGTCATTTTGATCAGCTTTGGGTGTATACAAATAAAACAGACGCGGCTCAAGGGTATTCAAATAAGATTTTCCAGAAAAATTGACGTCTTTTTCCATATACAGGCCGCTATTGGCAGAGAAAATCGGTAATGTCCTCGAAATGTCGTTAGCAGCCAGCACCGTACTGCGGGGGCTGTTCAAAAAATACTGGGTATGTTGCAAAGAAATTTTCGGCGTTAAATAAGCGCTGGCCGTTTGCAGCGGCAAACTGACCGACGGCCTCACATTGCTGCGCTGGCCGTTAACGATAGAGTCATGCTGAAAATTCACATATTCGGCATCTATCATTGTATTTACTGGCGTGGGCATGAAATTGAAGGCGTGATCCAAATTCACATTTACTTGCGGCAAGCGCCGATAGGGTATGCCCTCGTCGGTTATCGCCTTATCGATCGACTGGTAATTGTCGACGTGGCCTTTGACAAAAACGCCTTCGTTGACATAAGTGGCGTTAGCCTGGCTTAACAAGAAACTGTTGAAGGTTGCCACACTCAAAGCATTACCCAAATCCGGGAAATAATCCTTATCCGACACATAATTCAAGTCGAAATCCGTGCTGATATGCTGGGTAAACTGGCTATTATTTTTAAGCGATACCAAATAGCGGGATTTATTCAGGAGGCTGTCATCCGGCAAAAACTCGACATCGGCAGTGCCGCCTGTCATTGAGGTCAAATAACGGAAGTTCCCGCCCAGCATGATGCCGCGTTTCGACAGGTAGCGCGGCCGTAAAACGGCATCGTAATTGGGCGCTATATTCCAATAATAAGGCGCGGCCAAACTAAAACCGGCGCGTTGCGTATTGCCGAACACCGGCGCCAGAAAACCGGAAAGCCGCCGATCATCAATCGGGAAAGACAAATATGGCGAATAAAACACCGGTGTGCCTTTAAATTCAACCCAGGCATTTTTAGCCGAACCTTGACCCACCGTCTTATTTAATTTCAATTCCGACGCATGGACGACCCAATCCTGATTACCCGGACGGCAGCTGGTATAAGCTACATCTTTATAGCGGCTCAAAGAATCGCTCTCCCGATAAACCGCCCTCGCCCGGCCTCTAAGCGGCGCGGACGGCGAAATAAACATGGCCTCCCTCAGCCGCGCCTGATCGGACGCTAAATTAAGCGATGCCGACTCACTGTGCAAAGCCAATTCATCTTCACTGTAATAAACGCTACCCTGCAAATCCAGGGTTTCCGAAACACTGTCGTAACTGGCTTTATTCGCCACTGAGCGCTGATCGGCGCGAGTCATTTCGACATTGCCGAAATAACTGTAAATTTCGTTGTCGAACACTTCGGCATAATCCGACTTAATGTCCAACGGCGATGACACCCTTAAATCCTTGCCCCGTTCAAAAGCGGGCGTGATGCTACCGGGTGCCTCGCAACTTTGCCAGGGGTTGTATTTCAATTGCGATTGGAGGTTACCAAAAATCTGCTCTTCATTAAGGTCGAATGCTGGTTCCAACAATCTCATGCCCAATTCGGACTTCACTGCGACCGGCGCCACTGGAATTGGCGGCGGTGTGTCAGTTTTAGCACTAACGGCGGTCTGGGTGGTTTCTGCCAATTCGGGTTGGGGCTGTGTGGGCACAGGTTCAGCAACAATCGGCTGCGTATCTTTAATGGCGTCATCCTGAACGTGGCTCAAAGGCTCGTTTTCAATGGGCGTTTCATCCGCTATTTTTTCACCCCCGACGCACACCCACTCCTTGCTATCTTTGCTTTGCGCGCAATTCCAAGCCGTATCGGCGGCAAGACCCGCTGGCACATAAATGGAAGGTAAAAAAAACAGTAATAATCGTCGGTGCATAGGTAATATCAAGTTTAGTGGCGCAATGGATCACAAATCGAATAGAATGCCGGGCGCTAATTTTACCTTACTACCCCACCATTATACTAATCTATCCTAACCATCATGATGCCTGAAGACTTGAGAACACTGTTGATGTTCGACTGGCTTGAAAACGATTTATTGCTCACCGTCACCGCCTGCGAACCGGCCTCCAGCGATGCCAGTTTTCGGCGTTACTTTAGAGTGCAAACGCCAGAACAAGGCTTTATCGTCATGGATGCGCCGCCAAGCAAAGAAAACATCGAGCCTTTCATCAGGATTGCCCAGTTACTGCGCCAGTCGCAAGTCAACGCCCCGGCCATTTTCCAGCAAAATCTGAGTGACGGCTTTTTGCTGCTGGAAGATTTTGGCAGCCAGTGCTTGCTGGATCAACTGAATGCGAACACGGCTGAGACTTTATACCAAAGCGCGTTCGATGCCTTATTCACCCTGCAAAGCCAAACGTCGGTACAACAGGCCGGATTGCCGCACTATGACCAGCCGCTGCTGCACCGGGAACTGGCCATTTTTGACGACTGGTTTTTAGGCCAGTGGCTGGACGTACACATTTCTGAGGCTATCTGGAACAGTGTTTGTACCCTGCTCACTGACTCGGCGCTGGAACAGCCGTTTATCTGCGTACACCGGGATTATCATAGCCGCAACCTGATGGTACTAGACGAAAATTCGCCCGGCGTCATTGATTTTCAGGATGCCGTCATCGGCCCGATTACTTACGATTTGGTGTCATTACTGCGCGATTGCTACATTGCCTGGCCGGCACAGCAGGTTGAACAATGGCGGCTGGCTTATTTTGACCGCCTCCGGCAAGCACAGCTAATCCATTGCAGCGCCGAACAATTTAAACGCTGGTTCGACCTGATGGGGCTACAGCGCCACCTGAAAGCCATCGGCATTTTTTCCCGCCTGCATTTGCGCGACGGCAAATCCACTTATTTAGACGACATACCGCGCACCCTGAACTATGTCAGCGAGGTTTGCGCGGCCTACCCTGAACTGGCCGCATTTAACGGCTTCCTACAAGAGCAGGTGCTACCTATCCTGAGCAAAGCCAAAGCACCTGTCCTGAGCAAAGCCGAAGGATGAAAGCCATGATTTTAGCGGCCGGGCGCGGCGAAAGGATGCGCCCACTCACCGACCACACGCCGAAACCCTTGTTGCTCGCTGACGGCAAGCCGATCATAGAACACACCATCAAGCAGTTGGTCGCCGCCGGTTTTACTGACATCATCATCAACCATGCGCATTTGGGGCTGCAACTGGAACAGCGGCTAGGCAACGGCAGCCGCTTTGGCGCCCGCATCCATTATTCGGCTGAAGGCGAACATGCGCTAGAAACCGCAGGCGGCATTATTAACGCCCTGCCCTTATTAGGCGAACAGGTGTTTTTGGTGGTCAATGGCGACATCGCCACAGACTTTGCCTTTGTCGACCTGCTTAAGCAGCCGGTCGACTTGGCGCATCTGGTTCTGGTCGATAACCCGGCACATCACCAAGAAGGCGATTTCGGCCTGGATGATAACGGCCTGGTCATAACCGATAACGCCGAACACTTTACCTTTAGCGGTATCGGGCTGTATCATCCTGACTTGTTCAACAAACACCCCGCAACGCCTAGCAAATTGGGGCCTTTATTACGGCAGGCAATCGCACAAGGCCGGGTTTCAGGACAAAAAACCGACAGCTTCTGGATGGACATAGGCACACCTGAACGCCTGCAACAACTGGATTTTCACTACCGCCAACAACAGGAAAGATTATGACTGAGCACGTTTACAAAAAAATAGAACTGACCGGATCATCAACCATCGGCATACAACAAGCCATCGAAAATGCGATTAGCAAAGCGGCGGAGACTCACGCGAATATGCGCTGGTTTGAAGTCGTCGAAACCCGTGGCCATATCGAAAACGGCAAAGTCGCACACTGGCAGGTCACCGTTAAAATCGGCTTTGCGCTGGCCGAATAGCACTAAAAACAAGCCGCACTATTGACCGATTTTTCCATACTTTTTATGGGCACTATCTGAATCATGCACATTGATATATTCAATGGCGATGCCGACGGCATCTGCGCGCTGATTCAACTGCGGCTGGCCGAGCCGCAAAGCGCCCAACTCATCACCGGCCTTAAACGCGACATACAATTACTGGACAGATGCAGCGCCCAGGCGGGCGATTGCATCACGGTGCTGGATGTGTCCTTTCAAGCTAACAGCAAGCGGGTTGATGAACTGTTAAACCAGGGCGCGCATATTTTTTATGTCGACCATCACCAGCCCGGCACAATCCCCCAGCATCCGCATTTAACCGCCCTGATCGATACCGACAACACCGTCTGCACCAGCTTATTGGTAAACCGGCACTTAAACGGCAAATACCCGTTATGGGCGATCACAGCCGCTTTTGGCGACAACTTAAACCACAGCGCCGAACAACTCGCCGCCCGCTTAAAACTAAGCCAGACGCAACTCGACAACCTAAAAAACCTAGGCATTGCCGTCAACTACAACAGCTACGGCAGTTGCATAAGCGATCTGCATTTCGCCCCGGACACCCTGTACCGGGAAATGTCGGCGTTCCAATCCCCGTTTGATTTTATCAGCGGTAACCGGGCTATTTTTACGCAATTAACACAGGGCTATCAGCAAGATATGGCCAACGCCCAAGCACTTACCGCAGAATACCGCA
>JBLRXA010000119.1:0-10458 GCA_047920955.1 Methylobacter sp. | reverse complement strand
AACCGTCGGTGTTGCTGCTCGATGAACCGTTCGGCGCGCTCGATGCCAGTGTGCGTAAGGATTTGCGCCAATGGCTGCGCAACCTGCATCACGACCTGAACGTCACCAGCATTTTCGTCACCCATGATCAGGAAGAAGCCATGGAAGTCGCCAGCCAAGTGGTCGTGCTCAACCACGGCCGCATCGAGCAGCAAGGCGCGCCCGGCGATATTTACGACCACCCGGCCAATGCCTTCGTGTCGCGTTTTATCGGCCAGACCAATGTATTCGATTTGGACGAACATGATGCCGATTGGCTACAAACGGCCGGTTTATCAACCGCGCAGCAAAAAGGCAAGATTGCCCACGTCCGCCCGCATGACATTGTCATTGAAAAATCGACCCATCACAGCGATGCCTTTGTAACGCTGAAAGACTGGCAGCATTTAGGCTCGCTGATCCGCATTGAACTGGTCAAGAGCGGTGGTAATGGCCGGACAGCCAAAGTTTATGCCGAAATGCCCAATGACCAGTTCAGGCGCCTGCATCTGAACCGGGGCGACAAGGTTGATTTACGCATCCGCCATGCGCATTGGTTTCATTAACTTGATGTTCAAGTTTTGAGCTAAATCAGATAAATCAGCGCGTTATGGGATGATTCCTATAAATCAATGCAGGTTGATTTGTAGGGACTATCCTGATTCAAAAAATGTCATTTATTTTTTACCATGAAGCGCATGTAGGACTTGAAGATATGACTATATTGACTTCATGCGTGACAGTTTGGCCATAGGTGCGCATCCTACTGGACTTTGTCCCTTCCTTCATTATCTTCACGCCCTTCATGGTAATAAAAATAAGCCATGAACATTATTCTGCATCAGCACTTATCAAAACCAATTGCCAAACTGTTGCCTGACAAGCAGCGCTCACGCAACTATTGCTGATTTTCAACCAGTCGGCAATCAACTTTTGAATAAAATCACCATCAAAACAATGCGTTAATATTTGGCATGTAATGTGCTGTTACAGCATTTTCAAATTCAGTTAATTACAGGTTGGAGTGCAGGCTTTGCCTGCCAACGCAGGCGAAGCCTGCACTCCAACGATAATAAGGACGACATGCCTGTTAATGGTTAGTAACTCATTTAAATTGAAAACGCTGTAATAACCTAAGCAATCTGGTTTGACCTCATGTTTTTGCACTGAAACACCCCAATCCTCCGTTCTTAACATCCTTAATTAAAAATGTTCGTATGAATCAAGATAATCACCATGAATTACCCGCCCCCGCCAGTCGGAGTCGAACTTTTTTATTGCCCGGTTCGTTAATTGTGTTGGTTGCGGCCTGTGTCGGCTTTTATTTTCAGCAGGTGTCGGCAGCGCCCGAAATCAAGTCCGGCAAGCGCGGCGGCAGCGGCGCGCCGACGGCGGTGGCGGTCGAAACTGCCGGTAAAGCCGATTTTCCTGTGTATTTGAACGGCTTGGGCACGGTAACCGCGTTGCGCACAGTCACCGTTCGACCCCGGGTCAGCGGCGAATTGGTGCGGGTAAGTTTTACTGAAGGCCAGATGGTTAAGGCAGGCGATTTGCTGGCCGAAATTGATCCGCGTCCGTTTCAGATTCAGTTGCAGCAGGCCGAAGGCCAGTTGTTGCGCGATCAAGCCCTGCTAAAAAATGCCGAACTGGATTATGCCCGTTACCAAACGTTACTGGAACAGGATTCCATTTCCGCGCAACAGACGGTGACCCAGAAAGCTCAGGTCAAACAAAACCAGGGCAATGTCGAAATCAATAAAGCCCAAGTCAATAACGCCAAATTGCAACTCAGCTACGCACGGCTGACGGCGCCAATTTCAGGGCGGGTAGGTTTGCGCCAGATTGACCAAGGCAATATCGTCAATGCCAATGATGCCAACGGTTTGGTGGTGATTACCCAGTTGCAGCCGATCAGCGTGGTGTTTAGCCTGCCCGAAGACAAGGTGCAATCGGTGATACAGCGTTGGCGCTCCAATAAACCGGTGGCTGTCGAAGCCTATGACCGCGCCGGAAAAATCAAGTTGGCCGAAGGTAAATTGCTGGCTATCGATAACCAGATCGACCCAACCACCGGCACGCTGAAACTGAAAGCGCAATTCGATAATGACGATAGCGCCCTGTTCGCCAACCAGTTTGTCAATATCAAAATGCACCTAGAAACCTTAGACGGGGCAACGCAGGTTTCCAGCGCCGCCATTCAGCACGATAGCGAGGGCGCGTTCGTTTATGTGGTCAACAAGGATAACAGCGTGCAACTGCGCCGCGTCACGCTGGGCCCGACTGAAGCCGACAAGGTGGTGGTGCTGAGCAACCTTAACGCCGATGAAACCGTGGTGATCGAAGGCTTCGACCGCTTGCGCGATGGCGGCAAGGTCGATGTGGCCGAAAAAGACGGTCAAGCGGTGGCGGTCAGTCCTCCCTTGTCGCAGCAAGCACGTCCCGAAGCTAAACCGGCGCAGCGGTCTTGACATGACCGAGTCCAATCAGGCCTTGCCCGGCTTCAATCCGTCCCGGCTGTTTATTTTGCGCCCGGTGGCGACTTCGTTGCTGATGGTGGCGCTGCTGCTGGTCGGCATTTTGGCTTACCGTTTGTTGCCGGTGTCGGCGCTGCCGCAGGTTGATTATCCGACTATCCAAGTGGTGACTTTATATCCGGGCGCGAGTCCCGAAGTGATGACCTCGGTGGTCACCGCGCCCTTGGAGCGCCAGTTCGGGCAAATGCCGGGCTTGACGCAAATGTCTTCGACCAGCTCCGGCGGCGCATCGGTGATTACCTTGCAATTCAATCTGAATCTGGATTTGGATGTCGGCGAACAAACCGTGCAGGCCGCGATTAATGCGGCGACTAATTTTTTGCCCGACGATTTGCCGCAGACGCCGATTTACAGCAAAGTCAATCCTGCCGACACGCCGATAGTAACGCTGGCAGTAAGTTCCAAAACCTTGCCCTTGTTTAAGGTCGAAGATATGGTCGACACCCGCTTGGCGCAAAAAATCGCCCAGTTGCCCGGCGTCGGCATGGTCAGCATCAGCGGCGGCCAGCGTCCGGCGGTCAGGATACAGGCCAATCATAAAGCTCTGGCGGCTTACGGCTTGAGCCTGGAAGATTTGCGTGTTGCTATTGCCGCCGCCAATGTCAACCAGCCTAAAGGCATGTTCAACGGCCCGCTACGTTCGGCCATTATCGACAGCAACGACCAACTGCGCTCGGCGGCGGAATACCGCGAACTGGTGGTGACTTACCGCAACGGCGCGCCGGTGCATTTGTCCGATGTGGCCGCAGTGGTTGACGGCGCCGAAAATGCGCGGCTGGCGGCCTGGGCCAATGATACCGCCGCAGTGATTGTCAATATTCAGCGCCAACCGGGCGCCAATGTCATTGAGGTGGTCGACCGCATCAAGGAATTGCTGCCGCAACTGCAAGCCTCATTGCCGCTCAGCATCGAAGTGCTGCCGCTGACCGACCGCACCGTGACTATCCGCGCTTCGATACATGATGTGCAATTGGAGCTGCTGCTGGCGATTGCCTTGGTGGTGATGGTGATTTTCCTGTTTTTGCGCAATGTGCCGGCGACCATCATTCCCGGCGTTGCCGTGCCGTTGTCGCTGGTCGGCACGTTTGCGGTGATGTACATGGCCGGTTTCAGCATCAACAACCTGACGCTGATGGCGCTGACCATTGCCACCGGTTTCGTGGTCGATGACGCCATTGTGGTGATTGAAAATATCTCCCGCTATATCGAGCGCGGCGAAACGCCGTTAAAGGCCGCGTTAAAAGGCTCGGAACAAATCGGCTTCACCATCATTTCCTTGACCTTTTCGCTGATCGCCGTGCTGATTCCGCTGCTGTTCATGGGCGATGTGGTTGGGCGGCTGTTTCGCGAATTCGCCATCACGCTGGCGGTGGCCATCCTGATTTCCGCAGTCGTATCGTTGACCTTGACGCCGATGATGTGCGCCAAGTTGTTGCGGCAAGGTTTGGAACACGATGAAACCGGCGACGGCTGGTTCGACCGGCTGATTGCCGCTTACGGGCGCACACTGGAATGGGTGTTGCAGCGGCAAACGCTGACCATGCTGGTGTTTTTTGCTACGGTGGCGCTGACCGTGCTGCTGTATCTGGTCATCCCTAAAGGTTTTTTTCCGATACAGGATACCGGCATCATTCAGGGCATTTCCGAAGCACAACAAAATGTGTCGTTTGCGGCCATGGCCGAACAGCAACAAAAACTGGGCAACATAATACTGGAAGATCCGGCGGTCGATAACCTGTCGTCATTTATCGGCGTCGACGGCATCAACGCCACGCCCAACAGCGGCCGTTTCTTGATTAATCTGAAACCGCACAGCGAACGCGACGTCAATGCCAGCGAGGTGATTGCACGGCTGCAACCAAAACTGGCCGAATTGGGCGGAATAAAGCTGTATTTACAGCCGGTGCAGGATTTGACTATGGAAAACCGGGTCAGCCGCACCCAATACCAGTTCACCTTGGAAAGCCCCGATATTAACGAGCTGAACCGCTGGACGCATGAGCTGGTGACCGCTTTGTCGACCCGGTCGGAACTGACCGATGTCAACAGCGATGTCCAGGATCAGGGGCAGCAGATTTATGTCAACATCGACCGCAGCAGCGCCAGCCGTCTCGGCATCACTACCGCCGCCATCGACAACACCTTGTACAGTGCTTACGGCCAGCGTTTGGTATCGACCATTTTTACCCAGTCCAACCAATACCGCGTGGTGCTGGAAGTCGGTTCTGACGACCAACAGAGCCCGGAAGCGTTGAACGAACTACGCATTCCCTCCAGCAACGGCAGCCAAGTGCCGTTGTCGGCGATAGCCGACTTATCGGAGCGGCCTACGCCGCTGTCGATCAATCATCTCAACCAGTTTCCGGTTGCCACGCTGTCGTTTAATTTAGCGCCGGGCGTATCGCTGGGCGAAGCGATAGCGGCGGTCGATAGCGTCAAACAGGACATCGACTTACCTCTGAGCATACGAACCAGCTACCAGGGCGCGGCGCTGGCGTTCAAAGCCTCGCTGGATAATACTTTGTGGCTGATTTTGGCTGCCATTGTCACTGTTTACATCGTGCTCGGCGTGTTATACGAAAGCTACATCCATCCAATCACCATCCTGTCCACCCTGCCCTCCGCCGGTGTCGGCGCGTTGCTGGCGCTGATGCTGTCCGGCGGCGATTTGGGCATCATCGGCATTATCGGCATCATTTTGCTGATTGGCATCGTCAAGAAAAACGCCATCATGATGATCGACTTTGCGCTGGAAGCCGAACGCAAACAAGGCATGTCGCCTGCGGATGCGATATTCCAGGCCTGTCTGCTGCGCTTTCGGCCGATTTTGATGACTACGTTGGCTGCCTTGCTTGGCGCTTTGCCGCTGATGCTGGGGAGCGGCGTCGGTTCCGAATTGCGGCATCCATTAGGCATCACTATGGTTGGCGGTTTGCTGGTCAGCCAGTTATTGACCTTGTACACCACGCCGGTGATTTATTTGTGGATAGACAGTCTGGCGCGGCGCTTGTCGGCCAGGTTGAATTTTAATTCGGCTGAAACTATCGAGAGTGATTTGTGATGAACCTGTCGGCGCTGTTTATTGGCCGTCCGGTGGCGACGACCTTACTGACCATTGCCATTGCCTTGGCCGGTGTTTTGGCGTTTTTAAATTTGCCTGTCGCCTCGTTGCCGGAGGTGGATTTTCCCACCATCAGCGTCAGTGCTGAAATACCCGGCGCCAGTGCCGAGACCATGGCGGCAACGGTGGCGACGCCGCTGGAACGGGCATTAGGCCGGATTGCCGGGGTGACCGAAATGACCTCGGAAAGCGGCATGGGCAGCACCCAGATTACCCTGCAATTCGATTTGAACCGCGATTTTAACGGCGCTGCCCGCGATGTACAGGCGGCGATTAACGCGGCCGGCAGTCTGTTGCCGACTAACATGCCGAATTTGCCCCGTTACCGGCGCGACAATCCGGCCGATTCGCCGATCATCGTGCTAACGCTGACCTCGGATACGCTCAGTCTGGGTAAGATGCACGATGTGGCATCGACCATTCTGGCGCAAAAAATAGCCCAAATTCCCGGTATCGGCGTGGTCGATATTCGGGGTGCATCATTGCCTGCGGTGCGGGTTGAACTCAACCCCAACGCGCTAACTCAATACGGCATCGGTCTGGAAGATGTCAGAAATACCATAGTGCAAGGCAATAGCAACCGTCCCAAAGGCGTACTGGAACATGGCGATCGGCGCTGGCAGATTCAGGCTAATGATCAGGCGCGCAAGGCTGACGATTATCTGCCGCTGATCGTCAGTTATCGCAACGGTGCGCCGGTGACTATCGCCGATCTTGGGCAGGTCGAAGATTCGGTGGAGAACCTCAGCAATACCGGCGTGAAAGACGGTAAACCGGCGGTGCTGCTGGTGGTAAAAAAACAGCCTCAGGCGAATGTGATCGAGGCGGTCGATCAGATCAAAGCGCTGCTGCCGCAACTGCGCGCCTCCATTCCCGGTGCGATTAATCTGGAAGTCGCCTCCGACCGCTCGTTGACTATCCGCGCTTCGCTGAATGAAGTCGAACACACCATGATGATAGCCATTGCCTTGGTCATCCTGGTGGTATTGTTGTTCTTGCGCAATGTGCGCTCGACCTTGATACCGGTTATTGCGGTGCCGGTGTCGCTGCTGGGCGCTTGTGCGGTGATGTATTTTTTCAACTACAGCCTGAACAATCTGACGCTGATGGCGTTGACGATCGCCACCGGCTTTGTGGTCGATGACGCCATTGTGGTACTGGAAAATGCCAGCCGCCACGTCGAAAAAGGCGTTGCCCCGTTTAAGGCTGCCTTGTTGGCGACCAAGGAAGTCGGATTTACCGTATTGGCGATGAATGTGTCGCTGTTGGCGGTATTTTTGCCGATTTTACTGATGGGCGGCTTGGTCGGGCGCTTATTTCGGGAATTTGCCGTGACCCTGTCGGCGGCGGTAGTGGTGTCGTTGCTGGTGTCGCTGACGGTTACGCCGATGTTGTGCGCGCGCTGCCTGAACAAAGACAGGCCTCAACATGGCCGTGTCTATCGGGCTATCGAAAACGCTTTCGTGCGGCTGCAGTATTTTTACGAGCGCACCTTGCGTTGGGCATTGCGCCATAGCCGCATCATGGTTGCCATGTTGCTGGCCACTATCGGCCTGAATGTTTACCTGTACAGCATTATCGACAAGGGTTTTTTTCCCACCCAGGACGGCGGCAGATTGATGGGCAATGTTCAGGCCTATCAAGGCACCTCGTTTTGGGCGATGCAAAATAAATTTTTCCAGTTTGCCGATTTGATTCAACAAGACCCTGCGGTGATTAATATCAACGGTTTTTTCAGCAGCCAGCGCAGCCTGAATAACGCGATTATTTTCATTGACCTTAAAGACCACGGCCAGCGCGATTCCATCGATGTCATCATGAGCCGTTTACGCAAGAATCTAGGGCGCATCCCCGGCGCCACCTTGCGCGTATTTCCGGCGCAGGAACTGCGTATCGGCGGGCGCTCATCGCCTGCAATGTACGACTACAGCCTGCAATCCGACGACCTTGACCAGTTGCGGGAATGGACGCCAAAAGTGTTTAACGCCTTGTCGGCGTTGCCGGAGTTGAAAGATGTCAACAGTAACCAGCAGGATAAAGGCCGGCAAATCGGCTTGGTGGTTGACCGTGAACTGGCGGCGCGTTACGGCGTCAGTCCGGCGATCATTGATGCCACGTTGAATGATGCCTTTGGCCAGCGCCAAGTGTCGGTGATTTACGATGCGCTCAACCAATACCGGGTGGTGATGGAACTCGCGCCCGAATACTGGCAAAGCCCGGAAACACTGAAACAGCTGTACGTCAGCGTACCCGGCCAAGCTCAAGCCGATGGCACAACGGCGCTGCCAAAGCAGGTGCCGCTGTCGAGCCTGGCCAGTTTTGCGCCGACCAACACCGCCTTGACCGTCAACCATCAAGGCCAGTTTGCCGCCACCACGCTCTCGTTCAATCTTCCGGCCGGGGTTTCGCTGTCCACCGCGACCGCTGCGATAGAAAACGCCATGCGTGACATCGGTGTGCCGAACTCAATACAAGGCAGCTTTCAAGGTTCGGCCAAAGCCTTTCAGGAATCATTACGCAATCAGCCTTGGCTAATTTTGACCGCCTTGCTCAGCATTTACATCGTGTTGGGCATCCTTTACGAAAGCACTATCCATCCGCTCACCATCCTGTCCACGCTGCCTTCCGCCGGGGTCGGCGCGTTGCTGGCCTTAATGGCGTGTGGCTCCGAATTCAGTATCATTGCGCTGATTGGCGTGATTTTGCTGATCGGCATCGTCAAGAAAAACGCCATCATGATGATTGATTTTGCCTTGCAACTGGAGCGCCAACAGGGTTTGAGTTCGCGTGATGCGATATTCCAAGCCTGTATGCTGCGCTTTCGCCCCATCATGATGACCACGCTGGCAGCGCTGTTCGGCGCCTTGCCGTTGGCGCTCGGCAGCGGTTACGGCGCGGAACTTCGCCAACCGCTGGGCATTTCTATCGTCGGCGGCCTGATTTTTAGCCAATTATTGACCTTGTACACTACGCCGGTGGTGTACCTGTACATGGATCGTTTCCGGCTGTGGCTGCAAAGAGGTGGGAGCGGCCACCCTGCCGCGAACAACTTATGAGCGTTCGTGGATTGGTATCCACTCCCACATTTTTATTGACTGACTCCCTGAGATTTGCATGACTGTACGCCTTAGCCAAGCCCTGATTTATTCATTATTCACCGCACAACTGGCCGGTTGCATGGTCGGGCCCGATTATGTCCGCCCGGAAGCAAAAACGTCTAGCGAGTTCAAAGAAAGCAAAGGCTGGAAACAAGCCCAACCACGCGACAACGTGCTGACCGGCAACTGGTGGGAAATTTTTAACGATGCCAAACTGAACGCATTGGAAGCGCAGGTTGCAAGCGCCAATCAATCGATTATCCAGGCCGAAGCGCAATATCGCCAAGCCCAGCATCTGGTGCAATCGGCGCAAGCTGGTTTTTTCCCGTTACTGAATATGACCGGATTGACCAACCGTTTCCGTGCCGCCACCGGACAAAACATAGCAGTGGCAGGTGTCAGGAGCTTGTTTAATACCGCTGGCGCTATTGCTTGGGAGCCGGATTTATGGGGCAGCGTAGGTCGTCAAGTAGAAGCCAACACCGGCAATGCCCAAGCCAGCGCCGCCACCTTGCAGGCCTTGCGCTTATCCAGCCAAGCCGCATTGGCCGATAATTATTTCCAATTACGGGCGCTGGATGCGCAAAAAATCCTGCTTGATGAAAATGCTGATGCTTACAGCCGAACCCTGCAAATCATCAACAATCGTTATGCGGTCGGCATGGTCGCCAAAAGCGAGGTGATGCAGGCAGAAACCCAGCTGCAATCGATGCGCGCCCAAGCAATTGACCTTGGCGTACAACGGGCGAAACTGGAACATGCGATTGCCGTATTAATCGGCCTTACCCCGGCGGAATTGTCCATAGCCGCAGCGCCGCTGGATGTGCCGCCACCCGCCATTCCACTCAGTTTACCGTCTGAATTATTGGAACGGCGCCCGGACATTGCCGCCGCCGAACGTAAAGTTGCCGCCGCCAATGCCCAGATCGGCGTCGCTAAAGCGGCGTATTACCCAAGACTGAACCTGGCCGCGACCAATGGCTTTCAAGCGTCCACACTGGATACTTTGCTTAAGGCCGCCAGCCGGTATTGGGCATTAGGCCCTGCGGGAGCGGCATTAACCCTGTTTGATGGCGGCGCTAACAATGCCCAGTACAAACAGGCGATTGACGGTTTCGATGCCAGCGTCGCCGCCTATCGGCAAAGCGTGCTGACAGGCTTTCAGGAAGTGGAAGACAATCTCGCGGCCTTGCGCATACTAGAGCAGGAAAAGCAGGTGCAGGATCAAGCCGTTGCCGCCGCCAATCAGGCACTGGAATTGACCACCAATCAGTATCGCGCCGGTACCATCAGTTATTTGGATGTGATGGTCGCGCAAGCCGCCGCTATATCGAATCAACAGACTGCCGTGCAGTTGCAAAGCCAGCAATTGAGCGCGTCAGTGCAACTGGTTAAAGCCTTGGGCGGCGGCTGGAATGTCGCCATGCTGCCGAGTCCCAACCAAGCGGGTGGCGAAGTTAAATGGACGGATTATTTGATAGTGCCGGTGGAGTGATGGGGTTATTGGTTGATTGTAAGATCTATTTATCCTCGTATCTTAGCTTCTTTAAAACGCGGGCAATTCCTCGAGCCCCTAACATAAGCCATAGACCCACCAGGATTGTAGTGCCGTGCGCAGCCAACCAAGCAATTCTTTGACATCCTCCCCGCCCTAAAGAACGGGGATTCCTACCGCTAGCGATTGATG
>JBLRXA010000118.1:0-10510 GCA_047920955.1 Methylobacter sp. | reverse complement strand
GGATGACTTTTTTAAGGAGCCGGCTGCGAAAAATTTAAAAACTTGAACATCGAGAAATAGGAAACAATTTTTTAAAGTTCTTCATCTTACGGTCCAATTTATCCAGATCGTTTTCATGGGCTTTGTATTTGACTTCAACAATACCGATAGCATCACCGTTGGTCATAACAAAATCGTACTCTTCCTGGGGTTGACCACGATGCTTTTCCATGTTTTTGACCACGTCATCAAAATGAATAGAACCCAAGTGGTTGTCTTTTATCAGACTTTGAAAAAAGAATTCTTCGGCAACGTCGCCCTGATTCTGCCCAATATTACCCAGCGTCACTCCCATACGAGCAAGACTCGCAACTAAGGCCTTTAATTCATCATCAGTCATCTTTTTCTCCGAGAATTTTATTCATTGCCGATAATTTTAGCAGGGCAACCGGACAAAAAAAAACGCGCATCCCAATTCACAAAGTGACTTGTCGGGCTATTTCAATGTCTTTTCTTAATAAATACGGTTTCTACATAGCTACTTTACGTTCCCTACAACAAGCCAAGCATTGCGGCTTTTATCGCAGCTGAAGTTTTGTTGGTCGCAGCCAATTTAGTAAGGGTATTATGGATATGAAAGTGGACAGTACGCTCTGCAATATTAAGTAGGCTCGAAATTTCGCTAGCGGTTTTACCATCAGCCGTCCACCGAAGCACGTCTATCTCACGGGTTGACAAGGTGGCATTCACTTCCGGCATTAACTTCGGCACCCAGCATTGCGACATGCCTAAGTGCGCCGTTTGGGTCAGGCTAGCCAGTTTGAATCTTTTGGCTTCAAATTCCATTTCAGTGATCGGCTCATTTGAGCGCGCTAACGTTAACATGCCTACAACGCCGTTGAAATCACGGATGGATTGCGCCCAGCCATAGCGCAATCCAAATGAGTTCGCCTCCTCCCATAAATCGTGCGCCGAACCAAATAAGTCATCGCTCCACACGATTGGCTGAGGCGACCGCATAGCGTGGTGTACAGTAGGGTCAACCGCAACATAATTTTTAGCTTGATAGTGCGCCTGCCAAGCCGCAGGGTAATTATTAAACGTCAATATCGTTGGGTTTGTTAGAGGCAGCGGCATACGCAGGCCATAGGCGCAGAAGTCAAAATCAAGTTCCTTGCTAAACGAAAGCATCGCCTGAAAAAATTGTTGATCGCTTTGAATGGACTGCAATGCCTGAAATAGATTTTCTTCCCAAGCCTTCATGGATTCTCCTTCGTTTATGCACATCAGGTCACGCGCAAAAAATAACACCCGTCGCCCTTGTTGGCGTTCAAGGCTAGCAGCTGTAGTGTAGTGCGTTTTACAGTTACTTAATGAGAAAAAACTGCGTTTTTTCAATCTTTTTGTTGTACCGTAGAAAAATCGCACTTTTCATGCGCAATGAACGCCCCTAAATAATGTAAAAGAAAAAATACGCGTCATAACCTGTCAATACTGACAGTTGTCTCTAGTACAAAAACTTAGTTAAATACGCCCTAAGAAACACATTTTTTTAGGGGAGGTGATGAGCGTTGTTACCGCTAGACAAGAAAACCTCCCAAATGGACTCTACTCAAAAGTTGCCAGCTATCGCCACAAAGTGTTTGTGGAACGACTTGGCTGGCAACTTCCGCATTTGGTACAAAACAAGACCCATTCGACCGTTTCGACACGGTTTACGTTATATCAGGCCACGAGCAGGGAACTGAGCCGCCGATGATTGTTGATAGGCATCCGATTCTTGCGTGTTGGAGTGAAACTGATGTTTTGTAAATTACTGTTGCGTTTATGCTCGATCTGCCCGGCTAATTATTTGTAGTTAGATCAATATAATAGGAATAGGAGGAGATAAAATGAAAGCTTATTAACAGTTAACCAAAACAAGAGGTAATTATTCAATTTAACTAACCCCATTGATTTACCCCATTGATTTTTTTGTGCGTTGATTGGTGGTTTACTGAAGCGAAACCGCTCTACGTGTTTAAATTTTCAAGGAAATACAAATGAATAAAAAAAAGTTTTTATCCTATTTGGCTTTTGCTAGTTTTACATTAATAGCACATGCCGAGTCATTTCAAGCAGCAAATAACTTTACTATAGCGGCTGTAACTTCAGCTAATTACAATCCAGTTCTGCCAATAAACCTCACCCCAGAAACTGCCATTACAGATTTAGCATGGGAATTCCAGAGTACTAATTGGAATCAAATAAAACAATCTAACTATCCTCATGGTGGAGGGTGGATTGCATTTCTTACATTATCAGATGGTAATATTGCTGATCCTATCGGTGAGTACAATAATACTAATGCGATTTTTTTTGGTAGATATTTTTTGTCTGGTAGTTCTGGCATTGTTCATGAGTACTACTGTACCTGTGATGCCGGTGCTTTTTTCAAGGCTACAGCATATCCAATACCCTTTGGCTCTCCAATTCCAGCAAAAATGTATGTAAACTAAAAAAATTTAAGGATTCAACAATGAAAATGCAAAAAGTCTACCCAACTATTTTTATATTAATAATTCTATTTATACCTTCATTCTCTTATGCTGTTCAATTTGAACTTGAAGATATTTCAAATAAAGTAATTAGCTGCGACACCCCTTTGCTAGCAAATTTTCCTGATGGCACATGCTTAATAGCACCTGATAACACATTTCAAGCGACAGTTGTATTGGAAGAAAATGAAACGGAAGAGGTATTAGAAAACTTACATGTTGTTATTTTAAATAAAAAAGGGGAGTTCTACGAATACAATCCCAGAGGGGGAGAACTCTGGAAGAAAGTCCCACGAGAAAACTTGGACGGTAATATATTATTAACATCCTCATTTCCAAAGTTACCCTTTGAAACACACTCAATCAGTCGACAAATTCACCTTGATAATTTTGAATTAAAGGATAATATCGAACTTTTTTTAGGTGTTCGGCCTAATCAATCATCGGGTTTTAAACAAGCTCATGTGAAGAAAGTTAAAGAATTCAAAAAAGCTAATTAAACGCGGATTCGCTAGCAATCCGCCATAATCGGGATAATCTAACTTGACTCTCGCTCGGACTTTTCCTGGCGGTTTTTATATACGATCATTTTTGATATTGTGCGTTGATTAGCGGTTTTCTGAAGCGAAACCGCCCTACGCGCTGATGCAGCACACTATTTGTAACTTGTTTTTTTATTACCATGAAGTGCATTTTAGGATGCTGGTCGAAACGCAGCCACGCGCCTTGACAGAAGGTAACGACTTAAAGTACTTTATAAAAAATGCAAGCTGACCGGACAACCGGAAGCCAGTGACTCCCTCCTTGGGAGCACTGGCTTTTTTTTTGCCAAAATTTAGCCATCGCTATTCGGTTTGTAACTTACACAGGAGATTTTGATGTCACATTGGCACGAAGACAATTCCCATTCCATCGGGCAAACGCCGCTGGTGCGGCTGAACCGCATTAGCGATGGCGCGCCGGTCACTTTGCTGGCAAAAATAGAAGGCCGCAATCCGGCTTATTCGGTCAAATGCCGCATCGGCGCGGCGATGATCTGGGATGCCGAACGGCGCGGTTTGTTGGGGCCCGACAAGGAATTGGTCGAGCCGACCAGCGGTAATACCGGCATTGCGCTGGCCTTTGTCGCGGCGGCGCGGGGCATTCCGTTGACCTTGACCATGCCGGAAACCATGAGTCTGGAGCGGCGCAAGCTGCTGATTGCTTACGGCGCCAAGCTGGTGTTGACCGAGGGCGCTAAAGGCATGGGCGGCGCGATAGCGAAAGCCGAGGAAATAGCGGCGTCCGATCCAGAGCGTTATGTGTTGCTGCAGCAGTTTAAAAACCCGGCGAACCCGGCTATTCACGAGCAAACCACCGGGCCTGAAATCTGGAATGATACCGATGGCGCTATCGACATTCTGGTGTCCGGCGTCGGCACCGGCGGCACCATTACCGGCGTTTCCCGCTATATCAAGCAGACGCGGGGCAAGGCTATCATTTCGATTGCGGTTGAGCCTGCTGCGAGTCCGATATTGAGCCAGCATCGCGCCGGTGAGCTTTTAAAACCGGGGCCGCACAAAATCCAGGGCATCGGCGCAGGTTTTGTGCCGGCTGTGCTCGACCTGTCTTTAGTTGACGACATCGAGCAGGTCAGCAATGAAGAAGCCATCAGTTATGCGCGCCGACTGGCGTTGGAAGAAGGCATTTTGTCGGGCATTTCCTGCGGTGCGGCGGTCGCAGTCGCGGTGCGTGTCGCCAAACGGCCTGAACATGCCGGTAAAACCATTGTCGTGGTATTGCCGGATTCCGGCGAACGCTATTTGAGTTCGCCGCTGTTTGAAGGCGTTTTCGATGCGGGCGGTTTTGCGGCATGAACGATCCCAGTTATCAGGCGGTGAAGCAGGATTGGGGCGTCGATGAGTTGGTGGTCAGGCTGCGCGAGTTGCGTGTGCAATCACTGGAAACTCGGCATCGGCGCGACCGACCGCCCAAGTTGCCATCGCGCAAGGAATTGCAGCTTATTCTCGACGGCCTGGGCGCGGTGTTGTTTCCGAACCGTTTGGGTCTGCCCGATTTGAATGATGAAGGCATCGATTACTTTGTCGGCCACACGCTCGATACACTGTTGCGCGGGCTGTACACGCAAATCCGCCGCGAACTGCAATTTGTTGCGGTTGACGACGCTTATCAACAGGCTGTCACCATGACGCGCGAATTTGCGGCGCGTTTGCCCGAAGTCAGGCTGTTGCTCGATAGCGATATTCAGGCCGCCTACGAAGGCGATCCGGCGGCGCGAAGTCCTGATGAAGTGCTGGTTTGTTATCCGGGCATCACTGCGATTATGCATCACCGGCTTGCACATATCCTGCATCAATTAGGTGCGCCGCTGGTGGCGCGGATTATTTCCGAGATTGCGCATTCCGCCACCGGCATTGACATCCATCCCGGCGCGCAAATCGGCGAAAGCTTTTTTATCGACCACGGCACCGGTGTGGTCATCGGCGAAACGGCGGTGATTGGGCGTCATGTGCGCGTTTATCAGGCGGTTACGCTCGGTGCCAAACGCTTCCAAAAAGACGAAGACGGCATTCTGGTCAAAGGCAATGCCCGGCATCCTATCGTCGAGGACGATGTGGTCATTTATGCCGGTGCGACCATTTTAGGCCGTATCACCATCGGCCACGGCTCCACCATCGGCGGCAATGTCTGGCTGACCCATAGCGTGCCGCCCGGCAGCAATATTACCCAAGCCTATGTGCGCAGTGAGCTGTTTGTCGATGGCGGCGGCATATAAAAAATTAAAGGGTGGGAGCGACGCCCACGTCGCGATTAACCGCGATTTGTTGCTAATCGCGACGTAGGCATAGCTCCCACAACAACACGAACACTCTTTACACCAACCCACAACAGGAAAAACACCATGTCCGATATTCACGAAGGCCAAACCCATACCGCGTTAGGCGATGTTGCTGCGCGCACCCTGGCGAATGCCACCAAGACCGTTCCTATGCTGTCAACCATCACCCCACGGTGGTTGGTGCATTTGTTGGAATGGAAACCGCTTGAAGCCGGTATTTACCGCGTCAACAAAGTTAAGAATGAAGCAGGCTTGCTGGTCGATTGTTCCAGTCTCGATGAAAAAGAACTGCCGCAAACGTTTGTCGATTATGAAGAATGGGGGCGCGAGTACCGCTTGAATGCGGTTAATACCGTGCTCGATGTACATACCCGTATTTCCGATTTATACAGCAGTCCGCACAATCAAATCCACGAACAGCTGCGGTTGACCATTGAAACTATTAAAGAACGCCAAGAAAGCGAGTTGATCAACAATGCCGAATACGGCTTACTGAACAATGTGGCGCCAGCGTTTAGAGTGCAGCCGCGTACCGGCGCGCCGACACCGGATGATATGGATGAACTGATTTCGCGGGTTTGGAAAGAACCGGCGTTTTTCCTGGCGCATCCGCAGGCGATTGCCGCGTTTGGACGCGAATGTACCCGTCGCGGCGTACCGCCCGCTATCGCCACTTTATTCGGTTCGCAATTTTTGACCTGGCGCGGCCTGCCCATCATCCCTTGCGACAAACTTAAAGTGATCAACGGTAAAAGCAATATCTTGCTGTTACGCACCGGCGAAAGCCGTCAAGGCGTGGTCGGTCTGTACCAACCCAACCTGACCGGCGAGCTGAGCATGGGGCTTTCTGTTCGTTTCATGGGCATCAATCATAAAGCGATTGCCTCTTATTTGATCTCACTGTATTGCTCGCTGGCGGTATTGACTGACGATGCGCTCGGCGTGCTCGAGAATGTCGAAGTGGGCAAGTACCATGACTATAAGTAACAGCGATTTTAAAAACACCGCATTGCCCGATATAGAACATTTGACCAAATTGGTCAATGAGCTATTTACTGCGCTGCCTTGTGACGGCTCGCGGATTGGCCTAGCAGGCGGGATTAAGTCAGCGTTGCCGGGTGCGGATCAAGCCCGAATACCGCAGGGTTTGGGTGTTCAGGGTTTAGGTGTTCCGGGAGAGGCCGACCTGCAAAAGTTGTTTGCCCCGCGCGAACCGACTTTAGCGAGTGTGCCCAATAGCCTTGATACCGGTTCGGTTTTCGCCAAGCCTTCATTGAGCGCAACATCGCCGTTGGCAGGCCTGGATAAATCGGTGTTGGATGGCATTTTGCCGCATGATTTCGGTTTGCCTGATCAGGCGCAATTGCAACAATTGCTGGTGTCGCGGGTGCCTGTCGGCAGTCATCCTGTTCCCGCTGATATTGACGCCGCTTCCGTATCTGCGCTGTCATCGGCAGCCGCGCCCTTGGCCCGTGTGGAAACCTCGCCGCAAGCTCTTGACGCGCAAGTGCAACAACTGGTCGCGGGCAACACTGCGGCGGTGGATAACCTTCCTCAACAGGCGGGCGGTCATGCGTTGCCCGTAGCGCCATCCGGTTTTGATGCGTCCTTGATAGCAGGGCTGTCACCACAAGCCTACGGTTTGCCGGGCGAAGCCGAGTTGCAACGGCTGTTCGCGCCGTCGGCAAAGGTTCCGGCCAGTGCGGGTTCAGGTTCATCGTTTTATTTTCTCGATGAATTGAAAACCGGCGGCTTTAATGCGCAAGTGCCGACGTTAACTTCTGCACATCCGGCTTTTGATGTGCAAGCAGTGCGCCGCGATTTTCCGATATTGAAAGAACGCGTTAACGGCCATCCTTTAGTTTGGTTCGATAATGCCGCGACCACGCAAAAACCGCAGGCGGTTATCGACCGTATTTCCTACTTTTACGAGCACGAGAATTCCAATATTCACCGTGCGGCGCATGAGCTGGCAGCGCGCTCGACCGACGCTTACGAAAAGGCGCGGGACACCGTGGCCAAGTTTATGAATGCGTCGTCGTCTTCGGAGATTGTGTTTGCGCGCGGCACCACCGAGGCCATCAATTTGGTGGCGAAAAGTTGGGGGCAACAACATATCGGCGCGGGCGATGAGATCGTGATCACCTGGCTGGAGCATCACGCCAATATCGTGCCGTGGAAACAGCTGTGCGATGCCACCGGCGCGACTTTGCGGGTGGCGCCGGTTGATGACGACGGTCAGGTATTGCTGGGCGAGTATCAGAAATTGCTGAATTCGCACACCAAACTGGTGTCGTTCACGCAGGTATCCAACGCGCTGGGCACGGTGACGCCTGCGAAGGAAATGATAGCAATGGCGCATCGGGTGGGTGCGCGGGTATTGCTGGACGGCGCGCAATCAGTTTCGCATCTCCGTGTCGATGTGCAGGCGCTGGATTGCGACTGGTTCGTGTTTTCCGGGCACAAGATATTCGGCCCCACCGGCATCGGCGCGTTATACGGCAAAGCCGAGTTGCTCGAAGCCATGCCGCCGTGGCAAGGCGGCGGCAATATGATAGAGGATGTGACCTTTGACAAAATCGTCTATCAACCGGCACCCGCCCGTTTTGAAGCCGGTACCGGCAATATCGCCGATGCGGTCGGTTTGGGCGCGGCTTTGGAGTATGTGTCAAAACTCGGTATCGACAATATTGCCCGTTACGAGCATGAATTGCTGGTGTACGCGATGGATGCGCTGCGCAGCATAGCCGGCTTGCGTCTGATCGGCACCGCTGCCGAGAAAACCAGCGTGTTGTCGTTTGTGCTGGAAGGGCACAGCAACCAGGATATCGGCGTTGCCTTAAACCGCGTCGGAATTGCGGTGCGCACTGGCCATCATTGCGCGCAACCGATCTTGCGCCGTTTCGGTCTGGAAAGCACCGTGCGCCCGTCACTGGCGTTTTACAACACGCATGAGGAAGTCGACCTGTTGGTTAAAACAGTAAGACGGATTAAAAGCGGGCAGGATTTTTAGCGGTAAGGGTTTGTGTTTATTGCTGCTCTGTAGACAAAGGATGGGCAAACGATAAAGCTGTTTGCCTATCCTGACGAATTTGCAATATTCGGCTTTCATGGTCGGGGGCGAATAGATCATCAATCATGATAGGTTAGGAGTTAAATCCTGGGGCTATCTTCACCAGTCTGCATGATAAAACGTGCATTTAATTTTTGTAACAGTTCAAAAGTATTGATGAATTCAACGCCGAACTTTAAGCAAACATTAGGAATTTTGACTAATTTGCAGTTTTCTGCAACTAAAGTTTCTTGAGTGACAACGACAGCATTTAATACCTTTGCTTTAGCTATCAACCAAGGATCAGCTTTCCCAAGAAATACTTCAATATTTCCAGGTTTCATATTTTTAAGTGCCGACGTGTGTTCGAGAATTTCAATAAATTGTTTCTGAGTTCCATCATCAGAAACATCGAGAAACTGATGTTTTCGATTTTTAACCCAAACTGAAAGTTCATCACCATAATCTTTCAGCTCATCATAAACCATACTAACGCTTCCCAGTTCACCTGCTGTAAACTGACAATCCAACCAATCCCAGTAGCCTGGACAAAAATCCATTTGATAATAAAAGTTCTTAGCTTGAATATAGCTGTTTGAATCTAAAAGATAATTCAAATCCCTAGCTCCTTGGCATACTTAATAATATTGTTGGGCTTAATGCCTAGTAACTGACCTGCATCTCTAAGCAGAAGACGACCACTCAATGCATCAGATACAACAGCTTTGGAAAATCGATCACTGATTTGAGAGTGCTTAGTGACATAATAAGATGGCCCGCTTCCATTACTGGATTCACGATTTCTGTACTGCTCTCGTTGATTATCAACAAATTTCTGATACGTTGGCAGGGAAATTTTACCCAAAGTTTGTGCGCGCCGCGCAAGCACCCATTGGCTAACATGAAAATGCGCTTCAAGCAGTGCTAAATTGTGTTGCCAAGAGTCAAAATTATCATTCCATTTAGCTAAAAATTCAGTTTCCGGCACTAAAAACTCAGCCGCCACAGCATTGCAAATAACTTCTTCCGGTCTGTTGGTATCTGGAGTGCTATCGGAAATTCCGCTTTTGCCTACCCAAATATGAGCTAACTCATGAATTAAAGTAAATAATTTGGCGCCTGGGGAATCATTTTGATTTATAAAAATAACAGGGGCTATAGGGTCTGCAATAGCAAAACCGCGAAATTCCTTTACGGAAAGTGGTCGTGTGTGGTGGCCAACATCTGCTTGGCGCATAACCAATATTCCGATATTCTCAATTTTACGAACCAAATCCCTAAAATAATCCTCCCAACTTCCCCGCTCAGGATGCACATCAAGCTCTAAATGTGCGCGCATGTTATGCACAATGTCTGCGACGGGTGTATTTACATCGCAACACGCAACAATGGGGTTTTGTAACTCGCCCTGTTCAATCAAGTACTCGGAGTACCAACTTTGTCGTTGCAAAATAATGCTGGCAATATCGCGCAACTCAACGCTTGGACTAATCACTCGGTCACTAGAAATAGTCCGTAAATCAGGTAATGGTAACGGCTCTACAGGTGGGTGGCTAAGAAATAAATACCCAAAAGGAATATGTGTTTTGTTAGAAAAAGATTGTGCCTGCTTAAAAGTTAATGGCTTCTCTCCCTTTTCCCATTGCTCCAATCTTTCTTCGTTTATAGCTAGTTTTTTCGCAAGTACAGATATACTTAACTGCGCTCTTTTACGAGCCCAGCTTAGAATATCAGGATTAATTTTTGCGTATGCTACAGCCATGAGGAATGTTTTTATTAATTTGGCGGGTTCAACTCCGAAGTGCAATCCTAGTATCCATAGCCTAAACGAGATAAAGTCTAGCACAACCATTTCAATGCGATAAGGGTATTACGCCCTATGTTGCCACGTTATATATTTTTAGGTAGTTAAGTTTTCGGTTTTTGCAATTAAAGTCAGCTACAACGGCTATCGCACGACCAAAAACCGAAAACGTTCTCTCGTTTTCACGCGACGTAGGAATGCAGTTTAAGACGTGCTACGCCGAGAATCACGAATACCGAGTTTTAGGCGATTTCCTGAAAAAGACATACCAAAAAATATCCACGCTTAGCACGAAAAAA
>JBLRXA010000117.1:0-10660 GCA_047920955.1 Methylobacter sp. | reverse complement strand
CAGACGGTTTCTACGCTGGACACGAAGATTGCGCCGACCAGAATCAGCGCCATCGGGCCTATCTCGGTATCAAAAATAGCGGCGACGCGCTCGTTTCTGGCGAATAAGCCCGGTACCGAGTTGACGGTGGCGCCATTGACGCTGAACAAACGGCCGGGGATATGCACCATTTCGCGCAAAGTGCCGGTTAGCGGCATATGCAGGCGGTGATAATCCTTGGGCGACAGATAAATAGTAGTGAATACGCCGTTGTTAAACGGTTCGGCGCGGCTTGCATCGCCGCCTAATAAGTCGGTGGCGCTAAAATATTTGCCTTTGGCCTGGAAGATTTCGCCGTTGGTAATGGCGCCAGCTTGGCTGACGGCGCCATCGGCCGGGCAGACAATCGCGTTTTTTTCTGCGCTGAGCGGCCTGATGCCAGGTTTTAGTTCGCGGGTGAAAAAGTGGTTAAAACTCTTGTAAGCATTGATGTCCGGCTCCCGCGCTTCGGCCATGTTGACACCGTAATGCCTGATGATTTGCTTGATGAACAGGTTTTTAAAAGATCTGTTTTCGCAGTGGGTCAGTTTGCTCATCAGTCGAGATAGTGCGTGATGCGGCAAAATGTATTGCGGCAGTGTGGTTAGGGCTTCTTTAATAGTCATGGCTGGTCATTGTCGGGGGTTTTACCGCTTAGGAAATAGGCGAAAGCGATTATTTCGGCGACGGCAACATAGAGTTCATTGGGGATTTCATCGCCTAACGGGATTTGCGCGAGAATCCTGGCCAGTTCCGGCTCGGTTTGCAGCGGTATGCCGTGCTCTTTGGCAATGGCGAGAATTTGCTCGGCGGTAAGGCCAGTGCCTTTGGCGGTGACCTTGGGCGCGTTCTTGCCGTCGTATTTTAAGGCGACGGCAAGATCGGTGGTGTAGTAGGTCTTAGCCATGATGGCTTAACTTATATGAATTAAGGCAGCGTAACCCGTTCCGGCGCTTGCCAATCGGGGTTTCTGTGTTCGACCACGACGGTGGTGTAAATGCCGCCGCGCACGTTAAATTCGGCGCGCACACGCATAAAATTGGGCGCGATGGCTTTAACCAAGTCATCAAGAATTTCGTTGGTGATGGCTTCATGGAAGGCGCCTTGATCGCGGAATGCCCATAAATAGAGTTTTAACGCCTTAAGTTCGACACACAGCTTTGCCGGTACATATTCAATTTGGATGGTAGCAAAATCCGGCTGGCCGGTTTTGGGGCACAGGCAGGTAAATTCAGGGGTGTCGATGCGGATGGTGTAATCGCGTCCCGGTTGCGGGTTATCGAAGGTTTCTAAGTCTTTGCTGGGTTGTGTTGTCATGGATGGCTTTATAGGTGATGTATATAAATTAAAGTCGAAACTTTAGCGTGTATCGTTAATAATAGCGGGTTATTTTAATTCAACTGTAGGGATATTCATACCAGCATCATGAAACTTGAAAAAATCAAACTTTCGGGTTTTAAATCCTTTGTTGATTCAACGGTCATACCGATTAGCGGAAATTTGACCGCGATTGTCGGGCCCAACGGCTGCGGCAAATCCAATATTATCGATGCGGTGCGCTGGGTGATGGGCGAAAGTTCGGCCAAACATTTGCGCGGCGGCAGCATGGCGGATGTGATTTTTAATGGCTCCTCGGGACGCAAACCGGTCAGCACCGCGTCGGTCGAGCTGGTTTTTAATAACACCGAAGGCAAGTTGGGCGGCGAATATTCGCAATACGATACCATTGCGATCAAGCGCCAGGTTAGCCGCGACGGCACTTCGGTGTTTATGCTGAACGGTTCACGTTGCCGCCGTAAAGACATTACCGACATCTTTTTGGGTACGGGCTTAGGTTCGCGAAGCTATGCGATCATCGAGCAGGGCACCATTTCGCGCATGGTTGAAGCCAAGCCGGATGATTTGCGTGTGCATATCGAGGAAGCGGCGGGCGTGTCCAAATATAAGGAGCGCCGCAGCGAAACCGAAACCCGGATGAAGCACACCCGCGAAAATCTGGAGCGTCTGGACGATTTGCGTGACGAGGTTGAAAAGCAAATCAAGCATCTGCAAAAACAGGCGGAAAAAGCCGAAAAATATACTGAACTAAAAAAGCAGGAACGCCAGTTCAAGCTGGAACTATTGGCGATGCGTTGGAATACCTATCATCAGGCGGCCAAGCAATTGGATGAAAAATTGCAGGCGGTGGCGCACGAGCATAATCGTCTGTTTGTAGAACTGCGCGACATCGACAGTGCTATTGAAGGCAAACGCGCCGGGCATAAAATCCAGCAACAGCAGACCGATCGTTTTCAGGGCGATTATTATCGCGTGGTGGCCGAAGTTGGTAGTCTTGAGCAGGCCATCAAACACAGCGAAAACAGCCGCGAACAAACCGCGATTGAAATTAAGCGTTTGCGTGAGCAGGCCGAGCAATCATTGGCCGAATTGGAAGCCGATGTGCAACAGCTGGAAGCCATTAAAGAAGCCTTGTTCGAGGCGGAAGAAGCGTTGATTGTCGCCGAAGAACGGCAGGACGAGGTGTTGTCCCATCAGCAGGACGCGCAGCAACAGCGAAACGATTGGCAGGAACAGTGGGAAGCGTACCGCACCACCAGTTCACGTTATAAAGAACAAGCCGAAGTGCAGCGAGTAACCATCGCGCAGCTGGAAAATCAGAACCGGCAGTTGCAAAGCCGGTTGGATAAGTTGCAGGGCGAGCGCGATGAACTGGAGTCCAGCGATTTGCAAGACGAGATTGAAGCGCTCGACAGCAGCATTGAAATGATTGAAATGCAACGCGAGCAATTGCAACATCAGCTGGAAATACTGCATCAGCAGATACGCGAACAGCGGCATCAGATCAAACAAGCCCACGATGAATTGCATACACGCCGTTCGGAAAGCCAAAGTGTTAAAGGCAAAATCACTTCGCTGGAATTATTGCAGCAACATGCGATGGGCAAGGATAACAAGCAGTTAAGCGCATGGCTGGCATCGGTGGATTTGGCCGAAAACCGGCGGCTGGCCGAGTTTTTAGAGGTGCAGCCGGGCTGGGATAACGCAGTTGAAACGGTGTTGGGCAGTTATCTGGAGGCGATTTGCATCGACAGCGCCGAGGCGGTTATTGCGGGTTTACAGCGTTTGACTGATGAATCATTGACCTTGCTGGAGACGGGTGCAAAAAACTCAGCTTATCCGGCTAATACGACCTACATGAGCTTGCTGGATAAAGTAAAAGCGCCGTGGGATTTGAGCAATCTGCTGGCCGGCATTTATTGTGCCGATGACGCTGACAGCGCACGCGCTTTATCGGCAAACTTGCAAGCCCATGAATCGGTCATTACGCCGGACGGCACTTGGTTTGGCGCGGGCTGGATCAGGATAATCCGCGCTAAAGACAGCAAGACCGGGGTATTGCAGCGCGAAAAAGAGTTGCGTTTGTTAAAGCAGCGGCAAGAACACTTACACGAAGAAATTGAAGCGTTTGAACAGCAGTTGGAAAATGCTGAAATCGGTTTAAAAGAGGCGGAAAGCGCCCGCGAATCGCTCCAGCAACAGGACACCAGTTTGGGTAGTGAGTTGTCGTTAAAAAGCGCCGAATTTAGTGCGCATTCGGCACGGCTAGAGCATCAGCAACGCCGCTTGGAACAGGTCAGTAATGATATTGACGAAATTAGCCGGGAGTTTGCCGAAAATGCTGAAAGCCTTGCCGAAGTCCAGTTGGTGAAGGAGCAGGCCGAACAGATTATGGCCGAGCAGGATCAAAAAAAGCAAAGTCTTGACGCGTTAAACCAGCAATTACAAGCCGAGCAACAACAGGTTGATCAAGCCGCTAATGAAGCACGGCAGCAGGTTTACGCGACCAAGGCGCAAATTGAATCGCTGCGCTCATCTGAAACTTTGACCAGCAAACAGCTCGACCGCTTACGCTTGCAACATCAGCAGTCGCTTGAACGCATTGCCGAACTGGAGAGCAATTTACAGCAAACGCTGACGCCGATGGGAGAGGAAAAAAAGCAGCTGGAGCAACGGCTTATCGACAAAGCACAACTGGAGTCCGGTCTGAAACAACAGCGCCAACTGCAGGAAGAACTTGAGGCGGACATAACCCAGCTGTCTGAACAACATATCCGCAGTCAGCGCGCTTTAGAACAGCAAAAAGAAGCGTTAGATACCATTCGTTTTGAATTGCAGGAAAGCAAAGTGCGCCAGCAAACGGTCAACGAACAGCTAAAAGAAATCGATGCCGATGTCGAACAGGTGCTGCAAAGCCTGCCGGAACAGGCGGAAGAAAGCCGCTGGAAAAAGACGGTAGATGATTTGTTGGCGCAAATCGAAAGGTTGGGTACTATTAACCTGACGGCGATAGAAGAATACAAGGCGCAATCGGAGCGCATGACATTCCTTAACGAACAACATGCCGATTTGATTGAGGCATTGCAAACGCTGGATAAGGCGATCAGCCAGATAGACAAAGAAAGTCGGCTGCGTTTTAAAGAAACATTCGATAAAATAAATACCGGTTTGCAGGAAAAGTTCCCTAAACTATTCGGCGGCGGCCATGCTTATTTGGAATTGACCGAAGCCGACGAACTGGAGGCGGGGGTCAATATTATCGCTAGGCCGCCGGGCAAGAAAAATAGCTCAATCCATTTGTTGTCGGGCGGCGAAAAAGCCTTAACGGCAGTGGCTTTGGTGTTTTCGATTTTCGAGCTCAATCCGGCGCCGTTTTGTTTGCTGGACGAAGTCGATGCGCCGCTGGATGATGCCAATGTCGGGCGTTTTTCAAAGATGGTCGAAGAAATGTCGGCATCGGTGCAGTTTTTATATATTTCCCATAATAAGGTCACGATGGAAATTGCAAAGCAGTTGGCAGGTGTTACTATGAAAGAGCCGGGCGTGTCCCGGATGGTCGCAGTTGATATTGAAGAAGCAGTGAGTCTGGCGGAAATCTAATGGATAAAGAAATATTAAGAATTGTAATTATTGCAACCGGCATGGTTGTGGTCATCGGCATGTTGGCCTGGGCTTTTATCAAAGATAAACAAGCTCGGGAAGCCATGGAAATTTACGATGACGATGACATCGATTATGACGATCAATTGTCGGACGAAAGCCTTGAAGACGAAGACGATGATAGTATCCCGGCAGCTGAAGCTGACAGCACTGTCGGCGCGTATCAGGCATATGATAAATCGGCTCGATATTATGAGGACGGGGACGAGGACGAAGACAGCGACGATTATCATGAACCGAGTACCCTTGTAGAGCCGCCGCCACGCACCGCTGCACCGGCGATTATTCAGTTCAGCATTATTACCAAAGCGGATCAGGATTTTAACGGCGCTGATTTGATTGAAGCCTTTAAAATGGTTGGGCTTGAATACGGCAGTTTAAAAATATTCGAGCGTCTGGATGAAAATCGTCTGGTTGATTATGGCGTTGCCTGTATTGTCGAGCCGGGCACTTTTCCGGAAAAGGATTTGGACCAATTTCACTGCCCAGGCATTGTCTTTTTTATGCAACCGGAAGCGCTGGACGACGCCCGCGCGGTTTTTGAAGACTATATAGAAACCATTGCGTTATTGGCCAAGCGATTGGATGGTGTCATTCTCGACCACAGAAGGCAGCACCTGACTGAAGCGACTGTCGAAGCGATTCGGCGGGGTTTGTGATTTTCATAATTGAATTAGGCCATTCCCTAAAAAGAACAGTCCTAAATAATTGTCCACGAAAGGCACGAAAAAACACGAAATTTTAGTGGCTTTCGTGATTTTCGTGGACTCTATTGTTTATAGTCTAAGATCATCATGGGTAAATTCTTTATCGGAAATCAACACTGAAGTGTCTACAAAACACGACCTTAAAGAACTGGAACTCAAGATTGATTCTCGATTTGAAAAGATTCAAGGTGAGTTCACATTGGTAAAATGGATGATTGGCTTTAATTTAGCTATATCTGTTTCTATTTTGTTCAAGATCTTCAGCTCTTAGACTATAGCTAAAAATAACATCCCAATTTTAAAATGAACCGTTCGTCCTGAGCTTGTCGAAGGGTATTGTGTTGCGTGTACCGCTTAATTTTAAATTGCAAATTAGACCTTCCAGGTTTTAAAAACTTGGAAGGTCTGCATAGCAGCTTATTTTTCGCTTAACATAAGCCGAAAACCATACAATCCACCTGATCAAATTATTCAATGCCATCCCTCAGCAATACCCAGTTAGCACTTTTGCAGGAAGCCAGTCTTGAAACTGCGCATTTATCCCCTGAGCGTATCGCCCAAATCGCCGCGCAGGCCGATCCCAAGCAGCTAACCGACGGCCAGCTGCTTGAGTTTTTGCAAGTGTGCAACGCACTGTACCGTGGCGGTGAACAGCTCATCTCCGATGCCGATTACGACTTTATTTTCCTGGCTGAACTAAAAAAGCGCCACCCGCAGCATCCTTATTTGGAAACGGTCGAACCGGAAGCGGGCTTTGTTGGCAAGACGGTGGTGTTGCCGGAAAGAATGCTGTCTACCGAGAAGGCTTACAGCCTGGAAGCAATTAAGCAATGGCTAGCCCGGACTAAAAAAGCGGTATTTGATTTAGAAGTGGAAATTGCAAAAGTTGCAAATTTTCCTCAGTTGCCACTTAACGAATTAAAAGATATTAAGTTGCCAGCAGATGAGATAAAAGCCCTTAAAATAAAAGCCGAAAATATTTTTGATAGTTTGGTTTTTAAAGCCACACCTAAACTTGATGGGTTCGCCGCTTATGATGATGGTGTTGGCTTATACACGCGTGGCGATGGCCGCAAAGGCACCGACATTAGTCGGGTTTTCGAACGTGGACTGAAAGTTGGCGGCAACGGTGAGCGCGGGCAGGGCGCAGGCGAAATCGTCGTTAGCCAGACCTATTTCAACACCCATTTGGCCAAACATTTTGAAAATTCGCGGAATTTTCAGGCCAGCATCATCAAGGAAAAAGACCTACAACAACACGCGTTGGAAGCCATACAAAATAATGCGGCGGTGTTTTTTCCGTTCGCGCAACTGCCAGCTTGGCAAGGCACAGCCGCTGACGTGTTGGCTGATTTTGACCGCATCATCGAAACCGTGTACGCGCTGGTTGATTACGATGTCGACGGCGTTGTTTTCGAGCTGGTCGGCAATGAAACCATCAAACACTACTTGGGCGCAACGCGGCACCATCACCGCTGGCAGATTGCCTATAAAAGCAATGTCGAAACCGCTGAAGTGGTGGTGCTGAATGTCACCCCGCAAACGTCGCGTTCCGGTCGGGTCAATCCGGTTGCCGAGCTGACCCCGACCAAACTCAGCGGTGCAGTGATTTCCAGAGCCACCGCGCATCATTACGGCATGGTCAAGGAATTGGGCATCGGTGCCGGTACGCTGATTGAACTCACGCGCTCCGGTCTGGTGATACCCAAAATCGAGCGGGTCATTATTCCGAAAGAACCGCAAATTCCGGAACGATGTCCGAGTTGCAACAGCGAGCTGGTTTGGGACGGCGATTATCTGTATTGCCTGAACACCACGCAATGCCCTGCGCAAATTGAAAACACCATCGAGCATTTTTTTAGGACGCTGGCGAATGTCGATGGTTTCGGCGGCAAAACCGTCGAAAAACTTCATGCGTCCGGCATTAATTCGGTTTATGCCGTTTACCAGCTGGACATGGCGCAATTGCAAGCTATGGGTTTTGGCGACAAAACCGCGCAAAATCTGCTCGACCAATTACAGCGCAGCCGTAGCGAAGCGATAGAAGATTGGCGTTTTTTGGGCGCGTTCGGTATTCATAGAATGGGGCTGGGCAATTGCTGGATATTTTCAAGCTGACGGTTGAGGATGTGATCGCTATCGAAGGCTTCGCCGAGAAAACCGGTGCTGCCGTGGTCGAGTGTTTGGCAAAAATCAAAGCCGATTTTATGCAAATCTACGCGCTGGGTTTTAATTTGATACCAACGCCGTTAAGCACCGGACAGCAGCAAAACATCAGCCCGATTTCAGGCAAAACCATCGTCTTTACCGGCACCATGATGCACGGCAAACGTGACGATATGAGCAAGGAAGCCAAACGCTTGGGCGCGAAAGTCGGCGCATCAGTGACTGGGAAAACCGATTTTCTGGTCACCGGTTCCGATGTGGGCGCGGCAAAAGTCGCGGCAGCCGCCGAAAAGGGGGTGCGGGTGATCAGTGAAGAGGACTATTTGGCTTTGTTGGGGTAAATTTTGCTGCACGTATGATACGAGTTTGCCCATTGAAATTGGCGTCATTAGGGGGTATATCAGTTTGGACGGTGCCAAATTCAAGGCCAACACCGCCAAACACAAAACGATGAGTTTATGGGCGCTTAAAAGAAAAATAGGCCGTTACTCTAAAATAAAAAAAACTAGGAGACCGATCATGCTAATTGGGCGTTTGTCATTTAACCAGAAAATTATTGCTTTGGTGATTTTCCCGCTAGTGGGCTTATTAGGCTTATCCGCATTCACCGTTACCCAGCAATTTAAAGCGATTTCCGTCGCCGATAAAGTCAGTGAATTGGCCGTATTTTCATTTCATGCCAGTGCCTTAGTGCATGAGCTGCAAAAAGAACGCGGTATGTCCGCCGGTTTTTTGGGCAGCAAAGGTCAGAAATTTCGTAGCGAATTGCAAGATCAACATCGCTTAAGCAGCGAAAAATTCAATGCACTCGAACATAGCTTGAACAGTTCCGATATTAAGTCCGATGCGCACATTGCCCCGCCGCTGCATAAGGTCTTGTCGGAATTGCAACGATTGCGGCAAATGCGCCAGGACATCCTCAACTTATCCGTCCCCGCCGCCCAAGCCATTGGCTATTATTCGGATGTCAACGCGCAGTTTTTGGACATCATTTCCTATCTGCCCCAGTTAAGCCTTGATACAACGATGAGCGCGCAATTATCAGCTTATGCCAATTTCCTTAAAAGCAAAGAACAGGCCGGCATTGAACGTGCGACATTATCCAATACCTTTGCCATGGATAGGTTCGGGCCCGGCATGTACGAGCGATTGATCAGCCTGATTGCCGTGCAGGATACCTTTATGGGCGTGTTTTTGTCTTTTGCCGATTCGGCGGCACAACAGTTTTACCGGCAAACGCTGACTGGCCGCGATGTTGCCGAAACCCAACGTATGCGTGATGTCGCCCTCAAACAGGGCAGTCTCGGTAACTTTTCGATTGATGCCACTTATTGGTTTGAAACACAAACCCGTAAAATCGATTTGCTGAAAAAAATCGAAGACCATTTGTCATTGTTGTTCTTTGAAAAGACCGAGAGCTTAAAAAACCAGGCACTCACTTTTTTAATTCTGGTCAGCGTTGTCGTCGTCGGCTTAATTGCCTTGGCATTAAGCCTGTTTTTTATTTTACGGCGCGATATTGCACGCCAATTAGGCGGCGAGCCTGCCGAAGTGTGCGTCATGGCCGAAAATATTGCCGAAGGCCATTTAATAGAGCGCAACGACCACGACTTGCACCACGGTATTTTTGCCGCCATGCGCATGATGGAATCGCGTTTAAGCGGCATCATCAAAACCATACACGGTTGCGCCCAACAGATTTTAGATGCCGCCCAAGAAACCAGTTCAGCCGCAGGCTCACTGAGCCAAAGCACCTGCCAGCAGGCTGCCAGCATCGATGAAACCACATCGTCAGTCGAGGAACTGCGCGATTCGATTGAGCATAATTTTGCCAACGCCCAATCCACCGAAAAAATCGCCAAAACCTGTGCGGAGCTGGCCAAACAGGGCAACCAAGTGGTTGAACAGGTCGTGGACGCCATGGCTAAAATCAGCCAAAAGATTGTATTGATTGAAGATATTGCCTACCAGACCAATATCCTGGCGCTCAATGCCTCCATTGAAGCGGCCCGAGCCGGTCAACATGGGCTTGGCTTTTCAGTGGTCGCCACCGAGGTGCGCAAACTGGCCGGACGTAGCCATGATTCGGCTAAAGACATCCGCGATTTAATTACCGCATCGGAACTCGTCACGCACAACGTTGAACAGCTATTCACCACCATGCTGCCGGATATTCTAAAAACCGCCACACTGGTGCAGGAAATTAGTGTGGCCTCAAACCAGCAGGCCGCATCGATTAAACAAATCAGCGAGGTGATGAAGCAGCTTGATGAAGTGACCCAGCGCAATGCGGCGGCATCGGAACAATTGTCGGCAACCGCGCACATGCTGAACGACCAAAGCCAAATTTTGGATCAGGAAGTCGGCTTTTTTAAATTGGCTTAGTTTTTTTATGGCATGAGCCGGACATTGACGGACAAAGTGATGCGGCGCATGTCCAAAAATTATCTTCGCCATAGCGCGTTGGCATTTATTTTTCTTCGCCTGATAGCGCCTGCGTTTGTCGGGCAAGTATCAATTGTCTGGTCGTCCCTACAAAACAGTGCAGGCAATAAAATCAATATGTTAATTGGTGGATACCCATTCCTATGATTTATAGATACATTAAAAAACCAAGGGGTTAAAATTGGATAAATTCATCTTTAGGAAATGCCGTTAAACGCCCCATATCTGTTAAAGTGGCTGCCAGTCAACCCCCCTGCGTTCTTATTAATTATTGAGCAAAAGCCATGTGCAGAATAAACCCCCGCGTCGATTTCGCCTTTAAAAAA
>JBLRXA010000116.1:0-10735 GCA_047920955.1 Methylobacter sp. | reverse complement strand
CCCGACATCCTGCTCCCAAAGCAGGCGCGCTACCAAACTGCGCTATACCCCGATACATCCTCTTTAATGGCTTGCTATACTTTGCCAATCACCCTTGAAGAGCTGCTTATGATAACGATGCTTATTTATTTCGTCAATATTTTTTTAATATTTTTTCATTGTGTGCAAAAAACTTCAATTTGGATAAGCCTGTCCATTGCCGGGCAATATGCTTACAATTTGGCTTTAACAAGTTGATAAACCTCTTCCGTAGCGGTATCGGCGCCTTTTAAGATGGCTTCCAGTTCGGCCAATTTGGCATCGGCGAAGGTTCTGTCTTTAAGCCCGCCCGCATTAATATAAACATTTAACGCGGCACTTTTTAGCGCGGCGTAACCTGCCATAACAGCGACGCCTGCATCACTAACTACCCCTGTATTGCCTTTTTCTGCAGCAATCTTGCTTAATGCGATAGTTTCCGCACAAGCCCGTGCGCAGGCTAGCGGGATAAGCGTAGCTTCTTTTAATGCCGATTGGATAGCTTCGCTGCGCACTATTTTTTCCTCGTCGGAATGCTTGGGTAAGCCGTAGGTCGCCATTAACCGGTCAAAAACGTCAACGTCGGCTTTAATCATCAATGTCAGGGTTTCACGCAATGCTTCTGATTTTCCCAGTAATTCGCGCATTTCATCTTCGACTTCGGCGTATTTGGGTTTGCCTAGGGTCAAATTGCAAACCATACTGATTAAGGCGGCGGCCTGTGCGCCCATGACTGCCGCCGCGCTGCCGCCACCTGGCGTAGGCGCTTTGCTGGCCAATTCATCAATAAAGGTTTGTACTGATTTATCTTTTATGTCGTTCATTTGGCAGATGCGGTCGAATGTGGATTAAAACCGCTACTATACACAATAAAAAAGCCCCTAACCACTGCGGGATAGGGGCTGGGGGGGGGGGCTGCAAAGACTCATGCCGACAGATCGATTTGGGTGCCTTTTCGGTCTTGATTGCCGTTTTGGCTGTCCTGATTTTGTTGTAACAATTCAGCTTGGGCTTTGGCCGCCATTGCCGCAGCACTGGCGGCAACTTGCAGGTCGGTGCCGGAAGGCTCGGCGGGCGCCAAGGCGGCTCGCCTAATGGTGTCCGCTTTACGCAATGTTGCGGCCGGATCACCAGGAACGCTGGAGGTATCAATGCTGACTTCGCCACCAATGGCGTAACGGATACCATCCGGGCCTTGCTGATATGAAAAACTGGCGCCGCTGACGGCAATGCCGCCGGCCGCCGCCAAATGGGCGGCTTCATGCGTTCTAACTTCAGCATCCCTTTGTTTAAGTTCGCTGACGACTTTCAAATCATCGTCGGAAAGGCCGCCGTTTTTTTTGTCGTCGGGGGAGGGCGTTCCAGCCGTTTTTAACGCAGGGTCTTGCGGGTTTTGCTGATTAGCCTCGTCAGTCGTGATAAACGGGGGCTGTTGGGAATAATCAAATCGCTGGATAGCGGCTAAGTTGTTGGATACGGAAGAAATCATGGTACACCTTCACGTCAAGGGACTGCTCCGAGTTTAGTAAATAATCAGCCAACCGTCTATAGGCAAGCCAAAATTAAGGGATAGGCATGAAACGGTAGCGAATGGGATATCCTCGCACAAGCCACTTAAATCCCATACGCCTTGCGTTTGCGCCAGAATGTTGCCCGACTCATGCCCAGTGCCGCCGCCGCTTGGGTCACTTTGCCGCTGCTCTTGGCCAACGCCTGGCGGATTGCCGCCGATTCCTCCGCCGCAGGCAGCGGCGTAGGTTGCACATTTTGCGCTTCAAAATTGCGCGGCTCCCTGAATTCGGGCGGCAATTCCGAGCCGCGCAGTGTCGTCCCACGGCCTACCGCAAAGGCGTATTCGACCACGTTATGCAGTTCGCGGATATTGCCCGGCCAGGCATAATCAAGCAATGCGCGCATCGCCTGCGGCTCGATTTTTTCAATTTTCCTGAAATTAGCGGCATTATGCTGCTGGATAAAATGCCAGATCAGCAAGGCTATGTCTTCCCGGCGCTCCCGCAACGGCGGAATAAAAATCGGCACCACCCTGAGCCGGTACATCAGGTCTTCGCGAAAATGCCCCAGCTTGACTTCTTCCCGCAATGAGCGGTGCGTTGCGGCGACGATACGCACATCGACAGCAATCGACTGGTCGCCGCCAACCGGAATGAAATTCCGTTCCTGAATGACGCGCAGCAATTTGGCCTGCAATTCCAGCGGCAACTCGGCCACTTCATCCAGAAACAGGGTGCCGCCGTGCGCGCGCTGAAACAAGCCACGATGATCCTTGACCGCGCCGGTAAACGCACCGCGCACATGGCCAAACAGCTCACTGTCCAGCAAATTGCTAGATAGCGCCGCGCAATTAATCGCCAGAAAAGGGGCATGGCGGCGGCCGCTCAGGTCGTGAATGGCTTTGGCCACCAGTTCCTTGCCGGAACCGCTCTCGCCTCTGACCAACACCGTCGCTTCGGTTTCGGCGGCATTTTCAATGACCTGGAAAACCGCCTGCATCGCTGGTGAACGGCTTAACAGGCCATGAAAACCCTGGCTTTCAGGCTCCGGCAGCAACGATTTATCGGCCGTCGCAGGCACCGAAACAGGCTGCAGCAAGCCCAAGCCGCCTGCAAAAACATCCGCAGTATCGTATAAATCCTGGGTTATTTTTTCCAGCTCACGCACAGAGACATCAGACTGAGCTGATTTTATGAGTTGTTTTTGATGGTCAACGCCCCCGCTAATGGCGTATTCTTGAGGGCAAGGCCTGCCGATGATCTCGCCAGCCGCCAACCCTGTTAGCCGCTCCGCGCCACGGCTCCAATAAATGACCTCTTGCTCGCGGTCAACAATATAAAGGCCGGTGTCGTCGTATAGCGCCAACAGTTTTAACAACAGCGGCTGTAAGGCTTGCGCGGCCAACCAGTCTGACAAAAGCTCGGGAACTTGTTTCGTATGTTTCATCAATGTCTCACTGAAGCGAATAAATGTTTCACTGAAACGGTACATGAAACACATTTAAGGTGCAAGAAAAAAGGCTCATGGCTTGTAACTTGAATCCTAGGCTTCTGGCACGTCTGTTGCTTTAATTAAAACATAACTCACACCCCATCGGAGAGACATCATGCTATTCAAACAATTATTCGATCAAGAAACCTGGACTTACACTTATTTAATCGCCGATCCCGTCAGCAAGGAGGCCGTTTTCATTGACCCGGTCAACACCCATATTGATGGCTATATTGAGCTGCTGGCGGCACATGGCCTGCAACTGAAATATTCGCTGGAAACCCATGTCCATGCCGACCACATCACCGCCAGCGGCTTACTGCGCCAGCGTTTGGGCGCGCAAACCGGCGTCAGCGGACTGTGCGGCGCGGAATCTGCCGACATCCAAATTCAGGACGGCGATGTGTTCAAATTTGCAGGCGATGAAGAAATTAAGGTCATTGCCACGCCAGGGCATACGCCCGGCAGCATTTCTTTTCTTTGGCGCGACCGTTTGTTTACCGGCGATTCGCTATTGATTGGCGGCTGCGGACGCACTGATTTTCAGGGCGGCGATGCTGGCGCGCAATATGACGGCATCACCCAGCGCCTGTTTACGTTGCCGGATGAAACATTGGTTTATCCCGGCCATGATTATCAGCAACGCTGGGTCAGCAGCATCATGCAGGAACGCACCACCAATCCGCGCCTGGCAGGCAAAACCCGCGAGCAGTTTATCGAGATTATGGACAACTTGAACCTGCCCAAACCGCGCTTAATTGACGAAGCCGTGCCCGCCAACCGTTATTGCGGTCTCGACGAAAAGGAGCGCCAGGACGCCGTGGCGGTTAGGGACGAAACCCTGCCAATCCGCGCCACCACAAAAACAGAAGACCTGGTTGCAGCCGCCAAGCAATGCATTACTGAAATCGATGCCGCCAGAGCTAAGCAACTGCTGGCGGAAGGCCATATCGTGCTGATCGATACCCGCGAAGAAAGTGAATACGCAGAAGGCCATATTGACGGCGCGATACCGCTGCCGCGTGGCCTGCTGGAATTTAAAGTCGGCAACCTGCCCGAACTGGCCGACAAATCGAAAACCATCTTGATTTATTGCCGTCTGGGCAACCGTTCGGCCTTGGCGGCGCAGACCTTGCAGCAACTGGGTTACACCAGTGTGCTGTCGATGGCCGGTGGTTTTGAGGCCTGGAAAAAAAAGCTAACATCGACAAGAGAGAATCGGTGCATGACAAAAAAATCGTGTTGCTTTACACTTTTTTGTCGTGTACCGGAATTTTCCACTACTGCACACCTGAGAGGAAACCATGTCAAATAAACACCATACTGTACTGATCATAGGCGGGGGCGCCGCTGGCGTTTCCGTTGCCAATAACATGCGCCGCCAAGATGCGGCGATTGATATTGCCATCGTTGAGCCATCCGAAGTCCACTATTACCAACCCGGTTTCACCATTATCGGCGGCGGCGCCTATACGCTAAAAAAAACCACGCGCAACGAAGCCGACCTGATCCACCCGACCGTCACCTGGGTCAAAGATTACGCAGAAAGCTTCCAGCCGAATGACAACACGGTGAGTTTACGTTCCGGCGACACGCTCAGTTACGACTATCTGGTGGTCTGCCCCGGCCTGCAACTGGATTGGGACAAAATTGCCGGTCTGAAAGAAACGCTGAACAAAAATAACGTGTGCAGCAATTATTCCGCAGAAACCGTCGAATACACCTGGGAATGTATCCAAACTATTAAAGAAGGCACCGCGCTATTCACCCAACCGCCCATGCCGATCAAATGCGCAGGCGCACCGCAAAAAATCATGTATCTGGCCGCAGACCGTTTTCGTAAACGCGGCACACTGGATAAATTTAATATTGAGTTTTTAAATGCCGGCCCCGCCCTGTTCGGCATACCTTTTTTTGCCAAAGCATTAAGCAAAGTCGTCGCCAATTACGGCATTAAAACCAGTTTCAATCACAACCTAGTTGCCATTGACGGCCCGGCCAAAACCGCCACCTTTGAAACCACCGACAGCGACGGCAACAAACAGCGCATCACTAAAGCCTTCGACATGATCCATGTCACGCCGCCGCAAAGCGCACCGGATTTCATCAAAAACAGCCCGCTGGCCAATGCCGCCGGTTGGGTGGATGTCAACCCCAAAACCCTGCAACACACGCAATACGCCAATATTTTTGGTTTAGGCGATGCCACCTCGACACCGAACGCCAAAACAGCCGCCGCCGTGCGCAAACAGGTGCCGGTGGTGGTAGACAATATCCTTAACCTAAAAGCCAGCAAAGCCCTACAAGAAGGCTATGACGGTTACGGCTCTTGCCCATTGACCACCTCCCTGAGTACCGTGATACTGGCTGAATTTGCCTACGATGGCAAAGTCACGCCGTCGTTTCCTTTACTCGACCCCAGAAAAGGCCGCCTGATCTGGTGGTGGGGCAAAATCATGGGCTTCCCCTGGATGTACTGGTCTTTGATGCTTAAAGGCTACCGCATCGATATTCCGCATCTGGAAGGCTACGCCAAAAAATTTGTGGCTGAGGATTGAGTTCAAAATCTCGCATTCCAGCGCCACACCCGTCGTGCAGACCTTCCAGGTTTTTAAAACCTGGAAGGTCTAACTTTAATCGTTCCTATGCTCCAGTAAATCACCTATACCGAACCTTGCGTAGCCCGCAAAACTGAGCCATACGCATACCCAAAAAGACGCCGTCCATCCTCTATGGCATAGGTAAAAAAATCAACATGACATCCCAAAATCACCGCGAATCACGATTAATGCAATTATTCCCGATGGTAGGCTGGCTCAAATCCTACACCCGCGAGGAATTTAACGGCGACCTGTTTGCCGGCATCATTACCGCCATTTTGCTGGTGCCGCAAGGCATTGCCTACGCGATTCTGGCCGGTCTGCCGCCGCAACTGGGGCTTTATGCCAGCATCCTGCCGCCGATACTGTACGCCTTGTTCGGCACCAGCCGCACCCTGTCGGTAGGGCCGGTGTCAATTGCCGCCATCATGATTGCCAGCGCCCTGAACGCGCCGCACATCAGCGCGTTGGGCGACCCAGTACAAAGCGCGCTGATCCTGTCGGCGGAAAGCGGTGTGGTGATGCTGCTAATGGCCGTATTGCGCATGGGCGGGCTGGTCAATTTTATCAGCCATCCGGTGCTGACCGGCTTTACTAGCGGCGCGGCGCTGTTAATTATCGGCAGCCAGTTGCCGCAGTTGTTCGGTTTGGCAACGCCCTCATGCGGCCTTGATCTAGCCTGTTACCGCGATTATGTATCGGATTTTGCGCCAACCACGTTGTTAATCGGCGGCGCTGCGCTGGGCTTGCTGGTGTTTTTTGGCAAACCACTGACCTTGTTGCTTAAAAAAGCAGGCCTATCGCCAGCCCTCATTACCGCCATCAGCAAATGCGGGCCGTTACTGGCCATCGTCCTGGCAACACTGGCGGTCACTTATTTTAATCAACAGACGGCGGTTGTCGGCCCTGTCCCGGCGGGTTTCCCTGAACTCAACATGGCGTTTGGCACGCTGGAAAAATGGCGGCTGTTATTGCCTTATTCCGGTTTTATCGCGTTAATTGCCTACGTGGAAAGCGTCGCCATTGCCAAAGTCACCGCCAATTTAAGAGGCGAAAAAATCGCCCCCAATCAAGAATTGATTGCGCTGGGCAGCGCCAATCTGGCTGCGGCCCTCTCCGGCGGTATGCCAGTAGCCGGCGGCTTTAGCCGCACCATGGTGAATTTTTCTGCCGGTGCGCGCACCCAAATGGCCATGCTGATCGCTGCCGGACTGCTGGCATTGGCCGTCATCTTTTTCAGCCCGTGGTTTGAAAACATCCCCAAAGCGGCACTGGCCGCAATTATTTTGGTCGCCATCATCCCGTTAGTGAAACTGGGCAATATCCTGGTCACTTGGCGCTATGACCGGGGCGACGGCATCGCCGAAATCGCCACCTTGCTGGGCGTTTTGATCTACGGCATAGAAGAAGGCATCACCTTGGGCATCATCCTGACCCTCATCAGCTATTTGCGTAAAACCAGCCACCCGCATATTGCCGTCGTCGGTCGCCTGCCCGGCAGCGAACATTACCGCAACATCAAACGCCACTCGGTCGAAACCTGGCCGCATCTGCTGTTATTGCGTATTGATGAAAGCATCACCTTTGCCAACATCAATTACATCGAAGACTTCATTAACGCCGAGTTAAAAAGGCAGCCGGTCATCAGGCATATCGTGCTCATTTTCACCTCTATCAGCGACATCGACACCACCGCGCTGGAAGCCCTGGAAAACTTGAACCATACCTTGCAAGCCGCCAACAAAACCGTGCATATAGCGGAAGCCAAAGGCCCGGTGCTGGACAAGCTTGAGAAAACCGATTTTTTCAAGCAACTGAAACCCGGCAAAGTGTTTTTCCATACCGAAGATGCGGTACGGGAATTGCGCCAAGATAGCGGGTAAGCTTTGCCCCCTTCGTGATGGACTTGTATACTCCGGGCCGAGTTTTAATCACAAAAGGGGAGGGGGAGTGGAACAACTGACCGACTTAAAAGCCATACTGCATTCAAAACGCGCCAACATTTACTACCTGGAAAAATGCCGGGTCATGCAAAAAGACGGCCGCGTACTCTATCTGACAGAAGCCAAAGAGCAAAATTATTACTGGAACATCCCCATTGCCAACACCACCGTCATCCTGTTAGGCACCGGCACCTCCATTACCCAAGCCGCCATGCGCATGTTAGCCAGCGCCGGGGTGTTAGTGGGCTTTTGCGGGGGAGGGGGATCGCCGCTGTTTTCCGGCAGCGAAATCGAATGGCTCAACCCGCAAAGCGAATACCGCCCCACCGAATACGTGCAAGGTTGGTTAAAATTCTGGTTTGATGACGCCAAACGGCTCAATGTCGCCAAAAACTTTCAACAAGCCCGCATCGGCTATTTGCAGCGCATCTGGGAAAAAGACCGCGATTTAAAAGCCGAGAATTTTTTAGTGACTGACCTAGCAATAAGCTCCGCCTTAACCGGTTACAGCAGCCAAATTGAAAGCGCGGTAAAAGTCGGCGACCTATTACTGCAAGAAGCCCAACTTACCAAACAACTGTACCGCTACGCCGCCAAAACCAACCAACTGGGCGAATTCGTCCGCGAGCGCGAAGCCACCGATTTGGCCAACGGTTTTTTAAACCACGGCAACTACTTGGCCTACGGACTGGCCGCCACCACGCTTTGGGTGCTGGGGATACCGCACGGCTTCGCCGTCATGCACGGCAAAACCCGGCGCGGTGCCTTAGTGTTCGATGTCGCCGATTTAATCAAAGACGCCATCGTGCTGCCCTGGGCCTTTGTCTGCGCCAAAGAAAAAATGACCGAACAGGAATTTCGCCAGCAAATTTTGCAAAAATTCACCGAGCATAAAGTCCTCGATTTCATGTTTGAACAAGTCAAACAGCAAGCCACGCGGGAGGATTGGTCATGATGGTCACCTTCGTCAGCCAATGCGAAAAAAAAGCCCTAGCCCGCACCCGCCGCGTACTCGACGCCTTCGCCAACCGCATCGGCGACAACACTTGGCAGACCGTCATCACCGAAGACGGCCTGATGGCTGTGAAAACCCTATTGCGCAAAACCGCCAGCAAAAACACAGCGGTGTCTTGTCATTGGATAAGATCGAGGAGCCGTAGCGAATTGGTTTGGATCGTGGGGAATAGGAGGCGGTTTAATGCGGAGGGGATTGTGCCGGTGAATAGTACGCGGAAAAACATGCTGAATAACCAGTGGGAAAACGATTGGATGTACTTACCGTTAATAAAAAGCCTGACCGCCTTGGCAGCCTTGTTTCATGATTGGGGCAAAGCGTCAGAATATTTTCAAGCAAAACTTAAAGACAATAAAAAAACTGGCGATCCATTACGACATGAATGGATTTCAGTGCTGTTTTTTAACGCTTATGTCAAAGGAGAAACAGACGGGCAATGGCTTAATCGACTGATAAAGGCTGAATTCGAGGTAACAGACATTAAGCAAACGGTGCTTAAAAATACCAAAACGCCGCTGTATGAATTACCCAATGCCGCAAGCGTATTGGCGTGGCTGATTGTTTCGCATCATCGTTTACCGACAATTGAAAAAACAAAAGGTAAACCAGCGGAAGATTTTAGCAGCGTATTTAAACGTATTCACAAAGATTGTGGCTATGAAAACAGCCATGATGGCGAGATGTTCAAGAAAAATTTACCGCGCTGTTTTGACTACCAAAAAGGCCTGCCCAGCGATTCGCCTAGTTGGCTAAAAGAATGCAAAAAACAAGCGGCTCGCTTGCATCAGCACTTGCCATTATTGGAGCAAGCTATCAACGATGGGAGCTGGCGCTTGATTCTTCTGCACAGCCGACTTACGTTAATGTTAGGTGACCATTACTATTCATCGTTAAAAATCGACGATGTGAGTCGCTTAAAAAATCGTGAACTGGCTCTTTATGCCAATACCGATAGGGACAGCAATAAACAAAGGGTTTTTAAACAAACCTTGGATGAGCATTTACTCGGTGTCGCCAAGCAAGCGCAACATGCCGCCCATTTTTTACCCATGTTAGAAGGAATCAATCAGGAGTTAGAACGCGTTTATGACGTTAAGTCATTAAAGCAAAACAGCAAACAGGGCTTTGAATGGCAAGATAAAGCCGTTAAAGAAATTAGCCAATGGCGGCAACAAAACACCTTGCTGGATAAAAACCAGTACGGATTTTTTGCCGTCAACATGGCCAGCACGGGCAAAGGTAAAACGTTTGCCAACGCCAAAATTATGCGAGCCTTATCATCCGATGGTGACAGCCTGCGCTATGTGCTGGCATTAGGTTTGCGTACTTTAACCTTGCAAACAGGTGACGAATACCGCGAACGGATTGGTTTAAAGAATAATGAACTGGCGGTACTGATTGGTTCACGCGCTGTTTTGGAACTGCATAATCAAAAGGAACAAGAAAAAAATGACGCTGAGCGGGAAGAAACAGGTTCAGAATCCGAAGAAACACTGCTGGATAATGAACTGTATTTTGACTGTGATTTCCCCGATGATTGGTTAAAAACCGCCTTAAAAACCACAAAAGACCGCCAATTTTTATACGCGCCTGTGTTGAGTTGCACTATAGATCATCTGATGGCTGCGACCGAAACCCAGCGTGGAGGCCGTTATATTTTGCCGACTTTGCGTTTAATGTCGTCCGATTTAGTCATTGATGAAATTGATGATTTTAGCGGCGATGATTTGATTGCAATCGGGCGGTTGATTCATTTGGCGGGTATGTTAGGCAGAAAAGTGATGATTTCCTCGGCAACGATTCCGCCGGATCTGGCGGAAGGTTATTACTATGCCTATCAATCAGGCTGGTCAATCTTTGCAACGATGCGACAACAAAGCAAGAACGTGGGTTGCGCTTGGATTGATGAGTTTTCCACTCAAGTGACCACACTGGAAAACCAAAAAGAAGCACAGGCAATGGCGGTTTATCAAACAGCTCATCAGCAATTTATCAACAAACGCAATCAACACTTACAAAAACAAGCGGCGAAACGAAAAGCCGTTATCGTTGACTGTTCGCCTGAACATATCACTGAACAAAACCTAACGGTTGACGACTATTTTGCCCAAGTCATACAAGCGGCAATTATTGAAAAACATCAACAACATCATTTA
>JBLRXA010000115.1:0-10751 GCA_047920955.1 Methylobacter sp. | reverse complement strand
CGGCGTGGAGAAGACCAACGGCCGTGTGGTGACCGAGACCATCGTCATCCAGGGTGCAGATCACAGCATCAGCCGCATTCGCAACGAAAAGCACATGCTGGGGGCAAAATGACCGAAGCACTGCAATACGGGCCGCGCACAGGCGGCCCCCTGGCGGTGAAGGGTCAGGATGAACGCCGGCAGCGGGCCAACGCCCTGCGCTTCCTCGCCATCGATGCGGTGGAGGCCGCCAACTCCGGCCACCCGGGCATGCCGATGGGCATGGCGGACATTGCCGAGGTGTTGTGGAATGATCACCTGAACCACAATCCGTCAAATCCGAAATGGTCAGACCGTGACCGTTTTGTCCTTTCCAATGGCCACGGTTCAATGCTGATTTATTCACTGTTGCATTTGACTGGCTATGATTTGCCTATGGAAGAATTGGCTTCTTTCCGTCAGTTACATTCCAAATGTGCGGGTCATCCCGAATACGGTTACGCGCCAGGCGTAGAAACAACGACCGGCCCATTAGGTCAAGGTATTGCTAACGGTGTTGGTTTTGCAATGGCTGAAAAGCTGCTTGCAGAGCAATTTAACCGTCCAGGTCATAAAATTGTTGATCACCATACCTATGTGTTCATGGGCGATGGCTGTCTGATGGAAGGTATTTCTCATGAAGCCTGTGCCTTAGCAGGTACTTGGGGTTTAGGTAAATTAATTGCTTTCTGGGATGATAACGGCATTTCTATTGATGGTCACATTGAAGGCTGGTACACGGATGACACGGCAAAACGTTTTGAGGCTTATGGTTGGCATGTCCTTTCAGTGGACGGTCACAATCCAGATGAAATCAACAAGGCGATTGATTTAGCAAAAGACATGAACAGCAAACCAACGTTGATTTGCTGCAAAACTACCATCGGTTTTGGTTCGCCAAACAAAGCAGGTACGCATGAATGTCATGGTGCGGCTTTAGGTCAACCCGAAATCAATTTAACTAAAGCCGCTTTAGGCTGGGATCACGAAGCCTTTATCATTCCAGACAATGTTTATGCAGGTTGGGATGCTAAAGCGAAAGGCGCCAAAGCTGAAGCGGCATGGGATGCTAAATTTGCGGCCTACGCAGCTGAGTATCCAGAATTAGCCGCAGAATTCAAACGTCGTATGGCGGGTGAATTACCAACTAACTGGGCAGAAGCAACTAACGCATTGATTGCTGAAACTAATGCCGCCGCAGAAAACCTTGCTACACGTCAATCTTCACAAAAAGTAATCGGCGGATTAGCGCCTACATTACCTGAGTTTTTAGGTGGTTCTGCAGATTTAACCGGTTCTAACTTAACCAGTTGCAGTAGCTTTAAACACGTCAGCGGTAAAGAGATGGGTAATTACATCTCCTACGGTGTGCGGGAATTCGGTATGTACACTATCATGAATGGTATGGCCTTACACGGCGGCTTATTGCCTTTCGGCGGAACATTCCACATGTTCTCCGATTATGCAAAAAGTGCCTTGCGTATGGCTGCGTTAATGAAAATTCGCACCATTGCTGTGTTAACGCATGACTCTATTGGTCAAGGCGAAGACGGGCCTACACATCAGCCGATTGAAAACACATCTGCTATGCGTTATATCCCGAATATGGACGTTTGGCGTCCTGCCGACACCACAGAAACAGCTGTTTCTTGGGTTATGGCTGTTGAGCGTACGACCGGGCCTACAAGCTTGGTATTAAGCCGTCAAGGATTGCCTTTCATTGCGCGTACTGATGCACAAATTGCAGCTATTCGTAAAGGCGCATACGTCATTTCTGAATCAACAGGCAATGCTCAGGTTATCCTTATTGCAACCGGTTCTGAAGTTGATTTGGCACTGAAATCACAAGCAGCATTGGCAGAAAAAGGTATTCAAGCGCGTGTTGTGTCAATGCCGTCAACTAATGTATTTGACCGTCAAGACCAAGCTTATAAGGACAGCGTATTAACACCGGGTGTCAAACGTGTTGCTATTGAAGCCGGTATTACTGATTTCTGGCGTAAATATGTTGGCTTAGAAGGCGCTGTTGTCGGTATTGATACTTTCGGCGAATCTGCACCTGGCGGCGTATTGATGAAACACTTCGGCTTTACTGTTGAAAATGTTGTCAAAAACGTAGAAGCGGTACTTTAATTTTAAAGGCCATGTTTGCGTTAGCGGCATGATTGGATATATCGGCTGGGTAAGCCCGTCCTAAATCAGTGTCGCTAACGCCTATGGCTACTCTAAAAAACGCATAGAGGGGGATTCACACGTGAAAATAAATAACTTGACGAATGGTTTAGTTGCTACGCTGTTAATGGTAAGTCCCATAGCTGGGGCGGAAACGGATTATCCGGCAGCGGATTTTAAGCCAAAAGTGATTTATCAGGATGCTGAGTATGGCAGTCAAGGCAAGTCTACAGCGACGGTAGTGCCTGCTAAGCAGGAAAAGTCGGTGGAAGCGGATTCGAACTATCCGGCGGCAAATTTTGAACCAAAAGTGTTATACAAAGATACAGAGTATAAACCAAGTAAACTTCCTGATACGGTATCGACTTCTCGGAACATCAGCGGAGTAACGGTAGCCGATGATGCAGTTGCGGTAAGCAAAGCCGAAAAAGCGCCGGAAGAATCGATGCTAAGCTACTTATTAGGCTTGGCTGTTTTTGCTGTTGCTGGCTTTGTTTTCTTGGGTCAACGTGCGCCAAAAGCCAAAGTTAGCGATGCGCCTGTCTATTCGGCTCATGTTAGCGGCCTTTCCGGTGTTGCGCGGTACATGAGAAAACATAATATGGCTGCGGTAACCGGTGTTGCCAGATATTTGGAAAGCCAAGTTGTGCCTGAAAAAGAAGCTACTGCCGCTGCCGTTAGCGGTGTTGAAAAATACCTTGAAAAAAAAGCTGTCTCTGAAAAAGAAAAAGCAGCGGAAGCCCGCACTGGAGTTGAAAAGTACATGCGTAACCGGGGGTGATAAGTGGATCAAAATCACTTGGTCAATTTAATATCCGGCCTGTTTGGATTCAAAAAGGCAGTTAGCGTTCAAAGCAGCCCTCGTGTGTACGTCACTGATTCTGCCGGTCTTACCGGTGTTGCCAGATATTTAAAAGCGCAAGAGGTTGCACCGGCATTAAGCGGTGTGGCGAGGTACTTGAAAAATTTGGAAGACTTGTCGGCAGAAATTGAAGTTGCTGATTTTAATGATGGCTCCTTGGGTGGTTCAGGGTCGGAATTGATGGCGGCGCAGCCGATTGATCAACTGGAAGAGCTAACCGAAGAAGCATTAATTGGAGGCGAGATCGGGTCTAGTCCAGATGCCCAGCAAGAACCTATTTTACAGCCTAGCCGCGTTGCTAAATATTTGGAGAAACTTGACCGGATTCCGGTAAGCGGTGTTGCCAAATACATGGCAAGGCAAGCAATTTCCGAGAAAAATGCGCCGAAAGTTAGTGGTGTTGCTAGATATATGGCGAAGCATGCTGATGTTTTGGCAAAAACAGCACCCGTAGCCAGCGGTGTTGCCAAATATGTGGAAAAACAGGCTCAATCGCCTGTCATAAGCAGTGTTTCCAAATATTTAATCAAACAATCACTATCGACCAGAAATACAGCAGCAACAACGGGTGTTGCCAAATATCTTGAGGATGAATCTATCGCCGAGAGAAAAGCTGCGGCGGCAGCTATTGTTGCCAGGTATTTGGAAGAGCAGCGGCTGTTTGCCAAAGAGCAAGAAATAGAAAAAGAAAAACAAGCGCAGTTGGCAATAGAGCGGGAACTGGAAAAGGAAAGGGAAAGGGCTATTGCGGCGGCGGCATCGACAGGGGTCGCTAGATATTTGGAAGAGCAAGCCATTTTGGCGAAAGAAAAGCCGCCAGTAAGTGGTGTTAGCAAGTATGTGGCAAGACAAATTGTTTCCAGAAAAGAAGCCCCAATTCTCAGCGGTGTTGAGAAATATATAGCAAAACAATCCGCGCAGGTAAAAGAAACGCCGGTTGTAAGCGGTGTTTCAAAATACATTGTGAGGGAAGCTCTGACTGCGAAAAAAACACCTAAATCTAGCGGCGTCAGCAAATATATCGAAAAACAATCGGTGTTGCCAGCAATAAGTGGTGTTTCTAGGTATGTGAGAAAGCAAATTGTTTCTGCAAGAACCAATGCAGAAAAAGCGTGACCCTGCGATAAAACTTGTTAGCCGCTTTTTCCGATTAAAATAGCGGTTAAGGCAAATTGCACGGTAGCTGTTGATATACAATAAAATGTTATTGCTCACTAGATTATTGTTTAATAATGGTTTTTTCCTATCGTTAATCAGCCTTCAAAGCCGATTTGAATGCATGAAAAAATAAGTCATTAAAAGCGCCCGCTTTTGTCTCGGTGGTAGGAACTGTATTGCTCTCGATGATTAATTAGACTGCTTACGGTGTAATCTTATCCTTTCAATAATTATATTGGATGCCGCACGTTATATCCGAAAGTATTTGGAAATAGCGGGTGTGTGTCCAGATGTTTTTAAATTTTTTTAAAATAAAAGGAGCCCCTAATGGCTAAGACTTTGCTTGAACAATTAAGAGAAATGACTGTGGTTGTAGCTGATACTGGTGATATTCAAGCTATTGAAACCTTTAAGCCGCGTGATGCAACCACGAATCCTTCGTTGATTACCGCTGCTGCACAAATGCCGCAATATCAAGGCATTGTTGATGATACTTTGAAAGGTGCCAGAGAGACTTTAGGCAAAGATGCTACGGCTGCGCAAGTGGCTACGCTTGCTTTTGAGCGTTTGGCTGTTTCTTTCGGGCATAAGATTCTTGACGTTATTCCAGGCCGCGTTTCTACTGAAGTCGATGCGCGCCTTTCATACGACACCGACGCCAGCGTCCGTGTAGGCCGTGAACTGATTGCGATGTACGAAGCGCAAGGGGTTTCGCGCGAACGTATTCTGATCAAAATCGCCGCGACTTGGGAAGGTATACAGGCTGCAGCTATTCTTGAAAAAGAAGGCATCCACACTAATTTGACCTTGTTATTTGGCCTGCATCAAGCAATTGCCTGTGCGGAGAACGGAATCACCTTGATTTCGCCTTTTGTTGGCCGTATCCTGGATTGGTACAAAAAAGATACTGGCCGCGATTCTTATGAACCTGCTGAAGATCCAGGCGTACTGTCGGTTACTGAAGTTTATAATTATTACAAAAAATTCGGTTATAAAACTGAAGTTATGGGGGCTAGCTTCCGTAATGTAGGTGAAATAGTTGAATTGGCGGGTTGTGATTTATTGACTATCGCGCCGTCTTTGTTGGCTGAACTTCAATCTACCGAAGGCGAGTTGGTACGTAAACTGGATCCTGCAAAATCAGCCGATGCTGCAATTGAGAAGATATCCATCGATAAAGCAACTTTTGACCGTATGCATGCTGAAAACCGCATGGCGTCTGAAAAACTTGCAGAAGGTATCGATGGCTTCACTAAGGCGTTAGAGTCATTAGAAGAAATTCTTGCTGCGCGCTTGGCAACGCTGGAAGGATAAGGCGGTTTTTATGCGCCGCCCGCTCATTTGTCTGGCGGTCGGCAAATCTTAGTGGCCCGTATTAGTGAGCCATATACTCATTAATATGGGCGCAGTTTGTAAGATAGGGGATTATTTTGGGCTGACCCCCATTTCCACTTAATGCGTTAGTTTCGTAGAACCGCCTCAATGCGAAAAATAACCAAACAACCGGTGAGGTGTATTTTGGGGACATATTATGAATAATCTTACGGCACTTTCAATCAGTATTGCGGTTCTTGCCGGACTTGCTACGTTTTTGGCGGTGGGTCCCCTTAGTGGGCTCTTTTTTATATGGGCCGCAACTATTGCTTGGGCAGCATTCTTTTTTCTCGGCGCCAGCCAGGACGCTTTAAAAAATACCATTGTCTGCGGCATTTTCGGTGTTTTTATGGCTTGGTTAGCGGCTATTCAACTTACCAATATCCCATCTACAGCGATTTTGGGCTTCCCGTTTTGGGCGGCAGTGACTGTGATATGCTCGGTTTTGGTGATGTGTCTGGCGGCAAATATTCCGGCACTGGCAAGCATACCGGCTAGTGTGCTGGGTTACTCGTCTGTGTTTGCCTATTTGTTACAAACCCCCGATAAATTGACCAAAGATGTTTTGTTGGGCGTTTCTTTTGATAATCCATTGATTATCATATCCATTTCTATAGCGGTAGGTACGTTTTTTGGTTTGTGGTCAGCCCAGCTCAGTGCCAAGCTGACTAAATAGAAACACTGTACATGTTGGGTGGGCATACGAACAGCCCATCAGCTATCAAGTTTCCGCGTCTAATTTCCTGCCCGTTATGGGGGTGCGGCCATTGCGCCGTGCGTCTCTAAATTTGTTCGGTGCTTTTCGTGGGCTATATTTTTTATAGCCCACAATCATCAGGGTATTTTTTATCGGAAATCACCTCTTACATTCAACGCCCCGCATATTTCGGATAATCGGTATAACCTTTTTCATCGCCGCCGTAAAAAGTCGCCTGATCGGGCGTATTGAGCGGCCAATTTTTAAAAAACCGCTCCGGCAAATCGGGATTAGCGATAAACAGTTTACCGAACGCCACCATGTCGGCATGGTGCTGTTCAATGGCGTTGTTGCCGCTGTCCAAATCATATCCGTTGTTCGCCATATAAAGGCCGGTAAAACAGTCCTTTAACGCTAAATAATCCACCCGCCGTTCGCCGGTCAGCATGTCGCCTTCCAGCACATGCAGATATGCCAGCGGATAATCGGATAATTTTTGCGCGACGGCATTAAAAGTCTGTTGCGGCTGGCTGTCGTTCATATCGTTAAAACTATTTTCCGGCGACAGCCGCACCCCGACGCGATGACTGCCCCAAACGGCAATGGCGGCTTCAACCACCTCAAGCAACAGGCGCATCCGCCTGGCAATGTCGCCGCCGTAGCCGTCTTCGCGCAGGTTGCTGCCGTCCCGTAAAAACTGATCCAGCAGATAACCGTTGGCGGCATGAATCTCGACGCCGTCAAAACCGGCGGCTTTGGCATTTTGCGCCGCCGTTGCATAATCGGCGACAAGCCCTGGCAGTTCCTCAAGCGCCAGCGTGCGTGGCGTTTCAAAATCCTGTAAACCGTCATAAGTCATCGCTTGGCCCGCCGCTTTCAACGCAGACGGCGCTACCGGCAATACGCCTCCGGGTTGCAGTGATGAATGGGAGATCCTGCCGGTATGCCAAAGCTGGATAAAAATCCGCCCGCCTTCGTCGTGGACGGCATCGGTAACGCGCTGCCAACCGCTAATCTGCACCGCAGAATGGATGCCCGGCGTACGCGGATAGCCAACGCCGGTTGCCGATATTGGGCTGCCTTCGCTAATAATCAAACCGGCACTGGCGCGTTGCCGGTAATAATCCACGTTCATAGCCTGCGGCACATTACCCGCGCCCGCCCGGTTACGTGTTAACGGCGCCATGATGATGCGGTTGGCTAAGCTCAATTCGCCCAGCTGTATGGGCGAAAACAGGTTATTTTTGTCTGTCATGATACGGCTCCTAATGTTGATGGATAGGGATTTAAAACGCTGTTTTCCCTGATACCGTTATAGTTTACCCTGACATCCGCGTTACTCGCAGGCTTCATGGTGCACAGGCGTTTTGCCAAATTGCAAACCGTCTCTCTTTTAGAGGATAATAGGCGGCTACGCATAGCTTTACTATGCTTTTTGATTTGACCCCGTAACAAGTCTATGCTCGCTATTGAGCCACTATGCACGCTTTGGAAAACGCTATGAAAAAGACCATGTACGAAAAAATCTGGGACAGCCACCTTGTCGTTGACGCGGCAGGACAAGCGCCCTTGCTTTATGTTGACCGGCATTTGATGCATGAAGTCACCAGCCCGCAAGCCTTTGAAGGCCTGCGCTTATCCAGCCGCAAAGTGCGCAATCCACACAGCATTCTTGCTACCATGGATCACTGCGTACCCACCAAAAACCGCGATTTGCCGATTGCCGATCCTATCGCCAAAAAACAGATTGAAGTCATGGCGGAAAACTGCCGCGAAAACGGTTTGAATCTGTACGACATGAAAAACCCGAACAACGGTGTCATTCATGTGGTCGTGCCTGAACACGGTTTTGTCCATCCCGGTATGGTGGTCGTCTGCGGCGACAGCCATACCGCAACACACGGCGCATTCGGCGCACTGGCCTTCGGTATCGGCACCTCCGAAGTCGAGCATGTGATGGCGACGCAAACCTTGCCGCAGAAAAAATCCAAAACCATGCAGGTCGTGGTTAATGGCTCGCTATCCAAATATGCCTCAGCCAAAGACATTGCCTTGGCGATTACCGGCAAAATCGGCACAGCAGGCGGCACCGGCTACGTCATCGAATACACCGGTTCGGCGATTCGCGACTTGTCGATGGAAGGCCGCATGACGCTGTGCAACATGGCAATTGAAGCTGGTGCCAGAGCAGGCTTAGTCGCGCCCGACGAGAAAACATACGACTACCTGAAAGGCCGCGAATTTGCGCCTTCCGGTCAATACTGGGATCAGGCATTGGCTTATTGGAATAGTCTGCCCAGCGATGAAGGCGCCGAATTTGATGCCACCGTCACGCTGGACGCCGCCGACATTGCGCCACAAGTATCGTGGGGTACGTCGCCGGAACAAGTGGTTGGCGTCGATGGCGTGGTGCCTGCACCGGACAGCTTTAGCGATGAAATCAAACGCAAAGCCTGTGAAAGCGCCTTGGCCTACATGGGCTTAACAGCGAACACAAAAATCACCGACATTCCTGTTGACCTTGTGTTTATCGGCTCATGCACCAATGGCCGCATCGAAGATTTTCGCATCGCCGCCGACATCGCCAAAGGCACTCAAGTGGCTCCAGGCGTCACCGCGATCGCCGTGCCGGGCTCTTATCACGTCAAAAAACAAGCCGAAGAAGAAGGTTTGGACAAAATCTTTATCGACGCCGGTTGGGAATGGCGCGATCCCGGATGCTCCATGTGTTTGGCGATGAATGGCGACGAACTGACCAAAGGCCAACGCAGCGCCTCGACCTCAAACCGCAATTTTGAAGGCCGTCAAGGTAAAGGCGGACGTACGCATTTAGTGTCTCCCGCCATGGCAGCGGCCGCAGCGGCGGCAGGCCATTTTGTCGATATTCGTAAACTATAAGACCGGAAAGAATGATGGAACCGTACAAAAAACACGAAAGCATTGCCGCCTTAATGAACCGCAGCAATGTCGATACCGACCAGATTATCCCCAAGCAATTCCTAAAAAAAGTGGAACGCAGCGGCTTTGGTCAACACCTGTTTCACGACTGGCGTTTTAACGATGACGGCAGCGACAACGCCGAATTTGAACTGAACAAACCGGCCTTCAAAAGCGCTAAAATTTTGGTCGCCGGTGACAATTTCGGTTGTGGCTCATCCCGCGAACACGCGCCCTGGGCGATTGCCGATTATGGTTTTAACACCATCATTCCACCAGCTACGCCGATATTTTCTACAACAACTGTTTTAAAAACGGCATCCTGGCGATCAAAGTCGATAAAGCCCAGCTGGACAAATTGATGGCCGAAATCGCCGCCAACGAAGGCGTGCGATTTGTTGTTGATCTGGAAAATCAACAAGTCACCACGCCCGGCGGCAATGGCTTTCATTTTGAAATCGACCCCTTCCGCAAAGGCAACTTATTGAGCGGTCTGGATGATATTGGTTTGACCTTGAAGCATGTCGATAAAATTACCGAGTACGAACAGCAGCATAAGCAAAATTTTCCTTGGCTTTGGGTTTAGTTTTGTAGGGTACGCTGTGCGTAGCTTTCGGCATTCGATGGTACGCGCAGCTTACCCTACATGACTATCTCTTTGCTCATCAATGGCACTGTTAAATTTCTATGACCTTTACCGATATTTTCAACATTACTATCGCTTGGACAAATAATAATCCTGGTCCACTTAGAGTCGTTATGTTTCTAGTGACAATTATATTGGGATGGATTAGTGGTATTTTTTCAGCTCTTCGTCGTAAACCGAAATTTAAAGTAACTTTCATCCAAGGACCGACGTTTTGCTGCACTTATATGCTTGGTAGAAAAAATGGTGAATACGATATACATCGCACAGGTATTGCACTTTATCTGAGAATTGCAAATATTGGTTCCGCACCATCTAGCATCGAAGATATTTCTATTGGTTACCACTGGCATCTCAAACCATTCAGCCTTTTGTGGCTAAAATATAGTGTCAGGCGATTTTGGTTAAAAGAGCAAGTTGCTGTCCTTAATGACTTCCAAGCAACGATTGGTGAAAATATAAAAGTGTACCCTTTTCTTTTCCAAGCGAGCTGTTTTTCAGGTTCGCATAGTGAAACTTATCTGGAAAACGGACAATCAACAAATGGAGTGGTTTATTTCGAGCAAGACGATAGTTTTGGTGGCAGTTTCCCTACCATCCGTAAAAACAATACAGTTCGTATAAAAGTTCATGTACAGGATACCTTTGGGCGAATTCATTGCGCAAAATTTGATATTCCTTCTGTTTCTCTTGAAGAAGCAAGAAAATATAACCCGGCTTTGGGTAAAACATTAGCAGAATTAAGAGGAGAGCAATTACCCTTTGATACTTTGTCTCGCTCCCAAGCTCCAGAGGCTATGAAAGTATTCTGAAATTTGTCTCCGAACGCGCCACGGGGTATGTACCCCGTTGCAACGTTTTGATGCGAACATAAAACGTTTCGGACG
>JBLRXA010000114.1:0-10778 GCA_047920955.1 Methylobacter sp. | reverse complement strand
GTGGTGAATAATATCATTGAATCCTATCCGTTAGGCTGGTTGCTGTCGGCCATTTTTGCCGTTACCGTTTTATGTTTTTTGCTGGTCAAGCGGGCATTGTCCTACACTTTTGATGCCGAAGAAGCGTTTTTATCGCGGCTGAAAATGACCGGTGCGCTGTTAGTGTTACCGTTAATCAGCTATGTTGCGGTCGGTTCCACCTGGTATCAGTTTTCTAATAACACCTATCTTAACGAATTGGCCGCCAATGGCCCGTATCAGTTTTTTTCGGCTTTTAGAAATAACGAACTGGATTATCGGCATTTTTACAAAGTCGGGGATGATAAGCAGTTATCCAGCATGATCAAAAAAAGTCTGGGCGCAGAGACTGTGCCGGGGAATTTATATGACATCACGCATACGGTGAAACCGGCAGGTGAAGAAAAGCGTCTGAATATCGTCTTAATTACCGTCGAGAGTTTAAGTGCCGAATTTTTGAGTACTTTTGGTAATAAAGAACACATCACACCCTTTATGGACGCATGGTTTAACGAGGGATTATTGTTCACCAACTTCTACGCCACCGGCACCCGCACCATTCGCGGCCTTGAGTCGATCACCTTATCGATTCCGCCGACACCGGGACAGGCTATCGTCAAACGGCCTGACAATGGCCACCTGTTCAGTTTTGGCCGGGTGTTGCAGCAAAAAGGCTATGACACCGCGTTTTTATACGGTGGTCGGGGTTATTTCGATAATATGAATGCGTTTTATTCCGGCAACGGTTACCGCATTGTTGACCAAACCGATTTTACCGAAGAGGAAATCACCTTTAGCAATGCCTGGGGCGTGTCCGATGACATCATTTTCAACCGTACGCTGAAAGAGGCCGACCGGGATTATCAAAACCGTCAGCCGTTCTTTTTCCAGATTATGACCACCACCAATCACCGACCTTACACCTATCCCGACGGCAAGATTGACTTGCCTTCCGGCAGCGGGCGTGAGGGAGCGGTCAAATATACCGACTTTGCCATTCATCAGTTTATTGAACAGGCCAAAACCAAGCCGTGGTTTGATGATACAGTCTTTGTCGTGGTGGCGGATCATTGTGCCGGTAGTGCGCGTAAAATCGAATTGCCGGTGGATAAATACCATATCCCCTTGTTTATTTATTCACCCAAACATGTGCCTGCCCAAAGAAACGACACCATTTCCAGCCAAATCGATGTCGCCCCAACCGTGTTGGCATTTCTAAACGCTCACTATGAAAGCCAGTTTTATGGTCGGGATATTATGCAGATGCGTAAAGACGAGGGCAGGGCACTGATCAGTAATTATCAGAAATTGGGTTTGTTTAAAGACAATAAACTGGTGTACCTGTCGCCTCAGCAAAAAGTTGACGTGATTGACGATCCATTAGGTGTGCATACCCCATTGGAGATAGAGGCTGCGTCGGCATTGGTCACGGAAAATATGGCCTATTATCAGTCGGCGGATTATATTTGGTCGCACCGGTTGAGCCAATATCAGTAGCTTTTGTTGGCGGGCGGCAATAACGTGAGGGCGCCGCCAGCCCCAGTTTTTGTAACTGCCTGAAAAAAGCACTTGCATCAAAATTCGGGTTAGCAAACGTCGGCTGAGCTGCATTTATTTTTGGAGGATAGGTCTTTTGGCAGCGGCGCCCATTTTTGTTTTCACTGGGTTGAATGTTTTTCGGTGCACCTCTAAAAAACCGAAACGCTCAAGCTCGGCCAGATGCTGTTTGGTGCCATAGCCTTTATGCAGATGAAAGGAAAAATCGGGGTAGCTTTGGTGGTAGTCAAGCATCAACTTGTCACGCTCGACTTTCGCTAAAATTGAGGCCGCACTGATCGCCTGAATTTTGCTGTCGCCTTTGACAATGGCCTGTGCAGGCATGGACAAATCGGGCAGGCGGTTGCCATCGACCAGCACTTCATCAGGCTGGACAGGCAAGCCCTGCACCGCCCTTTGCATAGCCAGCATAGTCGCTTGAAGGATGTTGAGCCGGTCGATTTCTTCGACACTGGCGGCCGCAATCGACCAGCTTAAAGCACTTTCTTTGATGATGAGATAAAGGCTGTCGCGCTTGTTTTCGCTAAGCGTTTTGGAATCGGCCAGGCCGACAATGGGGCGCAGGGGATCGAGAATAACAGCGGCGGCAAACACTGGGCCTGCAAGCGGCCCACGCCCGGCTTCGTCGACACCGGCAATAAGGATTTTTGTTGAGGCTACATTAGCCATGACACGCCCCGAACAGTTAACGCAATATGCCCCGGCTCACATTACGCAAAAAGCTAACCATGTCGGATAACTCTTTGCTGTCGCCAGCCATGTCTTCCATTTGTTCAATGGCGTCTTCCAGGCGCAAATTCATTTTATAAATGATTTTATAGGCCTTTCTGATTAAGCGGATGTCTTCGGGCGAAATGCCGTTCCGCTCCATGCCGACCGAATTGATGCCGTGCGGCCTAGTTGGCTTGCCGCCAACCATCACAAACGGCGGAATGTCCTGGGTAATCGCGCTGCCCATAGCCGCAAAACTGTAGCGCCCAATTTGGGTAAACTGATGCACTAAGGTAAAGCCACCCAAAATGGCATGACTATGCAGATGCACATGGCCGGCTAATGACGCGCCATTAGCCATGATGACGTGATCGCCAATAAGACAATCATGCGCCACGTGAGTATAAGCCATAAATAGATTGTCGCTGCCTATCTTGGTCAGGCTTTGGTCTTGCTTGGTGCCCCGGTGCATGGAGGTATATTCGCGTATGGTATTTCTGTCGCCAATTTCCAGCCGGGTTATCTCGGCCGCATACTTTTTGTCTTGCGGGTCTTCACCGATGGAGGTGAACTGATAAATGCGGTTCTGCTCACCGATGGTGGTCGGCCCTTTAATAACAACGTGCGAACCTATTACCGTACCGGCGCCGATTTTTACATCAGCCCCTATCACAGAAAAAGGCCCGACCGATACGCCATCGGCCAGCTCCGCCTTGCTGTCAACTATCGCTGTTGAATCGATCAAAACTAATTCACCACCGCCGCGCATCTAATTTCGGCACTGGCGACAAACTCCCCGTCAACTTCTGCACGACATTCAAATGCCCAGATATTACGCTTGCTTTTAAGGAATTTTGCTTCCAACATTAATTGATCGCCCGGGACAACCGGTCTTTTAAATTTGGCTTTATCAATACCGACCAGATAATAAATCATACCTGCCAATTCATCCCCGGCCGTTTCCGAAGCCAGCAGACCGGTCGATTGGGCTAACGCTTCCAAAATCAGCACACCCGGCATAATAGGCTTTTGCGGAAAATGGCCCTGGAAAAACGGTTCGTTGTAGGTGACGTTTTTTACGCCCAACAGCCTGACGCCGGGCTCACATTCAATAACCTTATCAACCAATAAAAACGGGTAACGATGGGGCAAGAATTCTTGTATTTGTAAAATATCTAGCTTAACGGTCATATTTGAGATGCTTGTTAAAAAGTTGATGACTATGCAATTAAATAATGGGGAGGGCTATGAGTTAACTATTCCGGCATGGTTGACAACTTTTTTTGGACTTGATTGGTGACATCGATTTTATCACTGGCATAAATGACGCCATCGGTCAGCAATAAATCGAATTGTTGGTCTTTGGCTATTTCCCGGATGGCTTCAACGATGCGGCGTTGCAGTTTGCCCAGTTCTTCATTACGGCGTACATTAAAATCCTCGCTGAATTCCTGCTGCGCCCTTTTAGCATCCCTTTTCTTATTTAAAATATCTTTTTCCAAATTAGCCCGCGCCGACTCGCCCATGACGGCCGCATCTTTGGCCATCCTTTCATCCATATTCTGGATTTCTTTTTGCTGGGCAACCAATTGTTTATCGCGCGGCGAAAACTCTTGTTCCAGACGTTTTTTGGCTTTTTCTGCCTGGGGCGCTTTTTCAAGAACAGCCGGTATATTGACAAAACCAATCTTTAATTCGGCATGGCTCACATTGGCAGCGAGCAATAATCCTAAAAATAAGGCAATTTTTGTTTTCATGGTTAAACGGTTCTCTGATGAAATTAAAATGAAATGTTTTGGGGGAATTATACTGGCGTTAAATGACAAATGTTGGCGTGTCGGGCAAAAAACGCCCTAGAAATTTTGGCCGAAGTTAAACTGGAACATCTGTTTTTGGTCATCTACTGTGCCGAGATCTGAAGATGTGGATGTCGCATTAATCGGCACTGCGGCACTCACCGACAATGCGCCAAAAGGCGATAGCCATTCGCCGGAAATACCGACGGAATATTTCATGTTATCGACTTTGAAGCCATTGTTAATAGAGCCGGCATCGACAAAAGTTCCTAATCGAACCGATTTTGTTTCCGTCATGAAAGGCACAGGGAAAAACAATTCGGCATTGCCGACAATTTTACTGGAGCCGCCAAAAGGCATGTTATTGGAATCTCTAGGCCCTACGGTGTTATTTCTGAAACCGCGTATGGAGCCGGTGCCGCCACCGAAATAATTTTCAAAGAACGGCAGATTGTCGGTTTTTCCGTAACCATCGCCATAAGCTGCTTCGCCATGCAGCCTAAAGGTAAAGTCTTTGGCTAAGGGAAAATAAATCTGATGTTTATAACTGACTTTAAAATATTCCAGATCGCTGCCAGGGACTGTCGCTAATGCAGAAAAACGCTGTTGGCCGCCCCTGCTTGGAAAAATAGCCCGGTTAAGTGTGTCATGGCTCCAGCCTATCGCCGGTGACAAGGTTAAAAAACTGTCGCCCTGCTTGTCAATAAAGTCACGGATTTGTATGGAGGAAAAATCAACGGCGGTTAAACTGGTATTTTTTAAATCCAGGTCAAAACGCAGTTGGTCGAATTCATTCAACGGGATGCCGAAATTAACCCCGGCATTCATGATATTGGTCGAATAGTTGGCAATGTTGATTTGTCCGGCATCGCGTTTGCTATAGCCCAAATTATAACCCTGGCTGACGCCGTCAACGGTGAAATAGGGATTAAAAAAACCAAACTGGTAGTTGGTGGCGAAGTTACTGTTATTGAAAGCCAGGTTCACCCGCTTGCCGGAACCGAACACGTTATCCTGGGCGATATTGGCATTCAACACAATTCCCTGGACTTGCGAATAACCGGCGCCTGCGGACAAATTGCCGGAGGGTTTTTCTGTAACTGAATAATTAACATCAATCTGGTCGGCAGTACCGGTAACCGGCGGGGTTTCAACATTCACGTCCTCGAAATAACCCAAACGCTCAAGGCGAGTTTTGGAACGTTCAATCTTTGAACTGGACGCCCAGCTAGATTCCATTTGCCGCATTTCGCGGCGCAACACTTCATCGCGGGTTTTGGTGTTGCCTTTCATGTTAATGCGCCTGACATAAACACGTTTGCCCGGATCGACGAAAAAAGTCATGTCGACTGTTTTTGTCGCCTCGTTAATTTCCGGTATCATGTTGACATTGGCAAAGGCATAACCGTCATCGCCTAAACGTTCGGAAACCGCTTTTGATGTTTCAGTGGCGTTTTTTCTGGAAAAAATCTCGCCCGGCCCAATTTTGACCAGCTTGACCAGTTCTTCTGGCGCCACCACCAAATTGCCAGCCAATTTGACTTTTTCCAGTGTATAAACCGCGCCTTCTTTGATGTTAATGGTGACGTAGATGTCTTTTTTGTCTGGGGTGATGGCGACTTGGGTAGATTCGATATTGAAGTTGATATAGCCGCGGTCAAGATAATAAGAACGCAAGGATTCTAAATCGCCCGACAGTTTTTGTTTGGAATACTGGTCGTTTTTGGTATAGAACGACAGCAAATTAGAGGTGCTTAATTCCAGGTTTTTCAACAAGGTCGCATCATCGAAAACAGTATTGCCGACAATATTAATCTGCTTGATTTTGGCGACCCTGCCTTCGGAAATTTTGATATGGATGCCGACCCGGTTGCGGGTCAGTTCGGACACTTCGGTGGTAATTTTCAGGCCGTATTTGCCGTGACTGAAGTATTGGCGGCTCAATTCCTGTTCAACCTTGTCCAGCACTTGCTGGTCAAACACTTTGCCTTCTTCCAAACCGATTTTCTTCAGGGCTTTAGTCAAGTCATCCTTGCTTAAATCTTTATTGCCTTCAAAGATAATTTTTGCAATGGAAGGACGTTCTACCACATTAACAATCAGCGTAGCCCCATCCCTTTCCAAGGAAACATCCTTGAAGAATCCGGTCTTGAATAAGGCCTTAATCGCCGATGCTACGTTATCCAAGGAAAACCTTTCCCCCACACTGACCGGGAGATAGTTATAAACGGTACCGACAGAAATACGCTGCAAGCCTTTTACTTTTATATCCTCGACCACAAACTCTTCATCGGCTCTAACTGCTTGGGAAACAAGCAGAAGCAGCAATAATATGCGAGAAAAAGTATTTAATTTCATGTAGGAATCTAAAAGTAAAACAGCATGGTTTGGATATTTAAAAGCTGGCGGATTATATCACAGTAAATAGCTAAGCGAAGTTAAGCCCGGTGAATTGGGAAACTAAGCACCTCATCGATAGATTTGCTGCCCGACAACAGCATCAATAATCGATCCAAACCGATCGCCATGCCTGAACAGTGCGGCAAGCCCGACGCCAATGCCGCAATCAGGCGCCGGTCTTTCACGCTAAGCGGCAATTTTTGCTGTTGCCTGACCGCCAATTCCTTATCGAAACGCTGGCTTTGCTCATCCGCATCAGTCAGCTCATGGTAGCCATTGCCCAGCTCAACACCATTAATAAACACCTCAACCCGGTCAGTAATCAAGGCATTGTGTTCATTGATTCTGGCCAGCGACGACTGGCAAGCGGGATAGCCGTAAACCATGCACAGCGCATCATGACCCAAATGCGGCTGAACTTTGTGACTGAACAAAAAATCCAGCCATAAGGCATGGTCGTGTTCGCAGATAGCAACCGCTTCGGATAATTCGGATTGCAGGGCATAAGCGCAATAATCGGAATAGCAAAATACCAAGGGGTCTAATCCGGTGTGCAAAAAAAACGCGTCCTGATAACTGACCCGTTGCGTTTGCTGCAACGGCTGCGCCCTAAACAAATGAGCAATTAGTTCGGCGATTTCATCCATCAGTTGAGACAAGCTAAAACCAACCCGATACCATTCCAGCATAGTAAATTCGGGATTATGAAAGCGCCCCGACTCGCCGTTCCTGAAGGCTTTGCCGATTTGATAAATACAGCCGCTACCGGCGGCAAGCAGCCGTTTCATGGCAAACTCCGGCGAAGTTTGCAGAAACAGCGTTTGCCGCGCAGGTAGCAAATCATACTCAGTGGTAAAGAACGCTAAATGCGGGTCGGTGCCGATGCTGTGACTGAGCAACGGCGTTTCCACTTCCAGTACCGCCCGGTCAGCAAAAAATTGGCGTATCTCGGCAAGCATCCGCGCCCTTAACTGCAACTGCGCTATGGCGCAACTCGGCCGCCAATCTTGTGGCACTATTCTTTTACGCGGGACACGTATTCGCCGGTACGGGTATCGACTTTAATCATTTCGCCTTGTTGTACAAACAAAGGCACCCTGACCACTGCGCCGGTATCCAACACCGCCGGTTTGCCGCCGCCGCCTGAGGTATCGCCGCGCACACCCGGATCGGTTTCGACGATGGTCAGCTCAACAAAATTAGCCGGGGAAATCGCCAGCGGCGCATCATTCCACAAAGTCACCGTGCAGGAATCTTGGTCTTTAAGCCATTTACCGGCATCGCCGACAATTTTTTCGTCGCATTGATACTGCTCAAAGGTGTCCGGCACCATAAAATGCCTGAACTGGCCGTCGTTATATAGGTATTGCATCTCGACATCGACCACATCGGCGCCTTCCAGCGACTCGCCCGATTTAAAGGTGCGCTCCATGACCCGGCCTGTTTTCAAGTTCCTGATTTTGACCCGGTTAAAAGCCTGGCCTTTACCCGGTTTTACGAATTCATTTTCAATAATTGCACAGGGATCGTTATCCAACATAACTTTTAACCCGGCTTTAAACTCATTAGTGCTATAAATGGCCATTTTATCCTCAAAGATGACAAACAATGTAAAACCCACGCATTATAATAGAGCCAACAACTGAGAGAAACTTTAAAAAACCAATCCATGCCCGAATCCCAGCACTTTGCCAAAAACTGGCAACAGCAACTTGCCGATGCTTTTAGCGATATTGGTGACCTCTGCCGTTATTTGCAGCTATCGCCAAACGACTTGCCGGTTTCCCATGCAGCCACCTTAAACTTCCCGTTACGCGTGCCGTTAAGTTTTGCCGCCTGCATGGAAAAAGGCAATCCGCATGACCCGTTATTACGCCAGGTATTGCCGGTTAAAGACGAATTAATCAACTACCCCGGCTTTAGCCATGACCCGGTCGGCGACCTTGCCGCCGCCAGCCAAAACGGTGTCTTACACAAATACCAAGGCCGGGTTTTGTTGATCAATACCGGCAGTTGCGCGATCAACTGCCGCTATTGTTTTCGGCGCAATTTCCCCTACGCCGATTTACAACTGAGCAAACAAAAAGAAACTGCCGCCATCCAAGCCATACAAGACGATGCCAGCATTGCAGAAGTCATTTTAAGCGGCGGCGATCCCTTGCTGCTAAGTGACGCAAGATTAACCCGGCTTATGCAACAATTAAACGGCATTAAACATTTAAAGCGCATCAGGATACACAGCCGCCTGCCTATCGTGCTGCCCGCCCGCATCACCGACGAACTGATTGCCGCCTTAAAACAAAGCCCCAAGCAAATCATCATGGTCATGCACTGCAACCATGGCAATGAAATCAATCAGCGCGTCATTCATGCCTGCAATCGGCTAAAAAGCAGCGGCATCAGCTTGTTCAACCAATCCGTACTGTTAAAAGGTGTCAATGATGAAGCGGAAATTTTATGTCAATTAAGCGAACAACTGTTCAGCCACGGCATTATTCCCTATTATTTGCATCTGCTGGACAAAGCCACCGGAACCGGACATTTTGAAGTGTCTGAAACAGACGCACTGGCACTGATGCAGCAAGTTCAAGCGAGCCTGCCCGGTTATCTGGTGCCAAAACTGGTTAAAGAACAAGCGGGCGGCGCCTCCAAACAGCCTGTTTTTTAAGGTCTTACGCGTGCCCGCAGGTCACGTCGCCGTCATTTTTTCTGGCATAAACAGCCATGGTGACTTGAGCTTTTGACCCATACACGATAATATTGATTCAACACTACCTTGGAGCCCAACATGATGAATATCCCAAAAACACGCTTACGCAAATCAATCCTGACCGCCCTTGCCGCCCTCGTTTTACCGTTTGGCGTACAGGCAGCAGCGGACACATCTAAAGACATGCACCAATTATTCGAGGACAACTGCGCCAGTTGTCACGGCTCGGATCACGGCGGTTTTCTGGCGCCAGCCTTGAACTCGGAAACGTTAAAAGGCCGCAGCCCAACCGCTTTACGCAGCCTGATCATGACCGGCAGTTTCGACACCTTAATGCCTCCGTTTTATGGCCGCCTGAGCGATGACCAAATTCGCGGTTTGGTTAGCCATCTGCAAACCACGCCAAAACTGGCCAACCCCAGCTGGACGATTGACGACATCAAAAAGTCGATTAAAGTCTATGTCAGCGACGAAAGCACCCTGCCCGCTAAACCGACATACACCATCGACAGCATGGATGACGTCATCGGCGTCGCGGCTCGCGGCAAATACGGACGCGGCGCGGGCTCCAAAGCGGTATTCATCAACAGCACCACGCACAAACAAATCGGCGAAATCCCGACCGGCACAGCCGCGCATATTATCGACTATAACCCCGCCAACCCGCGCTGGGCCTATATCAAAACCGACACCGCCGAAATTTTCAAAGTCGACTTGTATTCAATGCAAGCCGTGCGCAGCGTTAAAACCGGCTACAACGGCCCAGGGCTTGGCGTATCCCGCGACGGCAAATACATCATGGCCGGTTCATTCGTACCGCACAACGCCGTCATCCTTGATGCCGACACCCTGGAACCCCTAAAAACTTTTGAACTGGAAGGTATCGATCCGGACGGCAAAATGGTCTCCTCGGATTCCGGCATGGTCATCGGCACACCGTTCGACGACATTTTTGCCATTGCCCTGGAAAACGCCGGTCAAGTCTGGGTCGTTGATTTAAAAGAAGGTTTCCCGGTCACTAAAATCACTGACGTCGGTCGCCATCTGCATGACGCATTCTTATCCCACGGCGGCCGCAAACTGATGATTGCCTCTTATGACGACAGCATCGTCGCCGCGATTGACTTGAAAGAGCGCAAAATCATCAAAAAACTCGAAGCCGGTTGCGTACCGCATGTCGGCGGCGGTTCAGCCGTTGAAGTTGACGGCCGCACCTTAGGTTTCGGCACCAACTTCGGCGATTGCGACAAAACCGTAGTCAGCGTTTGGGACTTGGACAAAATGGAAGTGGTCAAACAAATCCCCGTTGCTGGCGGCACCGAATCGCCCGCTGCCCATGCCAATGCGCCTTATGTGGCCGTCGACATCATTTCTAAAGACCGTCGGGCGCGCACCGTGCAGTTGATCGACAAAAAATCGCTGGAAGTGGTTAAAACGCTGGATGTAGGCGGCCATGCCTATTTCCCTGAATACAGCGCCGATGGTAAATTCCTTTACGTCAGCGCCGGTTACAGCGGCGATGAAGTGGTGGTTTATGATTCAACGTCCTTGCAAAAAGTCGCGTCCGTATCGATGGAAAGCCCAGC
>JBLRXA010000113.1:0-10793 GCA_047920955.1 Methylobacter sp. | reverse complement strand
GGATGACTTTTTTAAGGAGCCGGCTGCGAAAAATTTAAAAACTTGAACATCGAGATATAGACTCTGAACGGCCAAGTTTTCGGGTTCAAACCAGCTAGAGACTAGATAAATTGGGGCCTACAAATTAGAAAAAACCGAAAAATTTTCCGTTTAAAGTAGGGCGCGCCTGCCTTTGGACTAAGAATTCCTGACAAACTAATCACGAAATCATCACCGGTTTGTGTGATTGATAAGTGGTCTTATGAGTGCGTGGCCTGATTTATCAAGATTTTTTAAAATCAACAAGTAAAAACTTGAACATCGAATAAAACGTTAAATAAAGGAGCCGTCATGTCCAACATCACTTTATCAATAGCTCTGCTGGCCGCAAGCCTATTCATGCCGACGGTTTATGCCGATGGGACGATGGATTCCGCTTTGCAGCAAACGCAAGACTGCCTTAAAAAGCAAAATTGCGGCTCAGCCAACACCGATGCCGGTAAAGCAGCGGCGCAACAAGCCTTAAACGCAGTAGACGGCAACCCCGCCAACCTACAGGAACTCTATAGCATTTCTGCCGAGATTATGCCGATACTGCTGCAACAGGCGGGCGGCGATCCGGCAAAAATGCAGGAACTCATGCACAACGCACAAACCAATCCTGAGGCGTTTTTAAATGCCTTGACTGAGGCGCTGCAAGCAAAGATCAAAAATATGGCGGCTACGGTAGAAAACAGCCGGGCATCTGCACAAAAACCTTAATTCCCGCTTCCTGCCCCCCCCATCGAATCCACACAATTTCAGTATCGGTGATTCGCAATATAGCGCACCGATACTGCCGCTCTAATCTGCCTACAGCGTTTATCCCCGATGATAATCCATAACGTCTAAATCATTACGATCCCATTATTGGGTGTTAGAATACGGCCACGAATGTGCATTATCCTGACCGCCATCATCTAAAATGCACACTGACGATTCACTTTTCTATTAAGAGGACACCATGCGGAACCTGAAGCCTTTACCCGCGCTAATTGGAGCGACGCTTGTCGGCGTTATCCTTATATATGCCGCTTTCTACTTCATATTTCTTGAGCTGTTTGTCGACTTATGGTGGTACAAATCATTAAAACTTGAAGCCTATTTCTGGCTGCGCCTGCTGTACAAGTTTTTCCTGTCCGGCGCTGTCACCATGGGTTTTTTCGGCATTTTCTTTTTCCATTTCTGGATTGCATCGCGTTATTTGGGCTTAAATCCGCCGGATGAAATCCTCAACAATGCCGACAAACGCCGACGTTTCCAGCGTTTTGCCGATACCTTCATGAGCGGTTCGGCAAAAATATACACGCCGGTTTCCCTCATTTTGGCCTTTTTTATCGCCATCCCTTTTTATCATCAGTGGGAAACCGGGCTGCTGTATTTTTTCGGCGGCGCGTCGGGTGTGGCCGAGCCGGTTTACGGCCAGGATATTGGCTTTTATCTGTTGTCCTACCCGATTTACATGCTGATCCAGCAGGAATTGCTGACCACAGCCATTATGGTTTTCTGCATGGTTGGCGTGTTGTATTGGCTTGAACATATTTTTGTGCCCCATCAAAGCAAAGAGTTTCCGCTGGGCGCGAAAATCCATTTAGTCATTTTGATGGGCTTTGTGGTTTTGTTCGTGGTCTGGGGCTTCATGCTGAAACGCTTTTCGCTGCTCTATACCGACAGCCACGAGCCGATATTTTACGGCCCCGGTTTTACCGAGCTGCGTTATCAACTGCCGCTGATTTGGCTGGGTATCATTGCTTTTCTGGCGGTGGCCATTTCCGTCGGCCTGTTTATTTTTTCAGAAAAGCACCGTACCAAAGGCCCGACTTTAATATCATTGGCCGTTTTTTTCTCGGCTCTGGGCCTGTCCGATGTCCAATTTATCCCCGAATTACTCCAGACCTATATCGTCAACCCCAACCCGGTCAGGACGGAAAAACCGTTCATGCAGCACAACATCAATGCCACCATGGATGCCTATGATTTAAAAAATATCAAAATCATCGACCTGCCGATCAAGCTGAATGCCATTGACGATATTGAAGCCTGGAGCACACAAAAGCATTTTGAAAACATCCCGGTTTGGGATCGGGAAATCCTGATTGACACCTATAGGCAGCTGCAATCGATCAGGCCCTATTACACCTTTTTGTCTGTCGACGAAGACCGTTATTTCCTGCGCGACCACGTCAGGCAGGTCAATCTTTCTGCCAGGGAGATGAACATATCGAAATTGCCGCCCGAAGCGCAGAACTGGGAAAATACCCATTTGCGTTACACCCACGGCTTTGGCGCCGTGGTCACGCCCGCCGCACAAGATGCGGCCCGGCCGCTGCTCTGGTATTTGCGCGACTTAAACTTGAGTTCAAACATCGGCCTAAGCGTTAAGCATCCTGACATTTATTACGGTCAGGAAGAATACAAGTACGCTATCGTGCCTAACAAACTCGACATCGTCGGCCTTTCCGGCAGCTATGAAGACCCTGCCATGGAAGGCTCTTATCAGGGAAAAAGTGGTATACCCATCCCCTCCTTGTTCAGAAAAGCACTGTTCGCCTTTTATTTTCAAGACCCGAAAATATTCTTTTCGACCAATATCTCGAAAGAAAGCCGGGTGTTAATACGCCGTAATATCGTCGAGCGCATCAAGACCGTAACGCCTTTTTTGCACTTGGACAGCGACCCTTATCTGGTGTTGACCGGCGACCGGTTTTATTGGATACAGGACGCCTACACCCTGTCTAACCGCTATCCCGTGTCCAAACCTGCCAGCGACGATTTCCAGGACGGCAAAGTTGACTTCAACTATATCCGCAATTCCGTCAAAATCGTGGTGGACGCTTTCGAGGGCGATATCCAGTATTACATTTCCGATCCCTCCGATGTCATCATCCGGGCTTACGATATCGCTTATCCGAGCCTGTTTAAGAACATAGAGGACATGCCTGCCGACTTGAAAACACATTTGCGTTATCCGCGCGATTTGTATTATTTACAGATGAAGGTCTATGCGAAATATCATCAACAAGAACCTGAATTATTTTACCAACAAGCGGAAACCTGGGAGTTTGCTAAAGTCCGGGGGCAGCCGGTAAGGCCTTATTACCAAACCATCGATTTCGGCAACTGCAATAGCCTGGAAGAATTTGTCATGTTGAACCCGATGACACCGGTTAATAGCAACAACCTGAGCATGATCGGCGTCGCCGGCATCATAGACACCGAAACCTGTAGCCCCGACTATAAACCGGGTATTACTTTGTATAAGTTCCTGAAAGACGTGCAGGTCAACGGGCCTGCGCAAGTTGAATCGCTGATTGAACAAAGTCCGGAAATTTCCGCGCAATTTACACTGTGGGATCAGGGCGGCTCCAAGATTCAGCTAGGTCGTATGATTATTATGCCGATGGGCAACAGCGTCCTTTATGTGCAGCCGGTCTATATTGTTTCCAACATAAACGGCATTCCTGAGCTTATCCGGGTTATCGTTTCGATTGGTAATGAAGTGGTTATGGACACCAACTTCTGGTCGGCATTTAACCGCCTAAAGCAGATTTATATTAAAAATGCTGCGGAAAGCCATGGTACGGGGACATCCATGGCTCCTACTATTGAACCGCCTAAACCCTAAGGCATACAGACCTTCCAGGTTTTAAAAGCCCGGAAGGTCTGATTCTTAATACGTTGAAATAATTAATAAAAATAACCATTCAGTTACAAAAAATCACAATGGATTACACCGCACTGCTTCAAGAGCTTAATAAAGCGTCATTATTCGATTTGCATCGCTTACAGTCCGCCATTTACCAAGAGCTGCAAAATCCGATGCGCATCGATCAAATTAAAGCGCAGTTAAAAATCGGCCAGCCCATCAGCTATTTTGACCCAGAGTCTAATCGCTTAATTGATGCGGTCATTTTAAAAATCAAACGAACGCGCTGTTTGGTAAAAAATAACCATGACCAGAAAAACTGGAATCTACCGTTTTATTATCTTAATTTGGACAATAGCGACACCGATATTCAAGTGCCCAAAAATGCGGTTGGCATCACTAAAAGCAGCTTAAAAGTCGGCGCCAAAGTGGGCTATAAAAGCAAATATAACGAGGATGTTTTCGGCGAAGTGCTGCGCCTTAATCAAAAAACAGCAACGGTTAAAGTCAATGAACGTGCCATTTGGCGCGTACCTTACCGTCTTCTGTTTCCGATCATCGACGGCGAACTTGGCGATTTGTCAGTGCCGACTTATCTTCCTTATGACCCCTTGGCTGAAGACTAAGCGACACTGGCGCAAACATTACACACGATAACATTCGATTTCAGCTAAACGGTTTTTGCCATGAACACACCTGCCGAAGCAAACCCTGACCCTTCCTCTGCCGTAGGGCATGACCATAAAAAATGCGTCAGCCAAGCCTTAAGCACCGCCGCGCAGTTGTGCGTCGTGCGCGGCGTGCAACTGACGCCGATACGCCAGCAAGTGCTGGAACTGATCTGGGAAAACCATAAAGCTGTCAAGGCCTATGAACTGCTTGACCGTATCAAGCCGCAGATGGAAGCGGCAAAACCTGCGACGATTTACCGTGCCCTGGATTTTTTGATTGAACAGGGCTTGATCCACCGCGTCGAGAGCCTCAATGCCTTTGTCGGTTGCCGCAGTTCGGATCACCAGCATGAGCAGTTGTTATTAATCTGCAATAACTGTCAGGACGTGGAAGAACGCCCGGCGCCGAAAGTGATGGCGGCGTTGTCACAGGAAATCAAACAGGCCAGTTTTATTGTTCACAGCAAAGCCCTGGAAATCCACGGGCTCTGCGCAAAATGCGCTCAGCATTTGAATGGCGAACCAACCTAGCCTATCTGTCTGCCCCCAAATTCTTTGGATAGGCGATGAGGCAACGAAGTTACCGGGTTCATCCCTATCAGGCGGGCAGATAATTGAAAAAACAAGGCTGTTTGAAATGTTAATTTATTTGGATCAATTGAGCATAACCATTCGAGGCACACATACGCACGATGATAAATGAATTAAATCTTTCAAATTTTAAAGCTTGGTTAAAGCTGGATATTAAGCTGGGGCGTGTTACCGGCTTATTTGGTACTAATAGTTCAGGGAAAAGCAGCATTCTTCAATTCTTGTTAATGTTAAAACAAACTAAAAATGCAACAGATCGGGGTTTGGTTTTAGATTTGGGCGGACCTGATCAACTTGTTAATTTAGGTACATTCAAAGATCTGGTGCATAAACACCAAGAGTCCTTATCTTTAAAATGGACAATTAAATGGGAACTCAATAAACCCCTGAAAATAGCTAATCCATCGGGGAAACGCACTGAGATTTTGTTTCAAGGTAATGTATTAGAAACAGAGGCGGAAGTTTCGTTTAAAAACCAGGAAATGAAATCACAATTTCTCGCTTATCGTTTTGATCGGCACTCTTTTGAGATGAAGCCAAAAGAAGCAACTAAAGAATATTTCTTACAAGCTGATTCTTACGGCGGTGCTGATTTTCAATTCGTTCGTCAAAAAGGTAGAGTTTGGAACATGCCCAGTCCCATCAAAACGCATTTATTTCCGGATCAGGCTAAAACTTATCATCAGAATGCCGATTTTTTAAGTTTTTTTGAGTCCGAATATGAAGCCATGATGGATAAAATTTATTATCTTGGTCCTTTGCGTGAACATCCCAAACGAGAATATCAATGGTCTGGAGCGAGACCCTTTGACGTTGGTTATCGAGGCGAGCGCACGGTTGACGCCATTTTATCGGCTACAATCCGAGGGGAAAAAAGAAACTTAGGCTATCGAAAGCCATTTAAAACCTTTCAAGAAATCATTGCTTACTGGCTTAAAGAATTAGGCTTAATTCAAAGCTTTTCAATTAAAGAGATTGCCGAAGGATCAAATTTATACCAAGCCATTGTTAAGCGGGATGAAGAAAGTCCGAAAGCTTTTTTGACCGATGTAGGCTTTGGTGTTTCACAGGTTTTACCGGCTTTAGTGCTGCTTTATTATGTGCCGGAAGGCAGCACCGTGTTAATGGAACAACCCGAAATTCATTTACATCCCTCAGTACAAAGTAATTTGGCAGATGTCATTTTACAAGTGGCGAAACATCGCAACATACAAGTCATTATAGAAAGCCATAGCGAACACTTATTAAGGCGTTTTCAACGGCGAATTGCTGAAGAGCAATACCCTGCCAATGAATTAAAACTTTATTTTTGCGACAGCGTACACGGTGAGTCGAAGTTATCCGATTTAAACATTGATGTATTTGGTGAAATCAGAAATTGGCCGGAAAATTTTTTCGGTGATGAAATGGCGGAAATTGCAGAGACCCGCAAGGCTGTACTGAAACGAAAAGCGCAGGAAGCACCGGTAAATGTTGGATAAGTTCGTCATAGACACTAACGTAGCCATAAGCGCGAACGGTATCCTCTATTGCCTGTCAATTAGCTTGTATTGAACTGTTGGAAAATTGCAATAAATTGCATATCGCTATTGATAAGGCAGGATTGATTATGGCGGAATATAGCAAACATTTAAGTCACGCAGGCCAACCCGGTGTTGGTGATATGTATTTTAAGTATCTGCATAATCATCAACATGCTGAAAATAAAGTTCAGACTGTAAACATCACACCTTTAGGTGATATTTCTCGTGGATTTGACGAATTACCGACAAATACGCTTGATCCGTCAGACCGTAAATTTTTGGCGACGGCTGTTGTTGCCCATGCGATAGTTGTTAATGCTACCGATAGTGATTGGGCTGAACAGAACGAATTGCTTGAAACGTTAAATATTCAATTAAAGCAATTGTGCCCAGAGCATAGCTGCAAATGTTAATTGACGGGAACCGTATGACTCCGGTTGCAGTTTGAAGGCGGCATTTTTTATGAGTTCGGGCATTCTGGACGCCCCTGCGTGGGAAACGCATAGGCGAACTAACTAACAATGCAAAATGACTGACCGTATTGACCAAGCCACCCGCTCACGCACAATGGCGGCCATCCGCAGCCGGGATACAAAGCCGGAGAAATGGGTGCGGTCTGCGCTGCACCGGCAAGGTTTCCGTTTCCGCCTGCACGACAAAAAATTGCCCGGCACGCCAGACCTTGTATTGCGCAAATATCATGCCGTCATATTCATTCATGGCTGTTTCTGGCATCAGCACGAAGGATGCAGAACCACCCACCTCCCCCACACACGCCGCGAATTCTGGGAACGGAAGTTCGCCCGGAACGTGGCGCGTGACCAAAAAGCCCTATACCAGCTCAAGATACAAGGATGGCGGGCGGCAATTATTTGGGAATGTGGCTTAAAAAAGAAAATAAGGGCGGCAACCTTACAGCACTTGGCAGCATGGCTGCGCAGTGCTTCAGAGTACCTTGAAATACCGGTTTATGACGAATTCAGCGATTTGCCTTAAATTGTGGGCATATCGATTTTTCCCGGACTCCCAGCACTGGGCTATTTTTTGGCAAAGCCGCGATGCGTCTTCGCCCGTATAATGCCGCGCTGCTTATCGGCTTATGGCCATTAAAAACGTATTTAAACAGGATTCCACAATGACAAGCACCCAACAACGCGCCGAACTGCAACGCCAAATTTGGCAAATTGCCAATGAGGTGCGTGGCTCAGTCGATGGCTGGGATTTTAAGCAGTATGTATTAGGCACCTTGTTCTATCGTTTTATTAGCGAAAACTTTGCCAGTTACATTGAAGGCGGTGATGACAGCGTCAATTATGCCGCGCTCACCGATGATGTCATTAGCGCAGAAATCAAAGACGACGCCATTAAAACCAAAGGCTATTTCATCTATCCCAGCCAGTTGTTTGCAAACATTGCAGCAGGCGCCAACAATAACGCCAACCTGAACACCGATTTAGCCGCGATATTTTCCGCCATTGAAAGCTCGGCCAATGGCTACCCATCCGAAACGGACATTAAAGGCTTGTTTGCCGATTTTGATACCACCAGTAACCGCCTGGGCAACACCGTTGCCGACAAAAACAGCCGCTTGGCCGCTGTGTTGAAAGGCGTGGAAAAACTAAGCTTTGGCAAATTCCAAGAAAGCCACATCGACCTGTTTGGCGATGCCTACGAGTTTTTAATTTCTAACTATGCCGCCAATGCCGGCAAATCCGGCGGCGAGTTTTTCACGCCGCAAAATGTGTCCAAGTTGATTGCCCAGCTGGCCATGCACAAACAAACCAGCGTCAACAAGATTTTTGACCCGGCGTGTGGTTCCGGCTCCTTGCTGCTGCAAGCCAAAAAACACTTTGACGCCCACATCATCGAAGACGGATTTTTCGGCCAGGAAATCAACCACACCACCTACAACCTGGCGCGGATGAACATGTTTTTGCACAACATCAACTACGACAAGTTCAATATTGCGCTGGGTAACACCCTGTTAGATCCGCATTTTGGCGATGAAAAACCGTTTGATGCCATTGTGTCTAACCCGCCGTATTCGGTGAACTGGATTGGCAGCGGCGACCCAACCCTGATTAACGACGAACGCTTTGCCCCCGCCGGTGTACTGGCACCCAAATCAAAAGCCGACTTTGCTTTTGTATTGCATGCGTTGAGTTATTTATCCAGCAAAGGCCGCGCCGCCATTGTCTGCTTCCCCGGCATTTTTTACCGGGGCGGTGCCGAAGCCAAAATCCGCCAATATCTGGTGGATAACAACTACGTCGAAACCGTGATCTCGCTCGCGCCCAACCTGTTTTTCGGCACCACCATCGCCGTCAATATCCTGGTGCTGTCCAAACACAAAACCGACAACACAACCCAGTTTATCGATGCCAGCGGGCTGTTTAAGAAAGAAACCAATAACAACACCCTGACCGATGCCCACATCGAACACATCATGCAGGCGTTCGATAGCAAAGCAGATGTTGAACACTTTGCCAAATCGGTGAACTTTGAGGCCATCGCCGCCAACGATTACAACCTGTCGGTCAGCAGTTATGTTGAAGCCGAAGACACCCGCGAAGTGGTGGACATTACCCAGCTCAATGCCGAGCTGCTTACCACGGTCGCCAAGATTGATAAGCTACGTAGCGAGATTGATGCCATTGTCGCGGAGATTGAAGGCACAGCGCTTGCGGGGGATGACGCATGATTCTGGAAAACAAACTCAACATCACCGACCAAATCGAGTTGGCCAAGACGGAAGAAAAAATCAGCAAGCAAAAAGCCAAACAGCTTTTTGACTCGGGCGATATCCATAAGGTCGAGGTCGGTAAATTCGCCGGGCTGAGCTTTATCCACGACTATTTATTTGCAGATATTTACCCCTTCGCCGGGAAAATCCGCGACGTGAATATCGCCAAAGGCAATTTTCGTTTTGCCCCGGTGATGTATCTGAAACCATCGCTCAAACATATCGACGCCATGCCCCAAGGCACGTTTGAGCAAATCATCGAAAAATATGTCGAAATGAATGTGGCCCACCCCTTCCGCGAAGGCAATGGCCGCGCCACCCGCATCTGGCTGGATCTGATACTGAAAAAGGAAATCCGGCAGGTGGTGGATTGGAATCGGGTCGACAAGGAAGACTATCTTTCCGCCATGCAGCGCAGCGTGGTGAAAGACCTGGAAATCAAATGCCTGCTCAAACAAGCCCTCACCGACCGGATCGACGACCGCACCCTGTTTATGAAGGGCATTGACGTGAGCTATTACTACGAAGGCTATAGCGAATTTAAGACCGAGGAGCTGTAGGAATGAGTAAACAGCAGATTGCATTAGAAACCACACCACAACAATACACCGATTGGCTCGCAGAATTAAAACAACGCATACACACGGCGCAACAACGGGCGAGTTTGCGGGTAAATCAAGAGCTGGTGTTGCTTTATTGGCAAATCGGGCAAGACATTTTAACGCGACAAGCTGAGCAAGGTTGGGGCGCAAAAGTGATTGAGCGGCTGGCACACGATCTGCGCACGGCATTTCCCAATATGAAAGGCTTTTCACCGCGTAACCTAAAATATATGCGTGCCTTTGCCGAGGCTTGGCCGAATGTTGAATTTGTGCAAGCGGTGCTTGCACAAATGCCTTGGTATCACCAGTTGGCGCTACTGGATAAGTTGGACAACGCTGAAGCACGCACTTGGTATGCCCAAAAAACCATAGAAAATAACTGGTCGCGCAATGTGATGGTGATGCAGATTGAATCTGGTTTGCTCGAACGTCAAGGGGCAGCCGTGACCAACTTTGAGGCAACGTTACCTAAGCCAAATTCCGACCTTGCCCGTGAATCCATCAAAGACCCTTATCGCTTCGACTTTTTAGGTTTGACGGATGAAGCACAAGAGCGCGAAATTGAAGGTGCATTGGTACAGCATGTGACGCAATTTTTGTTAGAGCTGGGGGCAGGCTTTGCCTTTGTGGGACGCCAAGTATTACTGCAAGTGGGCGAAGAAGACTTTTTTATCGACCTGTTGTTTTATCACCTGAAATTGCGCTGTTATGTGGTGATTGAACTTAAAGCGGGAAAATTCAAACGCTGAAAATCTTGGAAGCGGAGCTTAGCGAAGCGAAGATTTTTAGTCCCCAGAAGCGATAGTGCATGTGTTTTCACGGAGCGTTTTTTGCGTAGTGAAAATGCAGGCTTTCCGACATCGCGTCGAGTCATTGCGGGAATGATGTTGAACACCCCTTGTTGGGTGTTCAACGGGGTGTTGATTTTAAATAATGTCACCCCCTACGCACAAACACACGCCCCATACTGATCGACCTTGCCCCAAAATTGTTGCCAGC
>JBLRXA010000112.1:0-10819 GCA_047920955.1 Methylobacter sp. | reverse complement strand
CCTTTGTCATTTTATGGCCTACGGTATATGATTATTGGTCGTAATTATCCGCCTTGAATAGGTACTAAGTGCTCATTTATGTATCAGTATAACGACAACGACCAAACCCTCATTGAACAACGGGTAGCCCAATTTAGACGGCAAACCGAAAGCTATTTAAAAGGTCAAATTTCAGACGACCAATTCCGCGCCTTGCGCTTGATGAATGGTCTGTATATTCAGACCCATGCACCGATGCTGCGGGTAGCCGGCCCTTACGGCCTGTTCAATTCAAAACAATTCCGCAAACTCGCCCATATTGCCCGTACTTATGACAAAAATTATTGTCATTTCACGACCCGGCAAAATGTCCAGTTCAACTGGCCGCAACTGGAAAGAGTGCCTGACATTCTTGAAGAATTGGCCAGCGTACAAATGCACGCCATCCAAACCAGCGGCAATTGCCTAAGAAATACCTCATCGGATCATCTGGCCGGTGTCTGCATTGACGAGCTTGAAGACCCGCGCCCTTACTGCGAAATTATCCGCCAATGGACCACGCTGCATCCTGAATTCGCCTACTTGCCGCGTAAATTCAAGATTGCCGTCAGTGGCGCACAGCATGACCGTGCCGCCACCCAATTTCACGACATCGGCCTGCATCTGGTTAAAAACGAGGCAGGCGAAATTGGCTTTAGAGTGCTGGTCGGCGGCGGCTTAGGACGCACCCCGATTATCGGCCAAGTCATCAGACCGTATTTGGAAAAGAAACACCTGCTGTCTTATCTGGAAGCCATACTGCGCATTTACAACCTGTTTGGCCGCCGCGACAACAAATACAAAGCGCGCATTAAAATTCTGGTCAAAGAATCCGGCCTGGAAAAATTTACCGACTTGGTCGAAAAAGAATGGCTGCTGATTCGCGAGGGTCTCGAACTTGATGCCGATAACATTGACGCCATTAAAGCCCAATTTGCCCCACCGGCTTACGCCAGCGATGCCGCGCAAGATACCGACTTTGCCCAGCATTTAGCCGACAACAAGGCTTTTGCCACCTGGGTAAAATACAACACCGCCGAACACAAAATCGCCGGTTACCGTGCCGCTTTTATTTCGTTAAAAGCACCGGATTCACCGCCGGGCGATATAACTGATGTACAACTCGATGCCGTTGCCGATTTGGCAGACCGCTACAGCTTTGGTGAAATCAGAAGCACGCACCGGCAAAACCTGATCCTTGCCGATGTCAAACAGGCTGATTTGTTCCCGTTGTGGCAACAGCTCGACGCACTAAAACTGGCAACGCCGAATAACGGCACCGCAACCGACATCATTTGCTGCCCCGGCCTCGATTTTTGCTCGCTGGCCAATGCCGGCACCATTGGCATCAGCAAGGAAATCAATGACGCGCTTGACGACCTGGACTATCTTCATGACATCGGCGATGTAAAAATCAACATGTCCGGCTGCATGAACGGCTGTGCGCACCAGAGTGTCGGCCATATCGGCGTTCTGGGCGTCGATAAAAAAGGCGCTGAATGGTATCAGCTAACGTTAGGCGGCTCCTCGGAAAACGAAGCGGCTATCGGCGAACGGCTCGGCCCTTCAGTCGCCAAAGACCAAGTGACCCAAGCCATCACCACAATACTGGCTGTTTATATCGAACAACGCCTGGATGACGAGTCCTTTTTGGACACGGTCAAGCGCGTTGGCATCACCCCTTTCAAGGAGCAAGTCTATGCAAATCATTAAGGACAAACAAATTGTTGACGACAGCTGGCATTATGTGGCCGACGATGCCGAACTGAGCGATGGCGACATCACGGTATCATTGGCGCGCTGGAAACAAGACCGCGCACAGCTGCTTCAAGCTAACGGCAAAGTGGGCGTCAGGATTGGCCCTGCCGATTCGGTTGACGAGCTCGCCGCCGATTTAGCAAGCATCGCCTTGATTGAGTTGGATTTTCCTGCCTTTGCTGATGGCCGCCTATTTTCCCATGCCTGGCTACTCAGAGGCCGCTACCACTATCAAGGCGAAATCAGAGCGACCGGGCAGTTTATGGCAGACCAAGTGTATTATTTATCACGCGTCGGCGTTAATGCCTTCAACCTTGAAAAAAGCGAAGACCTGCCTGCGGCGCTATCCACGCTAGACGACTTTAGCGTCAACTATCAAAAATCGATTCATTAATTCGCGTCGTTAATTCACCACGAAAAACACGGTTAGGCGAGAAACAGGCCAATAAGCAGGCCTTCCAGGTTTCTAAAATCTGGAAGGTCTAACTTTCAATTCATTGAAATAAAACGCTTTTATTTTTCAGCTTAAAAAAACACGCATAAAAAACCGAATTCCAGCAAACATCTAGGTCTGCCAAAATCCGGTTTTTTATTTTCGCGCCATTACAGCCTAACGTTTATCTCCCTATAATGCTGATGCCTTTTAACAAGGTCAGCGCCTGGTGCAAAGGATAATCTTTTTCCAATTCCTCTTTGTTCTTATCAGAAGCCTCGGTTTTAGCATCTTTACCTTTGCCGTTTTCCAGATGATGCGACAAATCGGCTTCCTTGACCGGCTTGAACTCCGATGTCTCCAGCACTTCCAGCTTAACACGCGCCAAGGTAATGTCCGGCTCAATGCCTTCTGCCTGTATTGAACGGCCGGAAGGCGTATAGTACCGCGCCGTGGTCAACTTAACCGCCGCCCCGCCGCTGGTTGGCAATATGGTTTGCACCGAACCTTTACCGAACGACTTTTCACCCATAATCACCGCACGTTTTTGATCCTGCAAAGCACCGGCGACAATCTCCGACGCTGACGCCGAACCGGCATTAATCAGCACCACAATCGGCGCGCCGTCAAGCAAGTCATCAGGCGCGGCATTAAAGCGCATTTCCGAATTCTCAATACGCCCTTCGGTGTAAACGATAAGCCCGCTCTTGATAAACGCATCACTGACCTCAACCGCCGCATTCAATACGCCGCCCGGATTATTCCTTAAATCCAGCACCAAGCCTTTCAAATTGCCTGCGTTTTCCTTTTTCAGTGCTGCCAACGCTTCCTTTAGACCCTCGCCGGTTCCCGATTGAAAACTGCTGATACGCACATAACCATAACCTTTTTCCAGCATCCGGTTTTTTACGCTTTTGACTTTGATGATGTCACGGGTCAGGGTTAGCTTCAAAGGCGCTTCCATACCTTCACGGACTACGGTGAGCACAATCTTGCTGCCCGGCTCGCCCCGCATTTTTTTCACCGCATCAGCCAGACTCAAGCCTTTTACCGGCTCGTCATCCAACCTGACAATAAGATCGCCGGCCTTTATCCCTGCCCGTTGGGCGGGCGTGTCATCAATAGGCGACACCACCTTAATGAAGCCGTTTTCCATCGTCACTTCAATGCCCAAACCGCCGAATTGGCCGGTAGTGCCTTCTTTTAGCTCCTGGTATTCATCGGTGGCCAAATAAGCCGAATGGGGGTCAAGCCCACTCAACATGCCGCGAACGGCATGCTCCAATAACATTTTGTCCGAAACCGGCTCAACATAATCCCTTTTGATGCGCCCGAAAATCTCGGTAAAGGTACGCAAGTCTTCATAAGGCAGCACTTCGGAATCGGATGGCGGCGCCGCATTATCGCGCTCAGCCAAAACGCTGCCGCAGATGCCCATAAAAACGCCCAACATAATCCCTAAGGACAGAATAAAAATATTTTTCTTTTTTAACATGTAGCTTAAAACTCCAAACACTTGATTTCTCAAAACATAGCCAAATAAAGCCGAAGGCCGGTTACCCCCACTTTAATCCCAGTTACTTCCGGCACCACTCAAGCGGATCGACCGACTTGCCTTTAACGCGTATCCCAAAGTACAAACCGGGCTGGTTGCGGCCACCGCTTTGCCCAACAGAAGCAATGACTTCGCCAACATCCACCCATTCATCCACTTGCCGATATAAACTTTGATTAAACGCATAAAGGGACATATACCCCTCGCCATGATCAAGAATAGTCAACAAGCCATAACCGCGCAGCCAATCGGAATAAACTACTTTCCCACGACTGATAGCGCGTATATCCGTCCCTTCGCCAGCCTCAATTAAGACGCCATCCCAAACGCTCTCCGCGCTCTCCCTGCGCGCACTACCGAACTTGTTGCTCAAACGCCCCTTAACCGGCCAGGACAACTGCCCTTTGAGCGAGGAAAAATCGCCCTTAGGCTTGGAAAATTCATTGCCCGAATCGGGTAAGACTGCCGCAGGCTCAGACGAAATATTAACCGTCTTGTGTAACTTTTTCGCCTGCTCAACTTCAAAACTCATATCATTGGCTGACCTTTGTAGCGAGGACACCAAGTTTTTCAGCTTATTTTCACTTTCTTTCAGACGGATTATTTGCTGCTCATTTGAAGAAAAATCGCTTTTCAATTGCACCAGCAATTTCGCCCTGCGTTTTCTGGCATCGTCAGCAGCCATCTGCTCCGCCTGCTTTTGCTCAAGGTCTTTTTGCAACAGATCGGTTTCCTGTTGCTGCAACCTGTCCAAGCGTTCCAGATGCTGCATAGCTTCGGAAATGCCGGCCAATTTTTCCAGACGGGCTTTATTAAGGTAGTCGTAATATACCAGCATCCGGCTGGATAATGCGGGGTCTTGCTGATTGAGCAACAGTTTTAACTTTTCCTTTTTCCCCATCACATAAGCTGATTTCATTTGACCGGCTATTTCTTTATTTTGCTTAGCCATTTCATCCTGAAGGCTACGCATCTCCTGGCGTATCTGGGTCAAATTCTGACGTTTTTGTTCAACCTGGCCCTGCAATTTTTTAAGCAAAGCGGCGGTTTTGCCATATAGCTTCTCGACCTCGCTTAACTGGGCGTTTAACGCATTTTTTTGCTGCTGAAGATGCAGCATATTTTGGTTGGCCGCTTCAAGGCCAGACTGGACCCTATTGAGCTCTTCGCCTTTTTGCGAGGTTTCCGCCTTCCCCTGATGGGTCAATGCGCCCAACAAAAAACAAAGAACCAGCTGCTTTCTCATCCACAAATTAAACCTTAATAAGTGACCGCCCGGTCATTTCAACAGGCTGCCCAACGCCCAACATTGCCAAGACTGTTGGCGCCAAATCCGACAAACTGCCGCCCTCGTCCAATGGTTTATCGCCGCCGACATGCACCAAAGGCACCGGATTTACGGTATGCGCCGTGTGCGGCTGTCCGCTCGATTTATCAACCATCTGTTCAATATTGCCGTGGTCTGCGGTTATCAGCATTTGCCCGCCGACTGAATGCAAGGCGTCAACAATACGCTGCAAGGACGCATCAACCGCTTCTACTGCCAGAACCGCCGCATCAATGATGCCGGTATGGCCGACCATATCGCAGTTCGCATAATTGCAGATGATGACATCATATTTGCCGCCGGTAATGGCGGCCACCAAATGGTCGGTCACCTCAGCCGCGTTCATTTCCGGCTGTAAATCGTAGGTTCTGACTTGGGGCGATGGCACCAATATCCGGTCTTCTCCAGGAAAAGCGGTGTCTTGCCCGCCATTGAGGAAAAAAGTGACATGGGCATATTTTTCGGTTTCCGCCAGCCGTAATTGCGTCATGCCCAATGCAGACAAATATTCGCCTAAGCAGTTTTTAAGGTCCGTCGGCGGAAAAGCCACATCGTAATCGAAATCCTGCTGATATTCCGTCAGCGTACAATAATAGCCGGTATGCGGCACACGCCCCCTATCAAAGGCGCCGAAAGTTGGCGACGTTATCGCCACAGAAATCTCACGGGCGCGGTCTGCCCGAAAATTCATGAACACCACCGAATCTTCCGGATCAAGCGTTGCCGCGTGATGGTCGGCATCCAAAACCGCCGTCGGCAACACAAACTCATCGGTTTCACCACGCTCATAAGCCGCCGCCAAACCATCCAGTGCGGAATCCACAGTAAACGCCGCCTCGCCTTTGGTAATCAGGTCATAGCCCTGCTTGACCCGATCCCAACGGTTATCCCTATCCATCGCATAAAAGCGTCCGACAATCGAAGCGATACGGCCAACGCCCAAGGCCGCAAATTTGGCTTCGAGCAATTCAAGCGAAGCCTTTGCGCTTTTCGGCGGCACATCGCGGCCATCCAAAAAGGCATGCAAATAAATTTTGTCGAGACCTCGTTTCGCGGCCAGCTCGACCATCGCCATAATTTGCTCTTCATGGCTATGCACACCACCCGGCGACAACAAACCCATGATATGCAAGGCTTTGTTTTTTTCTTTGGCCAAATCGACAGCGCGGCACAGCACCGGATTGGCATAAAAACTGCCGTCAACAATGGCGTCATTGACCTTGGAAAAATCCTGCGGCACATAACGGCCGGTGCCAATATGCACATGCCCAACTTCCGAGTTGCCCATTTGCCCGCCGGGCAAGCCGACGGAAGCGCCGGAACAATTCAGCAGCGCCATCGGCCAATCCTTCTGCAACCGATCCCAACAAGGCGTATTCGCCATGGCAATGGCATTATTTTCTTTTTCCAAGGTATAACCGAATCCGTCAAGGATCAGCAATACCACAGGCTTTGGCCGATTCAACATATTTATCTCTATCTCCGGATATTAAAAAAATTTCGCATCACTGATTCCCCTACAAAATAAATGACTTGGCATAACATTTTATTCTTCATTACCCAAAATGGCCGTAGTGATGTATTATTTTGCCAGATTTACTGGTTTTTTGTATTTCGGTTTGCGCCGAACGACCTAAATCAAGCGGCCATTGTCGAACATTATATTAATACACGTTGACAAAAGTTGTGTAAATAATTATCCATAGGCTCTTTAATCAATCTTCCTTGCAGGTTTTAAACCTCGGCCTTCAGGCCGAAAGGAGCGCCCGCAACGAGCAAAGCGAAGTGGCTTTCTTGGGCGCGGATTGTGAAGGGGGATGCAGACCCCTTCACAATCATTGGCTTCATCCCGCAGGGATGTTTCCTTATTGCTTCAACAACTGGAAATAAAGCAGACCTATGAACGCTCAAGAGCCGCATATAGATACAGATGACGCCAATATAGCCCAGGCTGCGCATTGCTTAAAAGCCATGTCGCATCCATTGCGGTTAAAAATATTGTGCATTCTGGGCAGCGATTCAGTCTGCGTACAAGACATTGTCGAACAGGTCGGCACCAGCCAAAGCAACATTTCCCAACATTTGGCCATTCTCAGAGAAAAAAACATCCTTGGCTATAAAAAGCAGGCGAACCGCGTGTATTATTTTATCGACGACGCCCGCATGCTGCTGTTGATTAAAATGATGCGGGACATCTTCTGCGCTAACCATTAATTTATCTTTCCACTTAATTTTACACATTGACTCATGGACCGTTATCTAGAATTTATTTTAAACCATTACATCCTGTCCCTTGCCCTGGCAGTCGTTACCTACCTGTTAATCCAAGAATTATTCGACGCCGCCTTAAAAAAATTCGGCTCCATTTCGCCGTTACTGGCGGTTGCCAAAATGAACGACAGCGATACCATCGTAATTGATGTGCGCGAAGCGGACGATTTCCTTAAAGGCCATATTGAACAGGCCACCAATACGCCATTGGGCAACCTGGCCACCCACCTGCCCAAGCTCGAAGCACATAAAAACAAGCCTATTCTTATTGCCTGCCAAACCGGAACACGTTCAGCAGCAGCCGGCAAACTATTGACCAAAGCCGGATTTGAACAGGTTTTCGTCATTACCGGCGGCATGCAAGCCTGGGAAAACGATTATAAATTGCCGATAAAATCGGCTGGCAAGCAAAAACACTAAAATTAAACCATTAACTTCCAATAACTTAAATCATAAAAAGCCATCATGAGCGAAGAAAACAACGCAGTAGAAAAACAATTTTCCATCCAAAAGATTTATACCAAGGACATCTCTTTCGAGACCCCCAACTCGCCCAAAGTCTTCACCGAAAAATGGGAACCTAGCGTCGACTTTAACTTGGGCACCCACGTTTTGCCGCTGGAAAACTCAATGTTCGAAGTCGCCCTGACCGTCACCATCACCGTCAAAAACGGCGATGTAACCGCCTATCTTGTCGAAGTCAACCAAGCCGGCATTTTCTTGCTAGGCGGCTTTAACGATGCCGAAATGGGCCCCATGCTCGGCAGTTTTTGCCCCAACATTTTGTTCCCTTATGCGCGTGAAGCCATCTCCGAACTCGTCACCAAAGGCGGCTTTCCGCCAATGCTGTTAGCCCCGGTCAACTTTGACGCCTTATACGCGCAACACCTGCAACAAGTACAACAGGCACCGGGTTCCGATGCCATCAACTAAGCTAACCTGAACTTATCCAAGGGTTCAATGGATGAATAAAAAAATCGCTGTCCTGGGCGCAGGTTCCTGGGGTACAGCACTGGCAATCCTGGCAGCCAGAAACGGCTGCCGAACACTGTTATGGGGACACAATCCGCAACATATCGCCGCGCTGGCGAAAGACCGGGAAAACAAACGCTACTTGCCCGGCCCTAGTTTCCCTGGGCAACTGACAGTGACCTGCGACTTGGCGGAAATCGGCAGTTTTTGTAAACTGATTTTGGTCTCCGTGCCCAGCCACGCCTTTAAAGACACCCTGCTCCAACTCAAACCCCATTTACCCAATGATGTGCAAATAGCCTGGGCAACCAAAGGTTTTGACCCCGATAACGGCTCCTTGCTGCACGAAGTCGTCGCCGATATTTTTTCAGCACAAACCCCGGCCGCCTTGCTTTCAGGGCCCAGTTTTGCCAGAGAAGTCGCGGCAGAATTGCCGACCGCCATCACCATCGCCTCATTCCAGCCCGATTTTGCCAGCCTCCTGGCCGACATCCTGCACAGCGCACGTTTTCGGACTTACACCAACTCCGACCTGATTGGCGTTGAAGTTGGCGGCGCCGTCAAAAATGTCATGGCGATAGCCGCCGGCATTGCCGACGGCCTGGGCTTTGGCGCCAACACCCGCGCCGCGCTGATTACCCGTGGGCTGAATGAAATGATTCGTCTCGGCGTCAAACTGGGCGGCAAACAGGAAACCTTTATGGGACTGGCAGGCCTGGGCGACCTGATTTTAACCTGCACCGACAACCAGTCCAGAAACCGGCGTTTCGGCTTAGCCTTAGGGCAAGGCAAAGACCCCCTCACCGCCACAAAAGAAATCGGCCAAGAAATAGAAGGCGTTTCCGCCGCCAAAGAAACCTTTTTGCTGGCGAAAAAATACGGCGTAGACATGCCGATTACCGAACAAACCTACAAGGTTTTATATGAAAGCCTAGCGCCGCTGGCCGCCGTACAAAACCTATTGGCGCGGGAACAAAAAGCGGAATCGTAATTCGTGACGGAACACGGATGACACCAATAAGTTGCTGGGCTTTGCATTTATGGGTTAAATTCGCCAATGGCATTTTTTGAATCAGCACACTAAAGCAAAAGGGTAAGTTTATGAATGCACTAGAAAATACCGACACTGCCGGCTTAGTTTTCAATCAGGTCTTATTCGGGCTTGCCATACTTGCTTTTATTTTTCTGCTTATCATGGAGAAAAAAAGACCGCACCTTGATTTCCCTAAGAAAGTCTATAAAGAATCGCTGGTGACCAATACCTCGGCATTTTTGATTAATAATCTAATTTTAACGGTATTAAGGGCGTCGTCGTTATTTCTTGTTGCCCAGCAGTTTTCCTCTTACGGCTTATTAGGCGGCTTGGATAATGGCCCGGTCAAATGGTTATTGGCCTTTGTTTTTTTCGATCTGGCCATTTATATTTGGCATGTCGCCAGCCATAAAAACGAGTTTCTATGGCGCTTTCACAAAGTGCATCACAGCGATAAAAGTTTTAATGTGTCCACCGGCTTTCGTTTCCATGTATTCGACTTATTTCTGGAAATCATCTACAAATCGGTCTTTGTTATCGTGATTGGCGTCAATGCCTATCTGGTTCTTTCTATTGAGATAGTCGAATTGTTTTTCATATTTTTTCATCATGCTAACCTGCGCGTCCCTAATGAAGATGCCATTTCAAAAATCATTATCACCCCATCCTTACACCGCACCCACCATTCGACCTTACGTAAAGAACACGACAGTAATTACGGTATTGTTTTGGCTCTTTGGGATAGAATGTTCGGCACTCGCCTAGAACTTGCCCCCGAACATATCGGTTTGGATTTAATTGAGGCGGAAAACTTCATCCAGCTATTCTCATTGGCCTTTATTACCGAACGTAAAATTCGCCAGTTATTCGGCTGGATTCCTAAAGGCAAACGATAATTCGCCGCTTATTGACAAATTAAGCAATAGGAATATTGACTATGATTATTAAAACTAAACAGGCCATTTTATCCAGTGAAATCACCGACCCTCTAATATTTAAAGACCGGCGCAAAATCATTAAAGCCATGATGGCGACAGTCGTTGCCGGCACCGGTATTGCGCCAGCATTCGCCGATACAGATAACTCGATTTGGAGCGGCCTACCTAAAGGTGAATTTTCCAATGATATGTTAGTTCCCACGCCAGTCGACATCGTTAAAAATTACACCAACTATTACGAATTTACCTTTAATAAAAAAGATGCAACTAAGCTGGCGCAAAGCCTGCCTACCGACCCTTGGTCTGTCGAGATAAGCGGCGAAGTGGAAAGCCCCGGCAATTATTATTTGGAAGACATACTGCGCCAGCAAACACTACAGGAATATATTTACCGTTTCCGTTGCGTCGAAGCATGGTCAATGGTAGTGCCCTGGGTGGGTTTTCCCTTGGGTAGTTTATTAAAAAAAGCCAAGCCTTTATCGACAGCCAATTTTGTGAAATTCACCTCGGTTTA
>JBLRXA010000111.1:0-10892 GCA_047920955.1 Methylobacter sp. | reverse complement strand
CGATGATAGTGTGGCAGTTTGCCATGCGAAAGTAGGGAATTGCCAAGCTCTTAAACCAAAAGCCCGTTTGCACTTGTGCCAGCGGGCTTTTTTTTTGCCCTGTGTTTTTCAGGGCTTTATATTAATAAAGCCCTGAAAAACACAGGCAATCAACTTAACACGGGACAGACCTGGCAAGTTTTATAAACCTGGTCTACTTCGGCATTTTTGTCCTACTTTTTTAAATGGAAAGCCAAAAAATATGTCAGATAAAAAAAGCACCCTCGGATTTATCGGTATCGGCCTAATGGGTAAACCGATAACCTTGCGCTTACTGAACGCAGGCTTTAGCGTCAATGTCTGGAACCGCAGCCTGGAAAAGCTCCAACCGGTGATTGATGCAGGGGCTAAAGCCTGCCACTCGGTTGCTGAATTAGTCGGTCATTCGGATGTCATTATTTTGTGTCTGGCTGATACTGCCGTTGTGGAATCGGTTGTTCACAACGGCATTTTAGCCAACGGCGCAGCGGATAAATTGTTGATCGACTTATCCAGTATCCATCCGGAAAATACCCGGCAATTGGCCGCATTACTACATGCCCAATGCGGCATGGGTTGGGTTGATGCGCCGGTTTCGGGCGGCGTTGCTGGTGCCGAACAAGGCAATTTGGCGATTATGGCGGGAGGCAGCACCGAACATATCGCTGTTGCCCGCATTGTTCTGGCGCCGTTGTACCAACAACTCACCCACATGGGCGCAGTCGGCAGCGGACAGATCACCAAAATCTGCAATCAAATGATCGTCAGCTGTAATGTGCTGGTGATTGCTGAAATGATGGCGTTGGCTAAACAGGCCGGCGTTGATGCCTGGCAAATACCGGCGGCACTGGCCGGCGGTTTTGCCGACTCCAAACCTTTGCAAATCGTTGGCGCCGAAATGGCAAGCGGAACCTTTGAGCCGGTTAAATGGCGGGTTAAAACCCTGCTGAAAGACTTGAATATGGCAGTCGATTTATCGGTTAAGCAAGGCGCCGCCGTGCCTATGTCGGCGCTGGCCGCGCAGCTGATGCAACTGCATGGTGGCCAAGGCTATTTGGAACAAGACCCCTCCACATTAATAGAACTCTACAACAAAACCGATGCTTAATTTCACCGCTAACTTAAGCATGCTGTTTACCGAAGCCGCTTTGGTTGACCGATTCAAGGCTGCCAAGCAGGCAGGTTTTAATGCTGTTGAAATTCAGTTCCCTTACGCCTTAAGCGCGGCTGAGATAAAAAAACAACTGGACGCATTGAATTTAAAACTGGTTTTGTTTAATGTCGACGCCGCCGATTTATTGCAAGGTGGTGAGGGGCTGGCCTGCGTTCCCGAAAAACGCGAGCAGTTCAAACAGGCAGTCGCTCAAAGCGTCGACTATGCCAAACTGTTGAAACCCGAAGCCATCAATGTCCTGCCGGGGCGCTGTTTAGATAACAGCCAGTTGGCACACTACTTGGACACGTTTAAGGAAAACCTGTGTTTCGCTGTCGAAGCCTTTGCGCCTTTGGGCATTAAAACCGTATTTGAAGCGGTCAATAGCCACGACATGCCGGGTTTCATCATCGATAGCGGCGCACAGATGCTCGACATATTAAAACAGCTAAACCATCCTAAAGTGTTCATGCAGTGCGATATTTATCATCTGCAAATGATGGGGGAAAAGCCTGAGGCTTTCATTGCCGAACATGCCGACAATATCGGCCATATCCAATTTGCTGATTGCCCAGGACGCGGCCAACCCGGCAGCGGTCAGATTGATTTTGACCGGCTGTTTTCTGTGATTGCAGCATCGACTTATTCCGGCTGGGTTGGTGCGGAATATAAACCGCTTGGCGCGACACCTAGCAGTTTGGATTGGCTCTATGTGAATCGTAGTGGGTAACGGCTACCCGTTTTAGTCGGGATAAAAATGCCGCAATTAGACTTGGCAGGTTTATAAAACCTGCCAAGTCTGCCCTGTGTTAGGCTGATAGATTAGGTAATGATGTCAGGATCATCAAATTAAGCGCCAAACCAATTAAACCGTTACCTGTACTTTAGGCGCGCCCTCAGGAAATTGCATGGTCATGCAATGCAAACTGCCGTATTGATGCACTAAAGGCTGGCAAGGCACGCTGATAATCTTGCGTTCAGGGAAGCAACCCGCTAAACGCTGCAACGCCACTGCATCCATCGGATCGCCGTAGGATGGCACCAAAACGGCATGATTGATGATCAGGAAGTTGGCATAATTGGCAGGGAGTTGTTGCCCGTCTTCATCATAAATCGGCTTCGGCAACGGCAACGGCACCAGATGATAAACGTCGCCATCTTGAGTCCGTAGCGCTTGCAGTTGCGTTTCCATAAATTTCAGGCTGTTGTAATGCGCATCGTCGGCATCGTCGCAGCTGGTGTAGGCAATGGTATTGGCCGAACAAAAACGCGCCAGCGTATCGATATGGGCATCGGTGTCGTCGCCGGTCAGATTTTCCTGATCCAGCCAGAATACCCGTTTTGCGCCCAGATTTTGCAGCAGTTGCTGTTCTATTTCCTGCTGGCTTAGGCCTTTGTTGCGGTTTGGATTCAGCAGGCATTGTTTGGTGGTCAGGATGGTGTCGATGCCGTCGCTTTCGACGCTGCCGCCTTCCAGGATAAAATCCACATCGGTGTGGCTGGCGCCTTTAAACGGCTTGGCGTTGAGCAGTTTGTGATTCAGCGCGTTGTCATTTTGGTGCGAGTATTTTTCGCCCCAGCCATTGAACAGAAAGTTCAGATGGGTAATGACGCCGTCTTTTTCGACGCTCAGAAACACGGTGTCTCTGACCCAAATGTCATTGACGGCGGCGTGGACAAATTCGATGTTCGTGTTGTTGCTGATTAAACTTTGGATATGCTGTTGATGGCTGTCATCACGGCAGACGATAAGCAGTTTTTGGTACTGGCTGATGGTGTCGCTAATGACGCTGTAGGATTGTTCTACCGCGTCGAGGTTGCGAAAATCGCCGGTAAGATGTGGCCATGCGATAAGTACGGCGGATTGTTTTTCCCATTCTGCTGGAAATCTGTTCATGGTTTTAGTTCCCTATAATTGTATGTTCCGGCTGTGTGCCGAAATCTGAGTGAAACAACATTTCTTGAGCATGTGCCAGCGTGTTGGCGGTGATATGGATGCCGCCCAGCATTCTGGCAATTTCTTCAATGCGCTCCTGGGTGTCCAGCAAACGCACATTGGAAGAGGTTACGTCGGTTTGGTTGTTTTTTTCAACGTAGAGGTGGTGATGCGCTTGTGCAGCGACTTGTGGAAGGTGAGTGACGCACATGACTTGCCGGTTGTGGCTTAAGCTGCGCAGTTTTTGTCCGACGATTTCGGCAATGCCTCCGCCTATGCCTGAATCGACCTCATCGAAAATCATCGTCGGGGTGGTTTTATCACTGGACGTGGTGACTTGAATCGCCAGGCTGATGCGTGACAATTCGCCGCCGGAAGCGACTTTGGCCAGTGGTTTTGCTGGCAGGCCGGGGTTGGCGCTGACCAGGAATTCTATTTTATCTTTGCCGTTGAGTTTTGGCGTGTCGCTGTCTTGCGCGGCAATAGCGACCATAAACTCGCCTTGCGGCATACCCAGCTCTTTAATCATCGCGGAAATCTGCTGTTGCAGTTTTTGGGCGCTCAGTTTGCGCTGTGCGGACAGTTGCACGGCTAGTTGCTGGTAGTCGGCCAGCAGTGTTGCGCTGGCGGCGGTCAAGGCTTCAATGCGTTCGCTGCTGTGCGCGAGGTTGTCGAGTTCGCGTTCAAGTTTGCCAACCAGTTCGGGTAATTCATCCGGGGTTATGTGGTGTTTGCGGCTCAGGTTTTGGATAATGCCGATGCGGTTTTCGATGTCTTCCAGACGTTGCGGGTCGGCTTCTTGCGCTTCCAGAAAACGGCGCAGTTGCAAGGATGCTTCTTCAACCTGAATCTGCGCTTCCGACAGCATGGTGCAGATTTCGTTTAATTCCGGCGCAAATTGGGCAAGGTGGCTTAACTCGCTAAGGCTGTGGTTTAGCTGGTGATTGACCGATTGCCGGTCGTTTTCGTAGAGCAGATCAACCTGGGCTTGGCCGCTGCTTAAAATCTGCCCCAGATTGGCCAGCTTGGCGTGTTCTTCCGACAGCGCGGCATAGCTGAAATTTGCCAAATCCAGCTGTTGCAATTCGTCCAGTTGATAGCGCAGCAGTTCTTCGCGTTCGCTTTGATCGGTGCTGGATTTAATCAGGCTGGCCAGCTCTTTGCTGGTTTGCTGCCATTGCCGGAAACAGGCGTTGACGCTGTCGAGCAGCGGCTGGTTTTTAGCGTAAGCATCAAGCAGGCGGCGCTGCTCGTCGCTATTAAGCAGGGTTAAATGCGCGTGTTGGCCGTGAATTTCCACCAGCTTTTCGCTGAGTTCCTGCAAGGCCTGCAAGGTCACCGGGCGGTTGTTGATATAGGCCTTAGAACGGCCATCGCTATTGACCACGCGGCGGATCAGGCATTGCTGTTCGGCGTCCAGCTCATTGTCTTTTAGCCATTGTTGCGCTAATGGCGCATCGGCCAAGTCGAATTCCAGATTAATCTCGGCGCGTTTGCAGTCGGGGCGCACATAGCCGGAATCGGCGCGGTCGCCCAGCGCCAGTCCCAACGCGGTCAATAAGATAGACTTGCCGGCGCCAGTTTCGCCGGTCAGCACTGACATGCCTTGTTCCAAGTCCAGGTCTAATGATTTAACGACGGCGAGGTCGATGATATTAAGGTTCAATAGCATGATTTTCGGTGTGGTAACCACTGCTCCAATTTAGTTTGTGCCTGAGTATATAGAAAAAATCATGGCCTTCAGGATGCAAAATTCTAAGGGGTTTCGGTTCTTTTTTAATCAAAATCTTGTCGCTGATCAAGACTTCCGGGATTTCGATATGGTCGCAAGTCACCAAGGCATTGATTTGTTTGGTCTGGCAAAAACTGATTTCAATTTCGGCGCTATCGTTGATGACGATAGGGCGGTTTGACAGCGTATGCGGATTAAGCGGCACCAAGACCAGCGCGTTTAACGCCGGATGCAAAATCGGCCCGCCCGCAGACAGAGAATAGGCGGTTGAGCCGGTGGGCGTGGACACAATCAGGCCGTCGGAGCGCTGCGAATTTAAAAACACATTGTCGATTTTGGTGATGATTTCTATCATGCTGGGCGTCACCCAGCGGTGGATAACCACCTCGTTGACCGCCGTTTCTTCGTGGATCACCTGTCCGTTGCGGATAATTTTGGTGCGCAATAAATGGCGTTTTTCTTGCCAGTAATGGCCTTGCAGAATACGCAGCAGTTTGTCGGATAGTTCGTCGGGCGAAATATCGACCAGAAAACCCAGTCGCCCCAGATTAATGCCAATCAACGGAATATCGTAAGCGACGATGGCGCGGGCGGCGGCCAAAAAAGTGCCGTCGCCGCCAACCGCAATCACCAGATCGCAATGCTGGCCCAGGGTGTTTATCGCGCAGGCCTTAACAGCGGGCTGGTCAATAAAATCAGCGCTGTCTTTAGCGACAATCACGGTGTAATGGTGTTGCGTCAAAAAAACATGCAGGGCGGTCAACGTCGCGGCAATGCCGGGGTCGCTGGGTTTGCCGATGATACCGATGGTCTTGAAAGGAGTCTGCATGATGGGATGACAATCGAAAAATGAACTCGATTATACAAAAAAACCTGAACTCGCCTAGGAGTATTAGAGATTGGGCGGATATTTACTGCTGATTGAAAGCATTTTATTCACCACGAAGGGCACAGAGCATGAAGAATGAAACTTCGTGGTGATAGCTATTAAGGCGCTGTATTAATCAACCGTCCATTGCACCAAGCCGCTGTATGAGGTGGCGATAACAATCAGGCCGAAAACGATGCGATACCAGGCGAAAATAATAAAGTCATGGTGGCTGATATAACGCAATAGCGCTTTGATGGCCAACAGCGCGCTGAAAAATGCGGTGATCAGCCCGGCGACAAAATAAGGTGCGTCGGTGGCCAAATCCAATAAATCGCGGTGTTTGTACAAATCATAGATACTGGCGGCAATCAGTGTCGGAATCGCCAGAAAAAACGAAAATTCAGTGGCCGCTTTGCGCGATAGACCGAACAATAAGCCGCCGATGATGGTTGAACCGGAACGCGAGGTGCCGGGAATCAGCGCAAAAGCCTGGGCGAAGCCGAGTTTTAATGCATCCCATGCCGACAAGTCTTCAATCTCAAAAATGCGGATTTTATGTTCGCGTTTTTCTGCCCATATAATCACCAACGCGCCGATAATAAACGCCAATGCCACCGGTATCGGTTTGAATAACAAGGCTTTGATGTGTTTGCCAAAAAGTAGGCCCAATGTTGCCAGCGGTATAAAAGCAATGATTAAATTAAAGGCGAATTTTCTTGCTGGCGCCGAGCTGGGCAAGCCTTTAACGACGGTGGCGATTTTGACGCGATATTCCCAGCACACCGCCAGAATGGCGCCGACCTGAATAACAATTGAAAATAATTTGCCTTTGTCATCGTTAAAATCGAGCAAGTCGCCGACTAGGATTAAATGCCCGGTGCTGGAAATCGGCAAAAATTCGGTCAAGCCCTCAACAATGCCCAAAATAATGGCTTTAATGATTAATAGTGTGTCCATGCGTCAGTCCCGGTGGATAAAAAACGTTAGCGGGTTAGGGGTTATGTCCTGAAAAGGATAGCCCCAATAATTGCCTATAAAACCCACGAAAGGGCACGAATTTTTTGTGGCTTTCGCGATAAGGTAACGCGCAAAAAATAACACCCGCCGCCACTGTCGGCGTTCAAAGTTAGCTAAAGCCAGCTTTGGCTGCCAACTGATAGTGCCGAATAATTTTTGCGCGTTACCTAAGGTCATCAGAGGGGATCGTTTCCCAGAAACCAGCGTTCTAAACCAGCCTCCCCCATAAATCATAGTCGTCGGCTTCTTCCAGTTCGACATCGACAAAATCGCCGACTTTCAGATGCGTGGCATTATCAATGAACACCTGGCCGTCGATTTCCGGGGCATCGGCTTTGCTTCTGGCTACCGCGCCTTCTTCGACCACTTCGTCAATCAGCACGGTTTCAATCCGGCCAATCCGTTGCTGCAAGCGTGCGGCGCTGATTTCGGCCTGATGCGCCATAAACCGGGCGAGACGCTCCTGTTTGATTTCTTCGGGTACGGGGCCTTGCAACTCATTGGCGACCGCGCCTTTGACCGGCGAATAGGCAAAGGCGCCAACCCTGTCCAGTTGCGCTTCGCTCAAAAAATCCAATAATTGTTCGAATTCTTGCTCGGTTTCGCCGGGGAAGCCGACGATAAAGGTGCTGCGCAAAGTGATGTCCGGGCACACCTCGCGCCAGGCTTTAATGCGTTCCAGATTGTTTTCGCTGGCCGCCGGACGTTTCATCAATTTTAGGATACGGCTGTTGGCATGTTGGAACGGGATGTCCAGATAAGGCAGGATTTTACCTGCGGCCATTAATGGAATGACGTCATCGACATGCGGATAAGGATAAACGTAGTGCATCCTGACCCAGATGCCCAAATCACCCAGCGCCTCGGCCAGATCGTAAAAGCGGGTTCTGACCGCATGGCCTTTCCAGTCGTAGCTTTGATATTTTAAATCCAGGCCGTAGGCGCTGGTGTCCTGCGAAACCACCAGCAATTCCTTAACACCGGCATTGGCTAGACGCTCGGCTTCCAGCATGACTTCATTAATCGGTCTGCTGACCAGGTCGCCACGCATTGAGGGGATAATGCAGAAGGTACAGCGATGGTTGCAGCCTTCAGAAATTTTCAGATAGGCATAATGGCGTGGCGTCAGTTTGATGCCTTGCGGCGGTACTAGGCTGATGAAGGGGTCATGCGGCGGCGGCAAATGTTCATGTACGGCGGCGACCACTTCTTCCAGTGCGTGTGCGCCGGTGATTTTTAACACTTGTGGATGACGTGCGCGGATTTCGGCTTCGCGTGAACCAAGGCAGCCGGTCACGATGACTTTGCCGTTTTGCGCCAATGCTTCGCCAATGCTGTCGAGCGATTCTTCCACGGCGGCGTCGATAAAACCGCAGGTATTGACTACGACCAAATCGGCATCCTGATAAGTCGGCGAAATGGTGTAACCTTCTGAACGCAGTTTGGTTAAAATCCGTTCGCTATCGACCAGGGCTTTAGGGCAGCCCAAACTAATAAAACCAATATGTGGAGCAGTCATTTAAATCTCGGTAAGGTAAAAGCGCGCTAGTTTATAGCAGTGCCTGTCCAAATAGAAGTTTAAGTCGTATGCCGTATGGGGTTCGCCCATCACCAAAAGTCGGCCTGCTCTGACGGTTGCGGCTTGTGTGCCGTGGTATTTTTTTGCAGAAAACGTTGCTCCTGTTTAACCACCTCTTGTTCTTCGGCGTGTGCAATGCTTTTGACATAGACGGAAAAATCGCTGGACAGAAAAAAAATATTGCGGCCTATATGTCCGCCTAAAGCGGAAGCGACTAAGGGGATATGCTCAGTGCGCAAAAAGGTTTTGATGAATTCACAATTAATCTCGCCGATGGATTGTCCGCCGCGCGACTTATTGTCCAGTTTAAGCACATCGCCGCCGCCAAAAGCTTTGGCTTTTATGTGGATACGTTGCGCGCCTTGTTTCAGCATTTGGTTGATTAGCAATTCCATCGCATGGATGCCGTAGCGGCCACCTTCAGAGCCCAATAAGGCGGCATTGTGCGCGCTATGCTGCTGGGCCAGCAAAAAATGGTTCATGCCGATGACGCGGTTGACCGGATCGTACAAACATGCCGCTACGCAGGAGCCTAGCAGGGTGGAGATAATTTCATTTTTTCGGGTGACGTAACTTTCGCCGGGGTCGATGATGACCCTCGGCAATCCCTGATAGTGCCCTATTTGCATGGTTTTTGATAAATGGAAGGTGTTACGGTCGATAATTCGGTTTTAATGCTGTGCAAGGTTTCGGAATGGCTGATAAAAAAATAGCCGCCCGGTTTGAGTGCGGAAATGACGCGCTGCACTATATCCTGCTTGGTTTCGGTGTCAAAGTAGATCAACACATTACGCAAAAAAATCACGTCGAATTGACCGAGACTTTTGGGCAGCGGGCTTTTCAGGTTGATTTGGCCGAAACTGACGTGGTTCCTTATTTTTTCATCGACGCGGAAATAGCCTTCTTGCGAACGCACGCCTTTTAGGCAATATTTATCCAGATAATGTTTGTCCATATTATCCAGCCTGTCCATCAGGTAAACACCTTGCCGTGCGGTTTCCAGCACATCAGTATTGACGTCGGAGCCGAATATTTCCCAATTTCTCATGCCCAGACCTTCGGCCAAGACCATGCCGATGGAATAGCTTTCTTCACCGGTGGAACTGGCGGCGCTCCACAGCCGGAAGTTGTCGCCGCGCCACGATTTAATAATTTTATCTTGCAGAAATTGAAAATGCTTAGGTTCACGGAAAAAATAGGTTTCATTGGTGGTCAGGATATTAACCATCAATTGAAATTCCTGGGGATATTGTCCGCTTTTGACCAGTTGGTAGTATTGCCCGTAAGTTTGCAAGCCGTAATGCAGCAAGCGTTTGGCTAGGCGACTGGCTACCATGATTTTCTTTTCCGGCGCCAGCGCGATACCGGCATGATCGTAAATTAAACGCCTGAAGTGGGCGAACTCTTCGGCGCTGATAGGTTCGAGGCTAATAATAAAACTCCAGGTTAAATGTCTAGTGCGAGAGGCAACGTGTTTTCGTGTTGCGCCTGATTTTTACTTTAGCGGTTATTTTTTACACTAACATGACAGGGCTGAACATTTACTAACAGGCCTGATAGGCTTGACGCTGATAGAAAAACGCTCATATTTGTAATGAAATTGAAATGGCACTAAGCATAAATACATACTAGACTATGCCTTTTATAAGAACAACAGGGATTTTAATGCTGCACGTCCAAAGTAACAATAACACCCCGTTTTTGTACGCTTTACTACCTACGTTGCCGGTGCTTTTAGGGACAATGCTGATTGTCTGGCAACACGGCGCTAGTCTTTATGGCGTGATTGCCGGTTTGGCACTCATTTTTTGCGGGATTGGCGGCGGTTTGTTTTTGTGGAGACGCCATGAGGATGAATTGGCGCGCATCAATGCCTACTGGGCGGAGGATGAAAGCCGTAAAATGGAAGCCGTTGTCACTTATACCACCGAGTTGGAACGTTTGTTGTTGACGATCAGCCCCATCCTGTCGCAACACGTCATGGCCTCGCGTGAACATACCGAACAGGAAGTGATCTCGCTAACCAACCGTTTTGCCGACATGGTCACCGAGCTGCAGCAGATTGTGAGCCGGGCTGATGATGCCTTGAACGGCCAGCAACATTACCATCTGGACAATGTCATCGGCACCAGCCGCGCTTTGCTGCAACCTATTTTGGAATCGCTTAAACAAATTCATCAAGTAGAGCATCAGGCGACAGTCGAATTGCACAAGCTCAGTCCGCATATTGACGGGTTGAGCTCAAGCGTCATTGATGTGCATAAGCTGGTTGGGCAGCTTAACGCGCTGGCGGCCAGTGGCGCTAAAGCTGAGGATTTGCGCCAATTGGCCGATGAGTGCGCGCAAATCGACCAGCAACTGGCGGACAAGGTCAGTAACATGATGACTGCGGTCAATGTCGCGTTGGCAACAGCCGACAGCTCCATTTTGGTCGATGATGCCACCTTGTATCAAGCCGAAGACAACGTCAAACAAACCTTGGCGCATTTGGCCGAAGCCCTGGCGCATTACCGCAATGATGTCGAAGTGCTTCGGAACAATGCCGAGCAAGTCCGTAGCGAAATCAACAATGTGCTGGTAGCCTTC
>JBLRXA010000110.1:0-10936 GCA_047920955.1 Methylobacter sp. | reverse complement strand
CTTTTCTATCCCATACTTGTAAGGTATGGGTGGATTTTCCTATCAGCTTGCCAAACTCATGGGGTCTATATATATTCATAAATTATATTATTGAATACTTTTGTATATATTTCAAGCTATCTAGTATGACCTCATCCCCACCAGCCGTCATCATCGATAATCGTGCGCATCGCGGTGAGCTTGACCACGCCTGCGCCGAAACTGCCCCCTACGGGATTGAAGATATCCAGATAAAAGGTTTCGTCCGGCTCCGGAACGGTATCGCCAATGATCTCCACCGGAATCACCGCTTGGTTCTCGTTGGGGTAAAGCACCAAGGTACCGCGAACGGCGAGGTAATCCTCCCCGGCAGTTGCCGTGCCGTCACGGGTGGCATAATCGACACTCAACAGCTGCTTGGGGTCGCTGCGCACGGCAGTAAACTGCAGCAGAAAATAGGCGTAGCTAGTGCCACTGTTGCCTTCGACCACCGATTTTTGCACGTCCTCAGGCCGGGTCGGCGCATTTGGGTAATGTGCCCGCAAGTTCTGGTCTATCCACTGCTGATAATGGCTAACGCGTTGCCAAGCACCGATTTCGCCAAAGCTGCTGTTGCTCTGATCGTCAATGTCGGGCTGGATGCTGCCCCGGCTGAGGCTGGCGGTGTAACTGGCAATCCCGGCCACCACGCCGTTGATGAATGCAGGGCCGCCGCTATCGCCCGACGTAATCATGCCTTCGTTTATCCCCAAGCCCAAGCCCGGTAGGTTGAGTAACCGCCCCAAGGCATCCTGTTGGCTCAAGCCGTTATCGAAATCGGCGATCAACTGTGTACCCGCTGTCGGCGTCCAGGCCATAGATGCACCTAAGAGAGCCTTAAGCGTCCCCACATCGACGTCGAATTGATTGTTGGCCTTTAGCCTTAGCGGGTTGCCGTTATACGTTGCCAACATCCCGGTGCTGCCTGAACCCGGCACACCATAGCCCACTATCGTAAAGGCCTGGCCGATTTCATCGCTGTCGCGGTACAGGTTATAGCGTTCGGCGGCCAGCGGTGCGGCAGTCGACAACCAGACCAAGGCCAAATCGTTGTTGCTGTCGGCATCGTAACTGGGCATGACCAGAACGCGCACCGAACTGACCGTTTTGCTGCCGGATGCGGTTTCAAAGTAAACCTGGGTGCTGTTGGCTGCCCGGTCAAATAAATGCGCTGATGTCAAGACAGCACGGCCATCGTAAAGCAAAACGCCGGTGCCGTAATAGCTGCCGAAGGATACGCGGACAACGCCGTCATAGCCTTGGCCAAAAGCGGCGCGATTGCGGGAATCGGTATAGGAGGTGACGGTAGCAACCATAGTTTTTAATAAGCAACTTAAGTTTTAGCCAATTGTTTAGCCCACTCCAGTTGTCTGGGCAGGCAAACAGTTTTAAGGTCGTAATGGGTCACGGCAAAATTTCGGGCATTCGCGCCCAGCCGCGCCCTGGCTGCCGGATCAGCCAACAGCGCAGACACTTCATCGGCCAGCGCGGGCGCATCAAAAAAATCCACCAAACGCCCGGTCTGGTCATGGTGAATGGCTTCGTGCAACGGCTGCGTATTGCTGGCGACAATCGCACAGCCTACGCTCATCGCTTCCAGCAGACTCCAGGACAGCACGAAAGGATAAGTCAGGTAAACATGCACCGTGGACAGCTGCAATAAGGGGATGAAATATTGGTAAGGGATATGACCGAGAAAATGCACCCGCGCCCATTCGCTATCGCTGAGCTGCGGGCGCACTTCGGCAGCAAACAGCTCTTTCCAGGTTTTGCCCGCCTCCGCCCGGGCGCCATAGCTAACATCGTCGCCGCCGACAATCAACACCCGCGCTTTGGGTCTGCGTTTGAGCAAAGCGGGCAGTGCGCGCATAAAAATGTGGTAGCCGCGATAAGGCTCCAGATTGCGGTTGACGAAGGTGATGACCTCATCGGCCTTAGTCAGCGTGATGTTGCCGTTGAGCGTCAGTGAGCTGTCGGGATTGGGTGCGATAGCATCGGTATCGATACCATCATGGATGACGCTAATCCGTTCGCGGAATGCGGCGGGAAAGGTGCTGGCCTGCCAATGCGTCGGCGAAATGCCGCTGTCGGCGATTTCAAAATGCAGCAGGTTGTTCAGGTTTTTCAAACGCAAACGGCAAACGTCGCCAATGTCTTTTGCCGGAAATTCGGGGTCGAAACCGACATCGGCGCCTTGCGCATGGTAGTAAAACTCGCAATAGATGCCCAGCTTGGCTTTGGGCCATACGTCTTTCAAAAACAGGCTCTCGCCCCAGCCGGGATGGGCAATGATGATATCGGGCTCAAAGCCTTGCGCCTGCAGTTGCAGTGCCGCCCGAAAACAGGCTTCGGCACGAATGGTTTTGGTCTCAAAATCGCCAACCCACGGATGCACATTCGGCGTGGTGCCACGACTGGCGACATAAGCCACCAACTTGACACCTTGCCATTCGCTGGCATTGACCTTTTGCAGGGTCATGGCAACGACGCTATGCCCTTGCTGCGCTAGTGCTGGCGCCAAAAATTTAAACTGGCCGGGAAAATTTTGATGGATGAAAAGAATGTTCATAGGAAGTCGCTTGTGGTCTTATGCTACGTTCACTGGACGGGCAGGCAGAAAGCACAAGTGTAACGACTTAAACGGGAAAATTAAACCGTGATGGCGATTGATTTGAATGGATATTGGCTATGAACAACAAAAAAGCACCCCAGAGACGGGGTGTTACAGTTTATTTACGGATTTTTGGCTTCCAACCATCCGTTAATTTCCAGCAAATTTTCCTCGGCTATCGAACCGATGGCATGCATGAAACGGATACGGTTTTTGATGTAATTGTATTTAGCCTTGGAAAAATCTTTTTTAGCTGAAAATTCATCCTGCTGCGCTTTGATGACGTCGCTGATGGTGACGACGCCATAAGAAAAACCGCGCTCCATCGCTTCGCGTGATTTACTGGCAGAATCCAGTGCTTTTTGTGCCGCCTTGATATGCCGCGCATTGGCATTGGCACTCAAAAAGGCATCGCTGGTTTCTTTGGTAATGGCGCGAACGGCAGCCTCATTGTCGTTTTTGCTGAGCTGCAAACGGCTCTTGGCTTCAAACAGTTGATGCGTGGTGGTTCCGCCTGAAAATATGGGTATATTGACATTGATGGCGGCAACTTCGGTTTGAATGTTGGTACCTAAACTTGTGCTCTGGAAACCGGTGTTGGTATCAAAGTAATTCATTTGAAAATCAACAACCGGCAGATATTTCGACTGCTGCACCGTGACGTTGTTTTCTGCCGCCTGAGTGGCAATTTGTTTGGCTGAAATGGCCGGATTTTGGCTTTGCGCCATTTCAATCCATTGCTGCAAATCGCCTTGGATTTCCTGATAATCGACAACGTCCCGAAGCTTGTTAAGTTCGCCAGGACTAACGCCGGTCAATTCCCTAAGGCTTTCCTGTGCGGTCACCCGCTGGCTTTCCGCCAAAATTTCCGCCGCGATAATTTGGTCGAGCCTGGCTTCGACTGCGTACAAATCGGTTATTTTCAACATCTGTTTGGCGTACTGTTTTTGCACCTGTTCCAGTTGTTTTTGCGCGGCCAATTTTTCGGTTTTGGCGAAATTAAGCTGGTCTTCGGCTTCCAGTCCGTTGAAATACCGCTCCACCACGTTAAACATCAACTGGTTGTGCGCTTCGATGGCTTCTGCCTCATACTGGTCTTCCACTTTAGCCGCACGCCGCCATTCCCAGAATTTGGCGAAATCAATCAGCGACTGGCTAAGGGAAACAGTATAACGGGTACCGTGGAAATTGCTGACGCCGTCGGCTCCCCTTGCCTCGATGGTTTGCTTATTGGCAGACCAGTTACCGCTGGCATTGATTTGCGGCAACATCTGGCCTAAAGCCTGGCCTTTTTGTGCGGCGCCAATATCGATTTTGACTTTGGCGCTTTGTAACTGAGGGTCGGCCTCAAACGCTTGTTGATAAACAGTAAGCAAATCTTCAGCCTGCGCCGTTTGGGTACACGCCACTATCATGAGCGCCAGCCCTTGTCTGTATATCTTCATGTCGGTTAGTCTTCTATGAATGCGCGGGCGAAAGCGTTGGTCGCCGGTTGGGACAAATATTCAAACAGCGTCCGTTCGCCGGTATTAATCAAAACCTCAGCAGGCATACCCGGCAGCAACTGCATATCGCCCAATTTTTTACGGCTTTCCGGCGTCAATTCGACCCGCGCCAGATAATAGGTGGCTCCGGTCCTTTCATCGGTCAGGTTATCAGGCGACAAGTGCGTGACCCGGCCATCCATTTTCGGCGTTTTCGACTGCTTGAAGGCACTAAAGCGGACTTCGGCTTCCAGGCCGACGACCACCCTATCTATATCCATCGGCGATACTTGGGCTTCTATAATCAACTCGGCGTCTTGCGGCACGATGTCAAGGATAGGCCGTCCTGGCGTAATAACACTGCTTTCGTTATGCACGGTCAGCCCCAGCACCATGCCGCTGGCCGGCGCCTTGATCTCGATACGGTTGAGTTTGTCCTGGTTGGCGGACAAACGCTCTTGGGCGTCGTTCAGCAATGCCTGGGCTTCGCTGAGCTTGCTGGCAACCTCTTCCTGAAACTGCTTTTGCACTTGTAAAATTTGCAGGCGGGTTTCGCTGATCAGCATTTGGTTAGTCGCGATTTCAGCGTTGAGCTGGGCGATTTCACCGCTTTGCAAGGCATGGTTGCGTTGCAAGTCGCGCAACCGTTGTTTGTCGGCAAAGCCTTCGGCCAACAGCTCTTTCAGGTCGCGGATTTCTTCGCCATAAGAGGCAAGCAGTTGTTTTTTGCTGCTGACCTGACCTTGTAAGCCGGTTATCTTGCTGGAAATCTGGCTGATACGCTGATTCAATACGGCGATTTGCCCGTCATAAGCATTTTTTCTGGCGTGGAAAACATTATTTTCAGAATTTTTCGCTTCTGTGACCCTAGGATCGTTGACGTCGCCCAGCAATTCCGGGTAGTCGATTTTTTTAAGCTGATCCCGCTCGGCGCGCAACCTCGCCACCTGGGCCGCCAGGGTAATGTTTTGGCTGCGGGCTATTTCCAGCTGGGCTTTAATTTGCGCGTCATCCAGCGTTATCAGCGTTTGTCCCTCTGTGACCACGTCACCGTCTTTAACCAACATCTTGGCGACAATGCCGCCATCGAGATGCTGCACTGTTTTTCTGTAGGACTTGACGACCACCGTGCCGGGCGCCAGCGCCGAACTGTCCATCGGCGCCCAAAACGACCAAACGCCAAAGATGCCGAAGGTGACAAAAACAATCGCCGCACCGATATTACGGACAGTCCGGTCATTGGTGTGCAAGGGGGTAGGTGCGTTATTTACTGGGGTTTTATCTATCATAATACGTCTATGTTATGCGGGTTGTGCTGCAGACGCAGCCGCAGCCGCTTGTTGTTGCTGTTGTTGCAAATGGGCGATAACCTGATCCCTCGGCCCGTAAACGGCAAGCGCGCCCTCGCTGAGGATTAACAGCTTATCGACTTTCGACAGCACACTATTACGGTGGGTAATGATCAGCACTGTGGATTGCTTTTCCTTGAGTTTTATCAGTGCTTTTTCCAGTGCGGCCTCGCCTTGCTCGTCAAGATTCGAGTTAGGTTCGTCCAGCACTATCAGTACCGGATTGCCGTACAATGCGCGTGCCAGGCCGATACGTTGGCGCTGGCCACCGGATAAATTGCCGCCGCTGGCGCCGATAAGCGTGTCGTAACCTTCGGGGAAGCGCAAAATCAGGTCGTGGACATCGGCCATTTTTGCCGCCTCGACCACCTGTTCAGGGTCTACGTCGCCAAAGCGGGCAATATTTTCGCTGATAGTGCCTTCAAACAACTCAATGTCTTGCGGCAAGTAGCCGATAAAACCGCCTAAATGCTCGCGGTCCCAATTGAACACTTCGGCGCCATCCAGGCGTATCGCGCCATTAGCCGTAGGCCAGATGCCTAAGACAGCCCGCGCCAAAGTCGATTTTCCCGCGCCGCTAGGCCCGATCACGCCGACGATGTCGCCTTTTTCGATAACCAAATTGATGCCTTTAAGTACCGGCAATTTGCTGCCCGGCGGCACTACTACTGCATTTTCCAGCTGAATGCGCCCCTGAGGATCCGGCAACAGCATGTGTTCCTTGTCGGCGGGAATTTGCAATAAAATGTCGTTAAGGCGCTGATACTGCCCCCGCGCCGCAATAAAGCCTTTCCAGGTGCCGATAATAAGGTCGATAGGCGCCATCGCCCGACCCATCAGGATAGAACCGGCAATCATTAAACCCGGCGAAATTTCGCGCTCGATAACCAAATAAGCGCCCAAGCCCAATACCAGCGATTGCGAAGAAATACGGATGACCTTGGACAAGGCGGTCAGTAAACCGGCACGGGAACTGGCAACCGCTTGCAGGTCTAAAACCTTGACCGCGCCGACCATCCAACGCTGCCTGATTTTACCTAACATGCCCATCGATTCGATAACTTCGGCGTTTCTAAGGTTTCTGCCCAGCGCACCGCGTGTTGCCATAGAAACATTATTGGCTTCGCCGAGTATTTTGGTGGTGGCCTTTTCGGTGACGGCGGCGACAATGCACAGCAAAATGGCCGTCAATACCGAAAACCAGCCGAACCACGGGTGAAACATGAACAGCAGTGCCAAATACACCGGCATCCACGGCGCGTCAAAAAAGGCGAACAGGCCGTTGCCGGTCAAAAACTGGCGCAAACCGGTCAAATCGTCCAGCGGCTGGGTTGTCGCCCGTTGCCCGCCGGAGTACAGCGACTGCTTGAAGGCTATTTGAAACAAACGCTGGTTTAACAGCATTTCCAGGCGGGTGCTGACCCTGACCAGGATCTGCGAACGTACCCATTCCAGCGCCGCCATGGTGATAAACAGCACGATCACGATCAACGTCAACATCAACAAGGTTGATTTGTTGCCGGTGGCAACGACGCGGTCATAGACCTGCAACATATAGATGGATGGCGTGATCATCAAGAAATTGATGAGTAAACTAAAACCAGCTGCGGATAGGAATGCGCCTTTACAAAGTTTCAGCGCTTCTTCTAAATCGGACTTAATATTTGCTTTCATTCCTAAATAACAACAATCTCAAAAAAAGATTCGAATTTTCGCATAATTTGCTACAAATTGACAGGTGTACTTCTAAATGCTAGAAAAGACATAGTGCCTTTTAGGCTTTCGCTTTCCCCACATCATCGCTTGACAACACGAATGCTCGCGGCTGGAAACCCAAATCATCCGTAGCCTCGCTATAATCGAATACCAAATCGCGGTTCATGCGTCCGGCCATTGCCGCCGACCACTGCCGATAACGCGGCAGCCAACGCAGCACGGCGATGACGACACGGAAAGCCGGCAGCGGCACGGGCAACAAACGTGGCCGCTGGCCTAGCGCGCCAAAAATGCGGGCCACCATATCGCGGTAAGGCAGGATTTCGCCACCGGCAATATTGTAAGCACGGTTAGCGGCAACCGGCGCGGCAATGGCGGCTTTGCAGGCGCCGGCCACATCATGCGCATGAATGGGTTGGCGCAAGCCACGGGCCTCGCCAAGCACAGGAAAAAAACCGAAATGCCGGATGAAACGGGCAATTTCGGCAATATTTTTATCCCGCCCGGAACCATAAATCAAGGTGGGGCGAAGAATGACCCACTCAATGCCTTTGCTGTCCGCCCACGCCTTAAATCGCCCCTCCCCTTCGCTTAAGCGGGCTGCAATTGCGTTTTCGGCCACGTCAGCGGAGTCTGTTTTGGTAAAGCGGCTGGTTGACGACAATGCGACAACACGGCGGGCGCCGCAGGCTTCAAGCAACGCAAAGTGTTCCGGCAGCACCCAGATGGGGGCAACACAAATCCAGTGCTTAATCGGGTTAATGTCAGGCCGCAGGTCAAAAAGCGAATGCCACTCTACATCCGGGCTGATTTGTTCAATAACCGCCTGCCTGGAAAAGGCAGAAACGCGAACCCCACTTGACAACAGCTGGGGTATCACATAGTCGCCGACCAAACTGGTGGCACCGAGCAAACCAACCTGCAATTCAGCCACGCATCTGCCCCAACAACCTTCCCGCGTCGCGCATGCTGAAATAAACCGCGATTAACGTAAAACGCAGCCAAATGCCAGCCCCGACAAGCCACATCAGCCCCCCAGGATACTGATCCCGAAAAAACTTGCGGTAAAAACGCAGCATGCCTTTGTGCTTATGCCATTCAACAAAAATCGCCCGATCATGGCTGCAAATGCCTTTGTAATGGAGAATCCTGGCGTCAGGCACAAAGAGAATTTTCTTATTGGTACGGGTCAGGCGAAGGCACCAATCCAAATCTTCGCAATGTAAAAAATAGCCTTCATCCCATGGGCCGATTTCTTCCATAATGGATTTGGGCACAAGCATACACGCGCCTGAGATGGCCTCGACTTCTACGGGCTGTTTTGGGAGAGGCTGTTTATGCAAATGAAAATCAAAAAACAGCCGTGGCCAGCGTTGGGCGAAACAATTAAGGCCTAAGGCGCGCACCAATGAGCGCCATGGGGTGGGGATGGCCCGCCGCCCGCCGCCTTGTTCACTACCGTCAGGGTTAATGAGAAGCCCGCCCACCATGCCCACTTGCGTATCGGAATGCAGTGCATCGAACAGTTTGGCGAGCGCCCCCGAATCGAGCAAACAATCAGGGTTCAAAAACAACAGATGGCGCGACGAGGCGTGGGATGCACCAATATTGCAGGCTGCGGCAAAACCAAGATTCCTGTCATTGCGGATAACATGCAAAAACGGCGTTGTTGCAAGCGTTTCTTGCAGCAGCAAAAGGCTGGTGTCGGACGAGGCATTATCAACCACAATCACTTCATCGCATTGCCCAAAAACCGATTTAATGCACTCTGCCAGCAGCGGGCCTGCGTTATAGTTGACAACAATAACTGATATTGAATGGTCGCTGCCTACTGCCTTTTCGGCTGCCCTATTTTCGCTAATCGCCAATCCCAATACCTTTAAATAAATGAAAAACGTAAATCTTTTAGCGGGAACCGAGGCATCTATGCCAAGGCTAACGTAACCCGGAAAAATATAGTTATAAGTTTCATAGAAAACTATGATTCTCTAAACGCTTCAACGCGGACTGCTTTATTGGTATAACCTCCAAAGTCTTCTGTTCGCTCTGCGTCCGTATAGCACTATTAACTCGTAGTGCTTCTTCTAAAATATTGGCGCTGGCGTTTAAGTCGCGGTCTATCTCAAGTCCACACGCCTTGCAGTTAAATATCCTGTCTGCCAGAGTCAGGTTGTCATCTTTCCAGCCACAGCATGAGCATGTTTTTGAGGATGGGTAAAATCTGCCTACCTTCACCACCTCTTTATCATGCCATGCCGCCTTGTAACTCAACACCCGGTAGAACTCCGAAAATGACGCATCACTGATTGATTTAGCTAAACAGTGGTTCTTTACCATGCCAGCAACATTCAAATCCTCAATACCAATGAAATCAAACTCATTAATCAGTTTAGTGGTTTCCTTTTGGATAAAGTCCTTGCGCTGATTGGCTATGTCATTATGGATTCTGGCGACTTTTAACTTTGCCTTTTTTCTTCTTACTGAGCCTTTCTTTTTTCGGGAAAGGTTCTTTTGTGCCTTTGCTAATTCCGCTTGGCTCTCGCGAAAAAACTTAGGGTTTTCTACGATAGTTCCGTTGCTGCCTGATAAGAATGTTTTGATACCAATGTCCAAGCCTATCGCTTTGCCTGTCTTGGGTTTCTTAATAACTTCCGTTTCGACCAGTACCGAGGCGAAAAACTGTCCGCATTTGTTTTTGGACACAGTGACCGATATAAACTTACAGCCTACAGGAACATCACGATCCATAACCAGATTAACTTTACCTATTTTTTCAAGGCGAATTGAACCACTGGTTAAGGTGAATTTTTGATTAGGCAATCGAAAGCTCTGGTGTGAATCTCTATTCTTGAATGACGGGCGGCCTATTTTTTTCTTTCTGTTTTTGGAGAAGTAATTCTTTTCGAAGGCTTTGAAATCCATTTCTTTTTGCTGTACCGCAGCGGCGCTAACTTCGTTCATCCAATCGAATTTTTTTCTTAATTCAGTCGATGTAAGCGGTTGTTCCTGCGTAGCTAGATTGCTATCGTACTTGTTGAAAATTTCTACATTATGATTCCAAACAACACGGACACAGCCAAAGGTTTTGTTAAGCAATGTTTCTTGCTCGCCGTTGGGATAAATCCTGTATTTAAAGGCTTTCAGTGTCATCTGACTTTAATCTTTCAATGAGTTGCTCCGTGCGCCTTTTGCTTCTGCGGCGGCCATACAATCTAGCCACGAACGAAGTTACCAAGGAAACGAAGTCCTGCATAAGGTCATGCTCATCATTATCCACTTCATTGATGATAATTATTTCACCCTGCCAAAGCTCTTTAATGTAGTTAAAACCAAACCGTGTCAGTCGATCCTTGTGTTCCACTACTATTCTGGTGATTGACGGGTCTTTTAACAGTGCTATCAACTTCTTGCGTCCATCATTTAATCCGCTTCCGCACTCCTCAGCAACCACCGATATAACCCATCCTTTTGCCGAACAAAACTCCTGCACTCTTTTTGACTGGGAGATTAAATTTGTTTTGTTTTCCGAGGAAGATACCCGCGCATAAACAGCCGTTTTTTCAGGTAGAGCAGAAATTTCTGCATCAATAATAATAATGCCCGAAGGCAATTTTCTGGCATTAGGAATTAACCCAGCTTGGTAATGATTCCAAGCGGTTTTATAAGTCACCCCAATCTTCTTTGCGTATCCTGATAATTTCATAACCTACAAAATACCATTGTTTTCTATAGATTGCAATGGTATTTAAGTATTTAAG
>JBLRXA010000109.1:0-10958 GCA_047920955.1 Methylobacter sp. | reverse complement strand
GGCCGCTTACATCCCCGCCCTGAACGGCGGGGTTTTTCGCTACTTGGTGATAAACGTTTTTGGAAAAATACCATCCCCATGCGACCGCATTTTGTAGGAACGGAAGGGACGCCTTCGTAAACGCGGCTTAGATGATTTCCTAAAAAAGTAGACCTGGCCGGTTTATAAAACCTGCCAGGTCTGTACCGTGTTAAATTAAAGCCTAAAAATCAAACCACCCGGAACCGAACGAGCTGGCAAAAACCAGACTAACAATCGTCATCAGCTTAATCAGGATATTTAACGATGGGCCGCTGGTGTCTTTAAACGGATCGCCAACAGTATCGCCAACAACAGCCGCCTTGTGGGAATCGGAACCCTTACCGCCGTATTGCCCGGTTTCAATCCATTTTTTGGCATTGTCCCAAGCACCACCGGCATTGGCCATCATTACCGCCAACAGGAAACCGGATGACATGGTGCCAACCAGCATACCGGCAAGCGCTTCTTTGCCCAGCACATGGCCGACTACCAACGGCACCACAACTGCCAACGCGCCGGGTAAAATCATCTCACGCAGTGCGCTTTCGGTGCTGATACCGACACAGGTCGCATAATCCGGCTGCCCGGTGCCTTCCATTAAGCCGGGAATTTCGCGGAACTGACGGCGCACTTCGACCACAATCTCATGCGCGGCTTTACCGACCGCCATCATGGTCAACGCGGAAAACAAATACGGCATCATCGCGCCAATCAGGATACCCGGCAACATGGTTGCGCCCAGGATATTCAGGTTGTCAATTTTTGCCGCCGTCACATAAGCCGCCAATAAGGCCAACGCGGTCAGTACAGCCGAACCAATGGCAAAGCCTTTGCCGGTGGCCGCCGTGGTGTTACCCAAACTATCCAGCGCGTCGGTGCGGTGGCGCACGTCTGCGGGCAAATGGCTCATTTCGGCAATGCCGCCAGCATTGTCGGCAACCGGGCCGTAAGCATCCGTCGCCAAAGTAACGCCCAAGGTGCTGAGCATACCCACGCCCGCCAAGGCCACGGCATAAAGCCCGGAAGCCAAGCTGCCATCGGCCTTATGCCCCAGCCAAATGCTCAACAAAATGGCCGCCGCGACAATCAAAACCGGGAAGACGGTACTCATCATGCCAACGGCCAAACCCTGGATAATGGTCGTTGCAGCACCTGTTTGCGTCGCGTGGGCAATGGCTTGAGTCGGTTTTTCGGTATACGAGGTGTAATATTCGGTGACGTAAGCAATGGCGTTACCGGCGATCAGGCCGACCAAAATGACCAGCCAATAGTTGAAACTGACGCCGGACAGCAAGATGGCGAACAAAGACAGCACCAAAATAATCGCCGAAGCGCCCCAAACAGAATGGCGCAAGGCTTTTAACAAGTCATCCAGACTGGCATTTTCGTCAATTTTTATCAGATATTGCCCGACAAAACGCAAAATCTTCGCCCTGATGGAACCATTAGCGCCTTCCGGCAATTCTTTGCCCGTCACCATATAAATGCCAAAAAGGCTGGCAACGATACCGACGGCGGCCACCAAAAACGGCAAACCGATAAAGGCGCCGGATTTTTCGCCCAACACCGCGCCTAAGGTCGCTGCGGCAATGATGGAGCCGCTGTAGCTTTCAAACAAATCGGCGCCCATGCCGGCAACATCACCGACGTTATCGCCGACATTATCGGCAATAACCGCAGGATTACGCGGATCATCCTCGGGAATGCCTTGCTCGACTTTACCCACCAAATCAGCGCCGACATCGGCAGCTTTGGTGTAAATGCCGCCTCCGACTCTGGCAAACAAGGCAATACTGCTGGCGCCAAAACCGAAACCGGTGATATAAATCAACTGGTTCGGGTTGCCGTTAAAGACCAAAAACAACACGGTCATGCCAATCAAACTGAAACTGACCACCGCCATGCCCATGATTGAACCGCTACCAAAAGCGACACGCAAGCCTTCATGCAAATTGCGCCCCGCCGCTGCCGCCGTCCTGACGTTAGCGCGGACGGCCACATACATGCCCAAATAGCCCGCGCCTGCGGAAGCAATGGCGCCAACGACAAAACACAGCGCCGTCTGCCAATGTAAAAACGTCGCAATCACCGCCGCGACAATCGCCACAAAAACCGCTATGACCCGATATTCACGCGACAAAAACGCCGCCGATCCTTCTTGAATGGCCTTTGCAATCGCTTGCATGGTTTCATTGCCTTGGTCATAACTCAGCACACGCCGCAATTCAAAAATGACGAACACGCCGCCGATAATGCCCATCAATAAAGCGATGATCACCGATGCAGATGTTGGAAACATCATAATTCCCTCCCCCTCTATTTTATAGTTAATGTGGCATGAGCCCATAGCCCACGCCATTTTCTTATTATTTAGCTATTGCACCCAACGGTGCAGCCGTGGCTATTAGAATCGGCATTTAGGCAAGACGCAACTGTTTAAGTGTGGCACAAATTTCACCGCCGCTAATATCGGGAATGATTGTTAATTCCAGCGCCTTTAATTGCTTGAGGTTAACTGTGTAATGCTCGGTTTCGCGGGTGGTTCCGGGCGGACTAAAATGATATTGCTGGCGCACGATTTCCCGGTAAGCACTGTCTTTATCTGTCAATCCACGCAGCACAAACTGCTGGGTGCGCGATTGTTGCTGTTCATCGAATATCAGCACAATATGCTCGATAGTGCGGGGGGTATCGAAAATAATGCGTAGGGTTTGCTCGCCTCCAGTTGCCGCCTGCCAGCCATCACTGGACGACCCAGTCAATAACAAGGCGGATTCGACCGGATGTTTCGGGCTCTCCGAGGTGAATTCGATTTGAGCCAGCGGCTCCAAATCGAGGCAATTGAGTTCGGGGAATGGATCGTTGTCAGTAGGCTGTTTGATCAGTGTTTTACGCATGATGGCTCTCTCAGGATAGGGTAAAAAAAAGGGCGCCAAATTTAGCGCCCCACAATAATTTATATGTCCAATACCAACGGTTCACCAGGCTTTTGCCACAAACACCGCTGCATTGCGTAACTCTAAATGATCGCCATTTTGGCCAATCACATACAAACCTTTGCGTATCGCATACAGGGCGACATGCTCAGGAATAACCATGCCAGCCACCGCGCCTAATAGGCGGTTATCTTTATAACGCGGCAACAGGCGCTTGATTTTATTCAGACGCGCTAAATGCTCATTGACATCATCAACGCTCAAATGGCTTTTGCACTCAATAGCCACCGCATCTTTATCATTCACTACTAACAAATCCAGCTCCAGACTTTCGCCATTGCGTTGGACAACAATGTTTTGCTGCACCTCATGCACATCAATGCCGACCTCGCGGAATAAGCGCACCGCCGAAGGACGCACGGCTTCTTCGACAAATTCGCCTAAACGGTTACCTAACTTACCAATACTGCTGTTGACGGCCTTAATGGCGAGGGTCATTTCTTGGAATTTCCGTTCGGTTTCTTCTCGGCTTTCTTTGAGGGTACGCTCAGTTTCTTCTCGGCTTTCTTTGAGAGTACGCTCAGTTTCTTGTCGACTTTCTTTAATAAAACGTTCGTTCTCTTGAGATTTACGCTCAGTTTCTTTGTGGCTTTCTTTAATGCTGTCTTTAATACTGTCAGTTTCTTTCTGGCTCTCTTTAATAATGCGGTCAGTTTCTTGAAATAAACGCAAAATATCGTCTAACGTAGGTGCGGGCGACGTAACAGCTTGCATGGCAATGACTCCTTATCAGTTGTGTTAACGATTATACCGACTCTATCCATAAACTGAACGGTTCAACAATGACGCTATCGCCGACCTGCACACCGTTGCATTCTGTCGGCAACACTATATAACAATTGCTCTGGCTCATGGAACTGAGGATATGCGAGCCTTGCCGCCCCGCCGAAACGACAAAAAATTCGCCGCGTTGGTTTTGGCTAAGAATGCCGCGCTGATATTCCTGGCGTCCGGGAGATTTTTTTAACGCGCTGGTACATGTCGCAGTCACTGTTAATGGTTTGGCAGACGAAAGACCGGCAAGCCGTCTGAGCGCAGGCAGCACAATTTTCTGAAACGTGACCACCACGGCCACCGGATTGCCGGGCAAGCCGAAAAAATAACAGCCGCCTAATGTGCCGAAAGCCAGCGGCTTTCCGGGTTTTATCGCGATTTTCCAAAAATCGACTTCGCCGCAGTTGTGCAAAATTTCCTGAACATAATCAGCCTCGCCGACCGAAGCGCCGCCGGTGGTGATAATGGCATCATAATGCCGGGCGGCTTCAACCAAGCGCGCTTGCAACAGCTGTTTATCGTCGGCAATAACGCCCAAATCATCGATACTGTAGGCGGGATCGGCCAACAATGCACCCAACATAATGCGGTTGCTGTCGTATATTTTTCCTGGCTCTAGCGGCTTGCCCTCTGCAGTCAGTTCATCGCCGGTGGAAAAATAAGCGATTTTTACCGGCCGCGTCACCGTCATCTCGGCAACACCCGCTGAAGCCAGCAAGCCCAAATCAACCGCTGTCAGCTTTTTAGGCGGGGTAATTAAACAATCGCCTTGGGTAACATCCTCGCCGATTTGCCTGATATTTTGCCGTGCCCGCGTGTTGGCCGGAAACTGCACCGTTTGCCCCCGAACCTGCACCTGTTCCTGCATGATGACCGAATCGGCTTGCTCCGGCACCACCGCCCCAGTAAAAATCCTGACGCACTGCCCCGGCTGCATCGAACCTTGAAAGGGTCGCCCCGCCCAGGATGTCCCTATCAATTCCAGCGTAAACGTCTGCCCCTCAACGCTATCGCCGCTGGCAAAAGCATAACCGTCCATAGCCGCATTGCGGTCATGCGGCATGTTAATCGGCGCCGCAACCGGCGCGGCCAGTACCCTGCCCAAAGCATCGGTTAACGCCAATTTTTCGCTGTCGCCAAGCGGCTTTACCGCAGCGTTGATTCTAGCCAATGCCTCATTGATAGACAGCAAAGACCGGGATTCCTGACTACAAATATCCATCATAATTTACCCACGATACGGTCAAAAATAAATGCAGCAATGGTTTCTGGCCGATTAAGTTCCAGTTGCGCCAAAGAGTCCGGCATTTCCAACGCCACATCGGTGGCGATAGCGATAATGTCGGAGTCATCTGGATAAAGTAGCGCTTGATTAAGCCCAGCCCGATGCAGCTCAATCTTGGGAAACTGCTCCGCCCTAAAGCCTTCGACCAAAATTAAATCCAGCTCGGAGGGGTCAAATTGCTTGAGCTGATCGGCCAGCCGGGGCTCTTGCAGCGGGGCAAATTCAGTAATCATTGCCCGCCGATATTGAGACACCAGCAATACCGGCGAAGCGCCAGCTTGGCGCAAACGAAAACTGTCTTTTCCCGGCTGGTCAATATCAAAATCATGATGACTGTGTTTAATCAAGCCGACACGCAGTCCTCCCTGTTTTAACAGCGGGATGAGTTGGCTCAGTAACGTAGTTTTCCCAGTTCCGCTTGCCGCGACAAAACCTAAAACCGGTATTGAAATTTGAGTATATTGCATATCAGGCAAACGATTAGATTGTTATATCATAAGAGGCCTTATTTTAAGGTATTATTGCCCCTAACACTATGTGTAAACAGGCGTATGGCCTTAAACTTTAGGAGCCCCTATTGATTCGAATTTACCTGATTTTATTATTAATCGTCATTGCATTTTGGGGGATGCGCCGGTTTTTAACAGCACCACCCGCCGTGGTGGCGCGTTACTGCAAAATGTTAGGTTTATGCGTCATCGGCTTGCTGGTATTTTATTTGGCGGCAACCGGACGTATGAACTGGTTTTTTGCATTGGCTGGCGTCAGCATTGCCTTCATACTGCGGTTGATGCCAACATTATTACGTTATGCGCCCTATCTACACCGCTTATGGGTTGATTTTAATGCCAAAAAACAAAGAGCATCGCAACAACAAAACAAACCCAGCACAGCGCCAGGCACGATGTCAGTTGAAGAAGCCTATGCAGTGCTGGGCTTGAAAGCAGGCGCATCGGAAGCCGAAATCATCGCCGCGCACCGTAAATTGATGCAAAAAATACATCCCGATCGCGGCGGCTCGGATTATTTGGCAATGAAAATAAACCTGGCCAAAAAGATTTTATTAAACAAGTAATTTGCTATGACTGTTTCTAATTTGACCGCAATTCCGCGCCATACGTGGAGTCGCATGATTGGCAGACTACGCCGACAATCGCAAATAGTGGGCTTGTATAAAAGATATAAACGGCTTGAGGCGGCATGTAGCAACGGAAAGCTGAATCCGCTAGCCTGCAAGATAACAGCCTCCAATGTAAGAGTTATTTTTATTTCCGCACTGTTATTATCCTTGTTGAGTGACTGTGCGGAGCAGCCGATACCGCAAGCACTTTCAGACACCCCCTCTTATCCGCCCCCGCAACAAGATAGCGGCGTCTATCATTCGGTAAGAAAAGGCGACACCTTGTACGCAATAAGCAGGCTGTTCAACCTGGATTACCGGCAGTTAGCGCAATGGAACCAAATCCAGCCGCCTTACACGATAGAAATAGGCCAAAAAATAAGGGTCTCCGACCCGAACAACCCCAACGCAACCGCCCTGCCCCGCCCTAACAATACAAACAATAAAACGCCCACGGAACTGAAACCTAAAACCATAACCCCGGCGGCAGTAACAAGCAGAATTAGTTCACAGAAAAAGGATGGCGTTCAATCCAATAATAAGCCCGGTTCCGCTGGAACCCCGCCGAATAAAGCTTCGGCAACAAAAAAAACCGCTGAAAAAAACACTGAAACTTTAGAAAAAAAATCAATTATTTCAATTGATAAGGAAAGCATGTTAAAGTTAAACTTTCAATGGCCGATAAAAGGGAGAATTTTGAACTATTTTTCCCAAGCCGACAGCAAAGGCATCGATATAGCAGGGAAAATAGGCCAGGACGTACATGCCGCCGAAGCCGGAAAAGTCGTTTATAGCGGGCAAAGCCTGATCGGTTACGGCAATTTGCTTATTATCAAACACAACGATGTGTATTTAAGTGCTTATGCCAATAATAGCCAATTGCTAGTCACCGAAGGCTACGCGGTAAGAAAAGGCGACATTGTTGCAAAAGTGGGCCAGGTGGCCCACAAAAAAGCCTCGCTGTATTTCGAAATAAGAAAAAACGGAAAACCGGTAAATCCGCTGGGCCTTTTACCGAAAAAATAATAAAACCCTTTCGATCCCAGTCGACCCTTAAATAGAGGTTATCATGAAAGCAGAATTAGTTGAGTTATTGGATGATGATGTTTGTGTATTCGATGATAGTTTGTCTTTTGATGATGACCCCCAGACAAATTCTGCTATTGATGGCGTATTAGATATTGACGAGGCCGTCATTATCGAATCGCAACAGGATAAGAGCATGGATGCGACACGGGTTTATTTAAACGAACTGGCCCGCTCGCAATTACTGACCGCCGACCAAGAAAAACTCTATGGTTCCAGAGCCTTGCTCGGAGACGAAACAGCCCGCAAAATCATGATAGAAAGCAATTTGCGGCTTGTTGTTAAAATCTCCAGGCGTTATCTGCACCGAGGTTTGCCGCTACTGGATTTAATTGAAGAAGGCAATTTGGGCTTGATCCGCGCCGTTGAAAAGTTCGACCCTGAACGCGGCTTCCGGTTTTCAACTTATGCCACTTGGTGGATCAGGCAAACGATTGAACGTGCCATCATGAACCAGACCCGGACTATCCGGCTGCCGATTCATATTGTCAAAGAAATGAACACCTACCTCAAAACCCAACGCCATTTGGCACAGTTACTCGACCACGAGCCCAACGCTGAAGACATAGCCCGCCACCTCGACATACCGGTCAACAAAGTTGAAAAAATGCTCAAACTCAACGAGCGCGTCACCTCTATCGACATACCCTACGGCAAAGACCTCGATAAACCTTTAGTCGACTCGATTTCCGATGGCGAAAGCTTGTCGCCTGCTGAAAAAATACAAGAGGACGGCATTAAGCACAATATTTCCAAATGGGTATTCGAACTTTCGGAAAAGCAGCGTGAAGTGATCTGCCGCCGCTATGGGCTTTGCGGACACGAGTCCTCGACCCTTGAGCAGGTTGCCCAAGAACTGGGCGTAACCAGGGAACGCGTTAGACAAATCCAAATGGATGGCCTGAAAAAAATGAAAGAAATTCTGGAGTATAACGGTTATTCTTTTGAGTCCATTTTTAATTGAAGCAACATTTTAGGAGCCATGATGAAACGCACAGCCCTCTTTTTTATCTTATTATTGCCCATTTCTGCGATTGCCGGCGGCGGAATAAATCAGGAACAGATCCAGAAAATGATGCAACAGGCACTCGGATTGCAAGCCTGCATGCAAAATATCGACCAGACTGAAATGCAGGCCTACGAACAGCGCGCCAGACAAATGGAAGCCGAAACCAAAGCACTATGCGCCAACGGCAAACGTGACGAAGCCGTAAAAAAAGCCATGAGCTTCGGCAAAGAAGCATCTAACAGCAAAGCCATGCAGGAATTAATGAAATGCGGCGAAGGCATGAAAGACATGCTGCCTAAGGTGGTGACAGCGGGCCAAGATAACGGGGCCGGTAAAAAACCGCGCCACCTCTGTGACGAGCTCTAAAAATTAACCGAAAGCAGACAGCCATTTGCGCCAAGGATGGCAATGGCCAAATGGCTGATTTATAACGCCTCCATTAAGAGGCACATTTATTATATTGACGACCCATCGTCAAAATCGATAATTTCGGCCAAAATTCCCGATAAATCGGTTGCAGTGGAGCCGTGGAATGTGGAGCTGTAAACAACGGGCTGTTCATCTGTTGTCGAGACGGTCACAGTGGCGCCGCTACCATCGTTTGACACCGATATCCTCAAGTATTCACTTAAAGCATCATTACCGTCATCGACTAATAAATCCGCCAAGTTCAATGATTCCGGTTCTTCTGAGGGAATGTTCATTATATATTCTCCGTCAATTTGCTTTACCTCCACTCGTGCCCTAAATTTTTAGGTCGATTGAGGAGAAAAACAAATTTTTTGAATGTTAAGAAGTGTTAGCTGGTAATTATCATAGTTTTTTAACATAGCACCATCAATGGTACTAAGGTACGATTTTTAAAAAATACCGTCATCATCATTGCCGATAAGCGAAGTCAGCGACACCATATCGCTACGCATTTTTTGCCGCTTCGACAGTTTGGCCTGGGCAAATTCAGGCAAATCGGTAAACACAAAAATTTGTTTTTTAATCAATAATTCAACCACGTCCTCAAGCACCCGGATCAATTCCATATCCGACGCTGCCAGTTGTTTCGCCGTTTTGGCAGATTCCAACAAGCCTTGTTTAAAACTGACGACAGCGGGGGCGTCATCATCCAGCCAGTGCGCATTCATGTCTTCTGGCCGGTCGTAAAGGGCTAAAATTTTTCCGGCATCATCTTGTAGTGCATAAGGCATGTTAGGTTCCCTTAAATTCCAAATATCAGATATTGTGCTATTCTAAATGACGAGTATAAATTTTGTATAGCTTCAATTATTTAACAGCCTAATTAATAATAACTATGACTACCAGCGTCTTAGAGAATCCGCCCACATCGCCCCGGCCTTCCTTTTCCAAAACTGACACGCCGGAACCGTTAGTTGAAACCCCGCTTAATGATTCGTTACTGCAAGCCTTAATCGCCTTATGCAAACTGCTGCATAACCCGCATTCAGCCGATGCACTGACCGCCGGTCTCCCACTGGAAAACAATAAATTGACACCGGCTTTATTCCCGCGTGCGGCGCAACGGGCCGGTTTGTCGGCGGGTTTGGTATCAAGGCCGCTGGCGCGTATTTCCAGCCTGGTGTTGCCTGCCGTATTGCTGCTAAATGATGACCAGGCCTGCATCCTTATCAGCCGCGAAGGCGATAACTGCACGGTGCTGTTACCGGAAATCCAGGATGGCATCAAAACTGTCAGCCTTGAAGAATTAACGGAGAACTACACCGGTTCGGCCTTTTTTGTCCAGGAACAGCACCACTTCGATAACCGTTCCGATGAAATCAAAGCCCCCAAAACCATCCACTGGTTTTGGGATGTGGTGTTTAAATCCTGGCCGATTTATACCGAAGTATTGCTGGCTTCCTTGCTAGTCAACCTGTTTGCCGTCAGCACCCCGCTTTTCGTCATGAATGTTTATGACCGGGTAGTGCCGAACCATGCACTGGAAACGCTGTGGGTGCTGGCGATAGGCATTAGTATCGTTTACATTTTTGAATTCATCATGAAGGCGCTGCGCAGTTATTTCATTGATACGGCCAGCAAACGTGCGGAAATCATTTTATCGGCCACGCTGTTTGAGCGGATTATGGGCATAAAAATGGAATCCAGACCCGCATCTATCGGCGTATTCGCCAATAATTTCAATGAGTTCGAGTCATTCAGGGAGTTTTTGACATCAGCCACGCTAACGGCGTTGATCGACTTGCCTTTTGCCGTTTTATTTTTGGTGGTGATTTGGTATCTCGCGGGCGATATGGTTTACATCCCTATTGTTGTTATCCCTGTCGCTGTTTTAGGCGGCTATTTAATTCAGCAGCCACTAAAAAAAATCACTAAAGAGCTGTCCCGTTTTTCTTCGCAAAAAGGCGCAACGTTGTACGAGGCGCTAGCTAATCTTGAAACCATCAAAGGCACCGGCGCTGAAGGTCAATCGCAAAAAAAATGGGAGGAAACTGTCGGCCAGATGAGTAAGCTCAGTTTGAAATCGCGCTTTTACTCATCATTTGCGATCAATTTCACCACTTTTTTACAACGCATGACCCATGTCAGTGTGGTTGTTTATGCGGTTTATTTGATTACCGAAGGCGAACTCACTATGGGCGGTTTAATCGCCTGTACCATCCTCATTCGCCATGCCCTCAGCCCTATCGGCAAAGT
>JBLRXA010000108.1:0-11084 GCA_047920955.1 Methylobacter sp. | reverse complement strand
CGTCAGTCTTGGCGGGCGAGGTGCAGCCCCCAATGCCTGTTAGAGCCAGCGCGATTAGCGCGGCATTGATAATTGATGTATTCATTGATAATTTCCTAAGGCGCCGCCACTTGGTTCAAAATTCCCTCGATCAATTCGGGTAGCAGCTGTTCTTTCCTGTAAGCGTACATCGGGTTTAAAAACAGCCTATGCGTCATGCAGACCGGAAACACCGCTTGCAAATCTTCCGGTAACACATGATTCCGGCCTTCCAGCCAGGCGCGGGTTTTGGCGGCGCGGATCAAGTAACTCATGCCGCGCGGACTGGCGCCGGCCATTAACAATTGCGGCATGTCGACATCGCTTAATTGCACGCCGTATTGTTGCGGCTGGTGCGTGGCTTTCCATAAACCCAGGGCGTAAGCATGGAGTTTGGGGCTGGTCTGACTGCGTTGCTGCACGGTTTGCGCCAGCTCATTGAGCCGGTAGTAAATACCGCTGCTGGTGATGCCTGCGATAAGCCGGTCGGTATCATGAAAACGGGGATTGAACATCAGCTCGTCCAGTTCGGCATCGCCCCTGGGCATGTCGATGTTGATTTCCATCATGAAGCGGTCTTTGGCGGCGGCGGGCAGCTCGAAGGTTTCTTCTTTCTCGACGCGGTTGCGGTCGGCAAAAACCTGGATATGCGGAAAATGATAGTCGCGGTTAAAGGCATTGATGCTGCGCTCGGCCATTGCCCTTAACAGCAGGGCATGGACTTGCGGGCGGGCGCGGTTGATTTCGTTGAAGAAGAAGGTGGCGAGCGTGTCGCCGTGTTTCAGCAAAGGCCCCGGATCGACGCACGGACGGCCTTGTTCGTTTAAATAGGTGTAATAGATCAAGTCGGCGGGCATCAGGTCGATGGTGCCTTCAATCCGTTGATAATCGCCGCCCAAGCCTTGGGCAACCGCTCTTAACAGCGTGGTTTTGCCGACGCCGACATTGCCTTCCAGCAATACATGGCCTCTGGCAAAAACGGCCAGGACGATATTGCGGACAGCAGGTTGCAGGCCGATAACGGTTTGATTGATTTGTTGTTCAAACTGTAACGCTTGCTCGCGCCAGTCGGTAAGTTGGGTGTCTGGGTTCATTGGCTTTATAAAAAAAATCTGGATTCATCTATGCGGCGAAATCTTTATTCCTACATACCGCGCCACTGTCGTTAAGTCCAAATGGAGTACAAGGCTTGCCTTGTACTAACCGCGCCATACTGCAAGGCCAGCCTTGCACTCCAGCCGCTGGAAATATGCAGCCATTAACTTAACGGCAGGTGGGAACGACAAAAAAGGGCATAAGATACAAACAGACTCACAAGGGGGAGAAAGGCGCAATGTATCCATGCCCAAAACAAGGGCTATTCGATGTCGTCTACGTCATAAATAAACTTGCCGGTCTTGGCTAAATGTTCCTGGCGTTTTTTATTGCGTTCTTCCATTTCTATAACCGATTGAGCCTGTTTATTCAGTTCATTGACATCATGTTTCGGGTCATACTTGCTGCCCGCCACTTTTTCCGGGTAACCCGGTTTGGGTTCCCAGCAAACGCCCGGTTCGCTGCAATTTTGACCGTCGTAAGCGATGGCCGAATAGGACAGCGCCGCCAACACGACGCCTGCATTAATCAAAAGCATTTTTTTCATCTGTGTTTCCTCTTTATTTCAACCACTTGGCTTTTTTCGGATTACCTGTATAGACATCCCGTACCCAGGACATAATCAACAGCATTTCATCGGTCGATAAGTTGACATATTGCGGCCCCATCATACCGTTGGCGCCGCCAAACAAGATTTCAAACAAACCCTGATCGGTAGCGGCAGACGGATAGGTCCAGTAGTCGTCCGCTAGACCGGGCCCCAATTTACCTTCGGCTTCGTGGCCGTGACAGCCGGAGCAGGCGGTCAAATAAAGATCATGACCTTTTTGCACGGCTTCCTTATCGCCGTTGTAAGGGTTTTTGCCAGACTCCTTAAATTGATTGAAAACGGCTTCGTTGCCGCCCGATTTGGCGACGCTCATATCCAACGGCGCACCGGTAATGGCGTTACGAAAGGTTATTTCCGCGAAGGCCGCCGTGCTGGTCAACGCCAGACTGACCGTCGCAATGGCTAATAAATTTTTTCTGTTCATTTGTAAGACCTGATTTATTTAATATTTTCGGGTTCATCGACTAAAGGGATGCCTTCTGCTTCCAGCAGTTCGGTTATTTCATCCCGATTGTCTTCGATAACCTTGTTCAGTTGAGCCAGCAAGGTTGGATCGTTTTTCCGGACGCCCATTGAGGTGCTGAAATGAGAGCCGACTTTTTGTCCGTCTGCACGAACATTGTTGTCAGGAATCAGCGTCATCACCAACGGTGTGCTTGATGCTTTGACATAACGCGCGGCAGACGGCGCCCAAAGGGCGGCAATCTCGGCATGACCCGATGAAATCTCGGAGACCAGTTTCGAGGCTTCGTATTTAATGTACTGGTTGCGCCTGGATTTAAAGCCGACCAATTCCTGCGAATAATTGAACATATCGTTATAACGCCCGATCGCCTTCATCATCACTTCGGGCGGTGTGCCGGGTACAAAAGCGATGCGTTGTGCCTTGCGTAATGCCTCGCTGTCCCAGTTCTCCAGTTCCAGCTTATCGGCTTCACGCGAGATGAAAACATAGCCGGAACGGTAATAAGGCTGGGTGGTCAACACGCGGGGATCGCCGTTATCGAGGCCTATTGCCAGATCGCACAGTCCTTTGTCCAGCGTGTCCCGGATGTAGTAACGCGGGTCGCTCCAGTAAACATATTCGACTTTCCTGCCCAGGGCTTTGCCTATCAGTTCCGCCAATTTATTCTCGAAGCCTTCGCCTGCCTTATTGGAATAAGGCATTTCGTTTTCCGCCGCGCAGACTTTTAGCGGTTTGTTGGCTTCAGCTTTGGCTTGGCTTATTGCCAAACTGCCCCCCAAACACAGAGCTGTTATTAAAAACTTGTTTATCTGCATAGTTACTCTCATTAATGCCGGTTTAAAACAGGTGCGAATAAATCCGCACCTGTATGCAGGTTTCATGCAACGACTCAGGCTGATTTTTGTTCACACGACAGCCTTAAATCTTTCTGGAGTACAAGGCTGGCCTTGTACGTGTATATCGTCCAAAGCCAGCTTTGGACTCCGAAACAACACCCGTTACGTTTTAATAGCCCAATGCGAAAACCATCACACCACCACCTTGTTGCGTGTAGTGCGCCAGTTCTTTAAACGCGCCGACTGCACCCAAACCTGCGGTAGGGTCTTGCAAGTCGAACACCAAACCAACGCCGGGCCAGCCGCCGACACCGTAGTAAATCGCCACATATTGCTTGCCTTTATGTCCAAAGGTAATCGGATGGCCGATAACGCCGGAAGGCAGTTTGAACTTCCATAATTCTTTGCCGTTCCGTGAATCCAGCGCTTTGATGTGGCCGTCTAAGGTGCCGTAGAAAACCAGGTCGCCCGCTGTTGCGGTGGTGCCGCCCCAGACCGCGAATTTTTCCTGGATTTCCCATTCGAATTTGCCGGTCACGGAGTTCATTGCTTTAACTTGGCCCAAGGTGCCTTTAGGCCCCGGATACATGTTCAGCGTCGCGCCGACAAAGAACTGACCGGCACGGTAAGGCAGCATGAACGGTTCCCAGTCCATGCAGATATGGTTGGTGCCCATGAAGAACAGTTTCTTGTTCGGATCGTAAGATTCGATACCCTGGTTGTGGTAACCCATCGCGGACGGGCAAATGCCTTTGGCTTCATGATCCATGTGGGTCGAAAACTCGGGATCGCGAATCGGCAGGCCGGTTTTTAAATCGACTTTTTTAACCCAGTTGACGGTATCGTCGATTTTAAAGGCGTTGACCAAATCGCCGTTTTCACGGTTCAGGGTATAAACCAGACCGTTGCGGTCGGGGTGGGTCAGCAGTTTGGTCATTTTGCCGTCAACGAGCTGCTCCGATAAGCCCATGTAGTTGACGCCGGCGTAATCCCATTCGTCATGCGGCGTTTTTTGATAGCCGAATTTCGCTTCGCCGGTGTTGATGTCGCGGCCCCAGATGGTCATCGTCCATTTGTTGTCGCCCGGACGCATGGTTTCATTCCACGGCGCAGGGTTGCCTGAGCCGTAATAGAGCATGTCCAGATCGGGGTCGAACGCATACCAGCCCCAGTTAGTGCCGCCGCCGATTTTCCAGGCGTCGCCTTCCCAGGTTTTAAGGCCCAGTCCGAACTGGCCGTAATGCGGGTTGGCGCTGTTAAAATCTTTTGAGAGTTTTATATCTTCATCAGGGCCGGTGGCGTAAACACGCCAAGCCTGTTTGCCGTCTTTGATGTTATAGGCGGTGGCGTAACCTCTGACGCCCAATTCCGCGCCCGAGCTGCCGACGATGACTTTGTCCTTAGCGACAAAAGGCGCGACGGTCAGCGTGGAACCCATCGCGATGTCGGAGTTTTCCATTTTCCACAATAACTCGCCTGTTTTCGCGTTTAACGCGACGATATGGCCGTCCAGTTGATTCTGGAAAATAGTCGCCGGATAACCATCCCCGGCAGGCGCGTAAGCCAAGCCTCGGTTCACCACGTCGCAACAGGCGACCGCACGGGCAGCGGGGTTTTGCTTCGGTTTGTATTCCCACAAAATCTTTTCCGGCTCATCCAGATCAATGGCAAAAATATTGTTAGGAAAAGGCGTATGCACATACATGATGCCGTCGATAACTAGCGGCCCGCCTTCATGCCCGTTCAGAACACCTGTGGAAAACGACCAAACCGGCTGTAGATGTTGGACGTTGTGCGAGTTAATCTGCGTCATTTCACTAAAGTGGGTGGCACCGTAGTCTTTGGTCTGCATGACCCAGTTAGTGTCTTCTTTCGATAGTCTGTCCAGGGCTTTGTTGGCCTGTGCCGGTATCGAAACCGATAATAAGGCGCCGCTACAGACAGCGGATGCGACAGCGGTGCGGGTGAATTTGGAAATCCGCATAGTTCCTCCAGGGGTTATGGTTGTTGTGCTTATATAAAGCTAAGCCCGTGCGTATCAATGAAGGTTAAGTAAAGTAACCCGCTTTCTTGATCAAAACGTTCGCAATGCCTCATTGAGCGGCAGGGCTGAGCAGGCGCCCATGGTACGGGAGCGCTTGTGTGCAGCGTTACGGAATAAGCCTGGAAATCGGCGGGAAAAATCCCGGAATAAACCGAGAAAACTTCCCATACCGTTGGGCGTGATAAAACGGGAAAAGCTCCTATCGATTTGGCGTTTATAAACAGGCATGATGGCTGTTTTAAGGCGTTAAGGAGCAAAGTAGTGGCGGGTAAGATTAGTGTGTTATTGGTGGATGATCATGCCGTGGTGCGGACGGGTTACAAAGCCTATCTTTCCTTATCCGATAAAATCGGCCAGATTTATGAGGCAGACCGGGGCGAAATGGCGTGTCAACTGTACAATCAACATCACCCTGATATTGTGGTGACGGATTTATCAATGCCGGGCATCGGCGGTTTTGAGAGCATCAGACGGCTGCTCAATCGCGATCCGCACTGTAAAATCCTGGTATTCAGCATTCACAATGAATTGGTCTATGTGACGCGGGCGCTTGCGGCCGGAGCCAGGGGCTATATCACTAAAAGCAGTGTGCCTGAAACGCTGATGACTGCGGTGTATAAAATCGCCCAAGGCGGGACTTATGTCGATCCTGAAATTGCCCAGCAACTGGCGGTTTCGATGGCGGGCGAGCAGGACGAAGCGGAAAAAATCAAGCTGCTTTCGCCGAGGGAATTCGACGTGTTTTGTTTGTTGGCGAATGGCTATACGGTCAGAAAAGCGGCGGAAAAACTGTGTTTGAGTTACAAAACGGTATGTAACCACGGTACTGTCATCAAAGAAAAAATGGGCGCGGAAACGCTGGCCGAGCTGACCTTGCTGGCAAGCCGACAAGGTCTTATTGAAGTACGCGAGAATTAATCTGCGAATGATAAAAGGCGAAAGGGGCAATTCACCTTTCACCTTTCACATCATTATTTTTCCAGCTGTTGTTTTAGCCCCGCCAAACCATCCTTAAAAAACGCATTCATCGCTTTAACCGCAGCTTCATCATTCAATGTTTCGGGCGGCGTATTGCCGGTATCGCCCCGGTAGAAACGGCTTTTTAGCGTGACCACGCTGCTGCCTGCATCGCCCGCCGTTACCTGAAGGTTAGTGGTGTACGAACTGGCCGGAAATGCCGTTACATTTTCGGTTTTAAGCCGGTAATTGTATTCATGGTCTTTATCGCTGTAATAATCCAGGCTTTCCACCAGTTGCCCGTCATTTTGCAGGGTAAGAGTGCGGGTGCCGTCTGAGGCATTGACACCATCGCCCGTGCTGGTTTTGACATCAGGATGCCAACTGGCGATGGCGTCAAATTGCTTGACGGCATTCCAAACGACATCAACAGGCGCGTTAATGGTGATGCTTTCTTTGGCTTTTTGCGGCGTGGGGCCGTGGGCAAGGGAGGCCACGGGGAATGATAGGAAACTCAACAATATTAAGGTTAAACGGTTCATGTCATTAATGCCATTAATTAAAATGGCTTATTATTCATAAAACCGAAGCAAAGGTATTGGGCAACTTTCCTGATCCTAGCCGGGAAAATTTCATTTTTTCAAAATTGTTTATAAGATTGAAAACGCTCGCCGCAACGATTCCAGAGACGCATTTTTCCGGTTTTTACCTTAGCGGGCATAGGCAATATGTGATACAACATGACATTGCTGATACCGTCAGTTATGCCTAAATTTGCCTAACGGGAAAACAGCAACGAGGCATCGACTTTTGCTTGAAATACCCTACAACCACCGGATAACACTATGGCGACAAAGACCAATCGACCCACATCCCCGCATTTGCAAGTCTACCGATTGCCGTTGACCGGCATTATTTCCATCACCCACCGCATGACCGGCGTTATGCTCACTGCCGGTTTGCTGCTGTTCGTTTATGTCGTTTCGGCGTTGGCAGGCGGCGTGGATTGTTATGTTGCCATGCAAAACCTGTTGGATCTGTGGCTGTTCAAGCTGGTGCTCTGGGGCTTTGTTTATGCGCTGTTTTTTCATTTGTGCCACGGCGTCCGCCATTTGATTTGGGATGCGGGCAGCAGTTTCGAAGCCGCTACGCTAAACCGCTACGCCATCATTGAACTGGCGGCTTCGTTGGCGCTGACCTTGATGACGTTGGCTTGGGGGATTTATGGACTATAGAACGCCAATTTCCAGAGTGCGTGGCCTGGGTTCGGCCAAAAGCGGAACCGGGCATTGGTGGATGCAGCGCGTCACCGCCGTGGCGCTGATTCCCTTGTCTTTTTGGCTGATTTATTTTCTGGGTTTGAGCCTGACCGCGCCTTATCCGCAGACCTTGGCTTGGCTGGCAGCACCACTGAATACGGTCTGCATTGTCGCTTGGATTGTTGCCGCTTTTTATCATGCCGCGTTAGGCTTGCAGGTGGTCATTGAAGATTATGTCGCTGCCGAAGCACCCAAGATTATCTCAATCTGGGTGGTTAATCTGGCATTTTTGTTTTTGGCGATTGCGGCTTTGCTGGCCGTGTTTCGCGTTGTATCGATAGGGTAAATCATGGCCGCAGCTTATAAAATTATTGAACATAGTTACGATGTCATTGTGGTCGGCGCAGGCGGCGCGGGGCTTCGCGCCACCTTGGGGATGGCGGAAAAGGGCTTAAAGACCGCCTGCATCAGTAAAGTATTTCCCACCCGTAGCCATACCGTTGCGGCGCAAGGCGGCATCAGCGCGGCGCTGGGCAATATGGGCGAAGACGACTGGCGCTTTCACATGTACGACACGGTCAAAGGTTCCGACTGGCTGGGCGATCAGGACGCTATCGAATATATGTGCCGCGAAGCCATTCCCGCTGTGATTGAGCTGGAACATTACGGCGTACCGTTTTCGCGTACCGCCGACGGTCTTATCTACCAACGCGCCTTCGGCGGCATGACCACGCATTACGGCAAAGGCACCGCGCAACGTACCTGTGCCGCCGCTGACAAAACCGGCCACGCCATTTTGCATACCTTGTACCAGCAATCGCTAAAACATAAGGCCGAATTTTTCGTCGAATACATTGTCCTGGATTTGATCATGCAAGACGGCGAATGTCGCGGCGTGTTGGCCTGGTGTCTGGATGACGGCTCGTTGCATTTGTTTAAAACGCAAATGACCGTGATGGCGACCGGCGGCTACGGGCGCACGTTTTTTTCCTCGACCTCGGCGCACACCGTCACCGGCGACGGCAACGCGATGGCCTTGCGCGCCGGTTTGCCGTTACAGGATATGGAGTTCATCCAGTTTCACCCGACCGGCATTTATGGCGCGGGCTGTCTGATTACCGAAGGTGTAAGAGGCGAGGGCGGTTATCTGACCAATTCAGAAGGCGAGCGTTTCATGGAACGCTATGCGCCATCGGCCAAAGACCTCGCCTCGCGCGACGTGGTCAGCCGGGCAATGACCATTGAAATCAACGAAGGACGCGGCGTAGGGCCGCTGAAAGACCATATCTATTTGCATATCGAGCATCTTGATCCGGCCATCATTCACGAACGCCTGCCGGGCATCTCCGAAACCTCGCGCATTTTCGCCAACGTCGATGTGACTAAGCAGCCGATTCCGGTGCTGCCGACCGTGCATTACAACATGGGCGGCATCCCGACCAATTACAAAGCCGAAGTGGTGACCTTGAAAGACGGCGATCCCGATGCGGTGGTGCCGGGTTTGATGGCAATCGGCGAAGCCGCTTGCGTGTCGGTGCATGGCGCCAACCGCTTGGGTTCAAACTCGTTGCTCGATTTGGTGGTGTTTGGCCGTTCCGCCGCGATACGTTGCGCCGAACTGATTAAACCGGGCTCAAGACAAAAACCGCTGGCCAGCACGGCCTGCGATAAAGCGCTTGCCCGTTTCGATAACATCCGCAACGCAGGCGGCAGCCGCTCGACCGCCGACATTCGTCTGGACATGCAAAAAGCCATGCAAGCCAAAGCCGCCGTGTTCAGAACCGGGGTCACGCTGGCCGAAGGCATCAAGGCGATAGCGGACATTAGAAAAACCTTTGCCGATGTCAAAGTCGCCGATAAATCGTTGATTTGGAATACCGATCTGGTCGAAACGCTGGAATTGGATAACCTTTTAAGCCAAGCCGCCGTGGCGATCAACGCCGCAGGTAACCGCACCGAAAGCCGGGGCGGCCATGCCCGCGAAGATTATCCAAAACGCGACGACGAAAACTGGCTCAAGCATACGCTGACCTGGCTCGACGGCGATCAGGTGAAAATCGATTATAGGCCGGTACACATGTACACCTTGACCGATGAAATCGAGGTTATTCCGCCCAAAGAGCGGGTTTATTAATACACGCTTTGGAGAGACATGACATGAAAACACTCACATTGGAAATAGACGAGAGCATTTATGGCCAAGTTGTCGGTTTTTTAAATTTATTGCCGGAAAAACAATGCCACATTGTTGAAACATTGCCAGCATCGTCGAACGATGACGCGCAACTGAGTATTAAGTCGGCATTTGGTTTAATAAAAACACCGATTACTGCGACATTGGCCGAAATTGAGCAAGGTATTATTGAGGGTGCAATAAGTGATAGCGATTGATACTAATGTCTTAGTTCGTGTCATCGTTGAAGATATAGGGCAGCCAGGACAAACGAAAATTGCCCGTGATTTGGTTGAAAATGCGCAGAACGTTTATTTATCTCAAATCGTGCAAATAGAATGTACTTGGGTGTTGGCAAAAGTTTATAAAATAGATAAAGCTACTTTATTGACAGTGCTTGAACATTTGTTGGTTAATCCTGCTTTTATTCTGCAACGTCCTGAAAATTTTAAAGTCGCCATCGAATTATTTCGCCAAAGCCGTGCAGATTTTGCCGATTGTTTGATTTTGACCGAAAGTTCATACGTTGATGCAGTCTTATATACCTTTGATAAACGTTTAGGTCGGCATAGCAATACCAGATTGTTATGATGATTATCCCGGATTCCACTCAGAAGAGAATAAACTAATGGCTGAATTTACCCTGCCTAAAAACTCGATTTTAATCGAAGGCCTTACCTTTACAGCGCCCGCTGGCGCCACCAACATCCGCCGCTTTGAAGTCTATCGCTGGGATCCCGAATCTGGCGAAAACCCGCGCATCGATGCCTTCGAGCTGGACATGGACAGTTGCGGCCCGATGGTGCTGGACGCGATATTGAAAATCAAAAACGAAATCGACAGCAGCCTGACCTTTCGGCGTTCCTGCCGCGAAGGCGTGTGCGGATCCTGCGCAATGACCATCAACGGCAAAAACTCGCTGGCCTGCACCAAAGCCATTGATTCCTATGCCGGCACCATTAAAATCTACCCCTTGCCGCATTTGCAAGTCGTCAAAGACCTGGTACCCGATTTGACCCATTTTTATGCGCAATACGCCTCAATCAAACCGTGGCTAGAAAGCCAAACTCCAGCGCCAGCGGATTCCGAACGTCTGCAAAGCAAAGAAGACCGGGAAAAACTCGATGGCTTATACGACTGCGTACTGTGCGCCTGCTGCTCGACCAGTTGCCCCAGTTACTGGTGGAACAGCGAGCGTTACCTAGGCCCTGCGATTTTACTGCAAGCCTACCGCTGGCTGGTCGACAGCCGCGATGAAAGCACCGGCGAACGCCTGGACGAATTGGAAGACCCGTTTAAATTGTATCGTTGCCATACCATTATGAACTGCACCGACACCTGTCCCAAAGGCTTGAACCCGGCCAAAGCCATCGCCGAAACCAAAAAAATGCTGGTACAAAGAAAGCTAGGCTGATGGACGAACTGGCCAAGTTAAAGTGGCAATGCCGACGCGGAACCAAGGAGCTGGATAAGCTGTTGAACCGCTATCTGGACATAGATTATCCGGCGGCGGATCAGCAGGAGCGCGATTTGTTTATTGAGTTATTGGGGATGGAGGATGATTTGTTAATTGGGGTTTTGATGGGGAATGTGGATGTTGCTGAGGAAATGGGGGGGGTGGTTTGG
>JBLRXA010000107.1:0-11121 GCA_047920955.1 Methylobacter sp. | reverse complement strand
TCAATTTAGTGAGCTGTCAGTCTACCAGTTCAATTAACCTTGTCAAGTCAAAAACAAGCATCAAATGCATTTCTTTATGATGGAAGCCTTGCCTACTAAATTCATGTACGCCTAATATATTGATTCCTGCTAAAATCAACTTTTTACTTTAATTATTTTTCTAACCCAGCCAATTTTGATTTCATGAAAAAATATTCCATCCTGATTTTTATCGTCGCCTTGTCAGTCTTGCTTCTACTCCAAAAAGAAGTGGTCATGCCTTTCGTTCACAAAGTGATCCAATCAGATCTATTTCTTGTTGACAGCAACGACCAAGGCGACCAGCTGGCCATCTCCACACCGCTAACCGCCCTTGCCTTTAGTCACTGCAATAACTATATCAAATCCAAGATCGACCCAGACACATCCATTAGCTTTTCTGAAAAGCCAATTAACGCCTGGAGCCTGGGCAATTATCAATATGTAATTAACGCCGAAGTTGACATTACTAGCCCCACAACAAGCACAAGCACAAAAAAATACGCATGCCGCATTAATTACAAAAACGGAGATGACCAGGAAGGCATTCTTGATTTCAATAACTGGTCCATTGAAGGGCTATCGGGTTTTGACTCGCTTTAGACACAGCGCAGCGACAAAACGTAAGCACAAAAAAGCCAGCACAACAAAGCTGCACTGGCTTTCTTTTTTACTACAACCACAAGACAGAAATAAAAGTACGCGAACTTCCGCCCCAAAGAACTAAACTTCTACACCCAACGTTTTTTCCATGTGATAGATTTAGATCAACTGCCTAGCAAAAAACACGAACATTTATTTGCCATATTTTTTACGGAATTTATCAACACGTCCAGCTGTATCAACAACACGCTGTTTTCCTGTATAAAAAGGATGGCATGAAGAACAAACCTCAATTTGCAAATCCTTACCCAATACAGAACCGGTCTCAAATTTATTGCCACAACCGCAAGTCACGGTAATTTGCTTATATTCTGGATGAATTTCTGGTTTCATATCACTTCACATTACCCACAACGGGCTACATACTTATTAGAGAACCCCATATAATACGTATTTCATTAAAAGTTGGCAACTCAATTTATGTTTATGTGCATTATTACCTGAATTCGGGACACCAAAAAGCAAGAGCTGAAACATCACGCGCCCCATGTAAACAGTCTATTGCGTAAAAACGAGCAAATTATTTTAAGCTGCCGCATTTAAAAAATATTCATTAATAAATAGCAACATAAGCAACACCCACCAAAAAACTTACATTTCTTGCCTATTTTAGCTGTTTTTACAGCCAAAATATCTTGTGCTATCCTATTCGACACACTTAAATATACAGCGGTTAGGAGCAACTGTTGTTTTTATCTGAATGGACTCACCTTTATTGAGACGATCATGACAGAATCAGGGACTATGCAAGCAACCGTGCAAGAAATAATCGCCACTCTTAAAGATAAACCCGGCGCGCTTTTACCTATTTTGCACGGCATACAAGATGCTCTAGGTTACATTCCAGCAGACAGCGTACCGGCCATCGCAGCTGCACTTAGCCTTTCCCGCGCCGAAGTACATGGCGTCATCAGCTTTTACCACTACTTCAGAGATACGCCGCCGGGGCAACAAACCATTCATCTTTGCCGGGCAGAATCCTGTCAAGCACTGGGCGGGCGAAAGCTGGAAGATCATGTTAAAAGCACATTGGGCATTGGTTTTCATGAAACAACTGCAGACGGCAAATTCTCCCTAGAGCCTGTTTATTGCTTAGGCAACTGCGCCTGTTCACCGGCCATGCAAATCGGCAAGGCGATTTACGGTCGCGTATCGGGGGACAGTTTTGATGCGATCATTAATAACATAGAGGCATCGGCATGAGTACCACTATTTATGTTCCATGCGATTCCAGCGCCGTTTCATTGGGCGCAGATCGTGTTGCTACAGCCATCGCTCAGGAAGCCGCAAAACGCGGCATTAACATTGAATTGGTGCGTAACGGCTCAAGAGGCATGTACTGGCTAGAACCATTGGTTGAAGTGGCGACTACTCAAGGACGCGTAGCCTACGGCCCCGTTCAGGCTAGCGACGTATCCGGCTTGTTCGATGCAGACTTTACAGAAGGCGGCACACACGCGCTGGGCTTAGGCCTGACTGAAGAACTTAATTATTTCAAAAAACAACAACGCCTGACCTTTGCCCGTATCGGCAAAACCGACCCAGTCAGCTTAACTGACTATGTTGAAAATGGCGGCTATCGCGGCTTAAGCAATGCGCTGGCCATGACTCAAGAACAAATCGTCCAAGCGGTAACCGATTCCGGTTTACGCGGCCGTGGCGGCGCTGCCTTTCCAACCGGCATTAAATGGAAAACGGTGCTCAATACCGCATCGCCGCAAAAATACATCATCTGCAATGCCGATGAAGGCGATTCCGGCACTTTTTCCGACCGTATGGTTATGGAAGGCGACCCGTTCGTATTGATCGAAGGCATGACTATTGCCGGCTTAGCCGTCGATGCTACTCAAGGCTATATTTATCTGCGGGTCGAATATCCTCACGCATTAGAGATACTCAATGCCGCCATTGCCTCCGCCTATAAAACAGGTTATCTGGGCGAAAATATTCAAGGCAGCGGCAAGACTTTTCATCTGGAAGTCAGGCTGGGCGCCGGCGCTTATGTCTGCGGTGAAGAAACCTCACTGATGGAAAGCCTGGAAGGCAAACGCGGACTGGTGCGTTTTAAACCGCCCTTACCTGCCATTAGCGGTTTGTTCGGTCAACCTACCGTGGTCAACAATGTTATTTCGCTGGCGTCAGTACCAGTTATTTTGGATAAAGGCGGCGATTATTACCGCGATTTTGGCATGGGACGCTCACGCGGCACTTTGCCGCTGCAATTGGCCGGCAACATCAAACGCCCCGGCTTGGTCGAATTGGGCTTTGGCTTGACCTTACGCGAACTGCTTTATGATTTTGGCGGCGGCTCAGCGTCCGGCAGACCGATTAAGGCCGTCCAGGTCGGCGGCCCGCTTGGCGCTTATCTGCCTGAAGCGCAATTTGATACGCCCTTGGATTACGAAGCCTTTGCCGCAAACTGGACGGTACTGGGACATGGCGGCATTGTCGTTTTTGACGATACCGTCAATATGGCCGAAATGGCGCGCTACAGCATGGAGTTTTGCAAAATTGAGTCCTGTGGCAAATGCACACCTTGCCGCATCGGCTCGACCCGTGGCGTAGAAGTTATGGACGAGATTATCAACGGCCAGAGTCTCAATAAAAATATCCCCTTGTTACGCGATCTGTGCGACACCTTACTCAATGGCTCCCTTTGTGCATTAGGCGGCATGACGCCTTATCCTGTATTGAGTGCTTTAAACCATTTTCCTGAAGATTTCGGGCTTGATGCGTAACGTAACATTGTTAAATGACAAAACATGATAAGTTGCTGCTGTCGATTTTCGATGCCACTGCTTCGATAAGATTTGAAGACGCTTGTAAAGTGGCCGAGCTAATCGGGTTTTCTCGAAAAAGCGGACAAGGTTCCCACGTTGTTTACGGGAGGAATGATGAAATCAAGCTACTTAATTTCCAAAATCGGAATGGCACTGCCAAACCCTATCAACTTCGACAGTTGCGAGACATGGTAAAAAAAATATGGCAACCAATAGATACTTAATTGAAGTTTTTTGGAGCGATGAAGACAATGGTTATATCGCTATCGCTCCTGACTTGCCAGATTGCAGTGCCTTTGGAGATACCCCGATTGAGGCGATACAAGAAATGAACGATGCTATCAGCGCCTGGATGCAGGCATGGACAGCGATGGGTCGGGAACTACCGGAACCTGCATCGAAGCCGCGACCAGCAATGGCAGCATAAATTTTGTGTTCCGCTTCTTTAAGCGACAACAACGACCAGATAAACGCCAGTGACACGAGGAAACCTCCATGAGCATAAATAAAGAAAAAGATTTTGGCACACCAGCCGCCAGCAGCGAAAACCTGGTCACACTGGAAATTGATGGCTTTACGGTAACCGCGCCGGTAGGCACTTCGGTCATGCGTGCTGCGGCAAGCATCGGCATTGAAATCCCTAAACTATGCGCTACCGACAGCATCGAACCGTTTGGTTCTTGTCGTCTTTGCGTGGTGCAAATCGAAGGCGGACGGGGTATGCCTGCATCTTGCACGACGCCGGTCGCGGAAGGCTTAAAGATTGTCACACAAAACAAAAAACTGGCCGATGTGCGTCGCGGCATCATGGAACTGTACATTTCCGATCACCCGCTGGATTGCCTGACGTGTTCGGCCAATGGCGATTGCGAACTGCAGGACATGGCCGGTGCCGTTGGTTTGCGCGAAGTGCGTTACAACCCAGTTGAAACGCATCTGAACGCCAAAAAAGACGAAAGCAACCCCTACTTTAGTTTTGACCCCAGCAAATGTATCGTGTGCTCACGTTGCGTTAGGGCTTGCGAAGAAACCCAGGGCACTTTTGCCTTAACCATCGACGGTCGCGGCTTCGATTCCAAAGTATCGCCCAGCCAAAACCAAGCGTTCATGGATTCGGAATGCGTCTCTTGCGGCGCTTGCGTACAAGCCTGCCCCACTGCCACGCTGATGGAAAAATCGGTCATCGATAACGGCCAGCCGGAACATGCGATTGTGACCACCTGCGCTTATTGCGGCGTTGGTTGCTCGTTCCGCGCAGAAATGAAAGGCGAACAAGTGATCCGCATGGTACCGGCCAAAGACGGCAAAGCCAACCACGGCCATTCCTGCGTCAAAGGCCGTTTTGCCTTCGGTTACGCCACGCACAAAGACCGCATCACCAAGCCTATGATCCGCGCCAGCATTAAAGATGCCTGGCAGGAAGTGAGCTGGGAAGAAGCCATTAATCATGCCGCGTCGGAATTAAAACGCATCCAGGCCAAATACGGCAAAGACTCAATCGGCGGCATCACCTCTTCCCGATGCACCAACGAAGAAGTCTACATTATGCAAAAACTGATTCGTGCGGGTTTCGGCAATAACAATGTCGATACCTGTGCGCGGGTTTGCCATTCGCCGACCGGTTACGGCTTAAAACAAACCTTTGGTGAATCGTCCGGTACCCAGGATTTCGACTCGGTATTACAAGCCGATGTCATTTTAGTAATGGGCGCCAACCCTACCGACGGCCATCCGGTATTCGGTTCACAAATGAAAAAACGCCTGCGTCAGGGCGCCAAGCTGATCGTGATTGACCCGCGTGAAATTGATTTGATCAAATCCCCGCACGTCAAAGCCAGCCACCATTTAAAACTGCGGCCCAGCACCAATGTCGCCATAATTAATGCGCTCGGCCATGTTGTTGTTAGCGAAAACCTCATCGACGAAGCCTTTGTTAATGAGCGTTGCGATGTTGCGTCTTTTGCCAAATGGAAAACTTTTGTGGCACAGGCACATCATTCGCCTGAAGCCAGCGAAGCGATAACGGGTGTTCCCGCCGCCGAACTCAGAGCCGCCGCACGGCTTTATGCCAGCGCCAAAAACGCCGCGATTTATTACGGCTTGGGCGTGACCGAACACAGCCAAGGCTCCACTACCGTCATCGGCATTGCCAACCTGGCTATGGCAACCGGCAACTTAGGCCACGACGGTGCCGGCGTCAATCCGCTACGCGGGCAAAATAACGTGCAGGGTTCTTGCGACATGGGTTCGTTCCCGCATGAATTCCCCGGCTATCGCCATGTTTCTGACCCTGCCACTCACTCGCTATTTGAAAACGCATGGCAGGCCAAGCTCAGCGCCGAACCCGGCCTGCGCATTCCGAATATGTTTGAGGCGGCTTTGGACGGCAGCTTCATGGGACTGTACTGCGAGGGCGAAGACATTGCCCAATCCGACCCGGACATCAAACACGTTCATGCCGCGTTACGCGCCATGGAATGCGTTATCGTGCAGGACATATTCCTCAACGAAACCGCCAAATTTGCCCATGTTTTCCTGCCCGGTTCATCTTTTCTGGAAAAGAACGGCACCTTTACCAATGCCGAACGCCGTATTTCACCGGTACGCAAAGTGATGTCGCCATTAGCAGGCTATCAGGATTGGGAAGTCACCCAAATGCTGGCCAATGCACTGGGATTCCCAATGAATTACAAGCATCCGTCGGAAATCATGGACGAAATCGCACGGCTGACACCGAGCTTTAGCGGCGTCAGTTACGAAAAAATCGACCGCCTCGGCAGTGTACAATGGCCGTGCAATGACGAAGCGCCGGAAGGCACACCGATTATGCACACCGAGCATTTCCTGCGCGACAATGGCAAAGGCTTGTTCATGCTGACCGAATATGTGCCGACTATCGAAAAAATCACGCCGATGTTCCCGTTGATTTTGACCACCGGGCGTATTTTGTCGCAATATAATGTCGGCGCACAAACACGCCGCACTGACAATGTCGCCTGGCATGAGGAAGATCGCCTGGAAATCCATCCGCATGATGCTGAAGATCGCGGCGTCAACACTGGCGACTGGGTCGGCATTAAAAGCCGCGCCGGTGAAACCGTGTTACGCGCACTGGTCAGCGACAGAGTACAGCCCGGCGTGGTTTACACCACCTTCCATTTCCCGGAATCCGGCGCCAATGTCATCACCACCGACAATTCCGACTGGGCGACTAACTGCCCGGAATATAAAGTAACGGCTGTGCAAATCACCAAGGTCAGCCAACCGTCAGAATGGCAACAGGAATACAGCGCGTTTTCAGAAAAACAACTCGACTTACTGGAACAGGGCATCAGCCATGACTAACAGTACTCAACTGCGTGGATACAGGATATAACACCATGCAGAGAGCAATTGCCGAATCCTTATCGCTGGATTTAGGCTGGCCTAGCTACCAACAGCACACCGTTGACCGCTGGCGCGATGGCCAACATGAGCAAGTGCAGGATTATATTGTCGAAGAAGTGCCGATTTCACTGATTTACAACGGGGTTCCGCATGTTGTCATGCTGGCGACCCCGACTAATCTTGAAGAATTTGCACTGGGTTTCAGCATCACCGAAGGCATCATCAAAAGCCCTAAAGAATTATTGTCTGCACGGGTTTATAACCGTTCAAACGGCATCGAAGTGCAAGTGAAAATCCCCGAAAACCGCTTCCAATGTATGTCCGACAAAGGCCGCAATTTAACCGGCCGCACCGGCTGCGGCCTGTGTGGCGCGAGCACTTTAAAGCAAGCCATCCGCCAACCGAATGCGGTTAGCAGCGATTTAAGCCTGTCGGCCGAGCAATTACGCGCCGCTTTAAGCGACATTAAGCGGCATCAGAAACTAAACCGACTGACCGGGGCAGTACATGCCGCCGCCTGGGCTGTGCCAGGACAAGGCGTTTTAGAACTACGGGAAGATGTAGGCCGCCATAACGCACTGGATAAATTGATCGGTTTTTTACTGCGTAGCGGCAAAGATTTGTCGGCCGGTTTCGTCATCGTAACCAGCCGTGCCAGTTATGAAATGGTACAAAAAACCGCTTGGGTCGGCATTACACTACTCGCAGCGATTTCCGCCCCGACCGGACTGGCCATACGTTTAGCTGATGAAACCGGCCTCACCTTAATCGGTTTTGCCCGCGATAACCAGCATGTGATTTATACCCACCCGCAACGCTTAACCCATAGCAACTTAACGTGTGATTAACAAATGAAAATAGAACGACTGATCAAAATGGCCAACGATATAGGCAATTTCTTTAACTCCGAACCCGACAAAGACATCGCTGCGGAAGGCATAAAAAACCATATTTTAAAATCATGGGATCCAAGAATGCGCAAAGCGATTATTGACTATTGTCAGCAAGATGGCGCCGAACTAAACGATTTAGTTAAAACAGCCATCAGCAAACTTGCCGCTTAAAAAACCGCCATTACCTATTGTTAGCACTCCATTTCCACACAGCGTATGGAAATGGGGATATGGTACCACCTGAATCCCTCGCCAACTTGTCCGTAAAAATACCCAAACAACCGAAACCAAACCGCTAACCTAATTGGTAGAAAAATGGCTTATCCGGCACTTCAGCGGCAAACCTATAATGGCGCCCTGTCGAGATAGACCGTCGACGCCCAAAAGTAACTGAAATTTAATGGCTTAAAATCATAATATCGGTTTATTTCTTAAAACCGCTGCATATCCACATGAAAAATAACAAATAGAACTATAATATTGCTTTTTCATTCACACATGCTGGGGAGGCTTCATGCCACAACAACAACAACAACAACAACAAACACCGCCTGGCGCATTATCGTTAGCATTACTAGCACTAACAGTCACCAGTAACCCAGCAACCGCCGACATCACCCAATCGGTTGAAGATGCGCTTAAACTCGGTAACGGCGGCGCGGTCAAAATGGACACCACTTACCGTTACGAGCACGCCAACCAGGACAGGGGGCCGCAAAAAACCGCCAACGCCAACACCATCCGCACCCGCTTAGGCCTGTTGTCGCCAACATTTCACGGCCTGCAAGGCTTCGTCGAATATGAAGGTATCCATGTATTGCAATCGGACTACAACAATGGGCGCGGCAATAAACCCGGCTATTCGGTTGTTGCCGACCCCGGTTACAATGAGCTTAACCAGCTGTGGCTCAGTTATGCCGGTGTCCCCGATACCCTTATCAAAGGCGGGCGGCAACGCATCAAACTCGATGACGACCGTTTTATCGGCAACGTCGGCTGGCGGCAACTGGAAACCACGTTCGATTCGGTGCTGATTACCAACAAATCGATTAAAAACCTGAGTATTAATGTCGGCTATATTGGCAATATACAAACCTTTACCGCCACATCCGAACGGGTCAACGCACCGATACTGAACCTCAACTATAACCTCGGCGACTACGGCAGCCTGATAGGTTATGGCTATTGGCTGGATTATACGGAAAGCGAAAATTTTGAAAAATCGAGCCAGACTTACGGCTTGCGCCTTATTAACAGCGCCAAACCGAAGAAATTTTTTGACCACTACAGCCTGTTATACATCGCCGAATGGAGTTATCAGGAAGACTACCAGCACTCCACCCCCTATCAGGCGCACCGTTACAATCTGATGGCGGGATTTACCGCCTATAACGTCAGCTTTCAAGGCGCGATGGAACAACTTAACGGTTCCGGCCGCAACAGGACATTTGACACGCCTTTAGGCACCAACCACGCATTCCAGGGCTGGGCCGATATATTCCTGGCAACGCCTGCCGACGGCATCCGCGACGTATTCGGCACCCTCACCGCCAACTTCATGGATGATGACAGCCTTGTGCTCTCGGCGATTTATCACGATTTTACCGACGATACTGGCAGCATCCATTATGGTAAGGAATGGGATCTTCAAGCCGTTAAAAAATTCGGCAAGCATTATTCATTGTTGGCAAAATACGCCAATTACGATGCCGACACCTTCTCTACCGATACCCAAAAAATCTGGATACAAGGCAATGTCAACTTTTAACCCGTTTTTATGGTTACGATTGCGGCAATCCGGCATTAACATTTAACGCCCAAAACGCTTCGTACAAGCCCATAAACCAAGCATATACCCTACAAAAAACGGTAAAAAATACCTTCGCACACTATTATTTTTCAGGTTAGAATACCAAACGCTTAAATCCAGAAAAAAATCAATCATGCCTGTGGCCAATCCAACAAAAAAACTTTTGATCGTCGATGACAGCAAAGTATCGAGAATGCTGATCCGCTCGCACATTCTGGCCCAACGCCCGGACTGGCTTATTTCTGAAGCCGTCTGCGGCGAAGATGCCATTGCCCAGATCGATGATGACTTGCCCAACTATTGCACCATGGACATCAACATGCCGGGCATATCAGGCACTGATGCCGCCGCACAAATATTAGCCAAACACCCCTCGGTAAAAATCGTCATTTTCTCGGCAAACATTCAAGAAACGCACCAAGAACGCGCCCGCTCACTGGGCACGACCTTAGTGTCGAAACCGGTCACCGAAAAATCAATCGCCCTCGCCTTAGATTGTCTTGAGAAAATATAAATGAATAACCTCAGCGAACTTCATCTTGATGCCTTGGCAGAAGTATTCAGCATCGGCGCAGGCCGTGCTGCATTAAGTCTGAGCGAGATTGTCGGCGACGAAGTGCGTATTTCCGTACCCTCAGTGCAGCTGATCAACGCAGAAGACATCAGTGCCGCCACCTTATCGCTGAACAGCGGCCGGTTCGGCGCCGTCAACCAGCACTTTAGCGGGCCGTTTAATGCCGAGGCGGTGCTGTTATTTACCGAAGAGCAAGCCTTAAAAATCGTAGGCGACATGATGGGTTCTCAAATGAGCCTTGAAGAACTGGCAGAGTTCGAACATGAAGCCATGTGCGAATTGGGCAATATCATCCTGAACGCCTGCCTGTCGGCCATGGCCGACATACTCAACTTCACCCTGGAAAGCTCGCTGCCCCATTACGCAGTGGCTTCGGCTGATGAAATATTATATCGGCTCAGAAAAAATACCAGCCAGCCCTATGTCATGGTGTTGCACATCAATCTGACCATTGAAAAACGGCTTACCGCCGGTAACTTGGTATTCCTGCTCAGCTCCGCATCGCTGACTAACCTGGTCTCCCATGTCGACCAGTTCCTTGGCAAACTGTCATGAACGACCTGCATTTTACCCCGTCCGCCAGCCCCAACCCGGCCAATGGCAAAAATGCCGCACAACACGCGCCGGTAACATCGGGTGTAAAACATTTTGATACCGAAGACATCTCCAATGCGCTGAATATCGGCCTGTGTGCCGTCAACACGGCCGGCAAAGTGTTGCTCTGGAATGACTGGATCGCCAAACACAGCGGCATCGAGGAAGCCGCCGCGCTCAATCAGCCGCTTGAACAAGTGTTCACGGAAGCCATATCGCCCGCCTTCCTGTCCGCGCTGAAAAACAGCCTAGCGCATAAACTGCCTGTCGTTTTGTCCACTGCGCTGCACCGCACGCCACTGCCCTTGTACCATGAATTCGAGTTAGGCCTGCAACAACCCCGCATGTAAGTAAGTACTCAAAAGTCTTTTAACAAAACACCAATTGAAGTAAGCGGTTATC